>CAIJXJ010000208.1 GCA_903824575.1 uncultured Methylobacillus sp.
ATTAAAGCAACCGCAATAAAAACCATGATCAAGAACAGCGTGGCGTTAACATCAAGTCGGGCTGCATCATGTTCAACGGTGGTATTGAGATCATTTGAAATCTTGACCGTTTCATCGATCCCTTTGCGATGCGTGTCGTAGATCTGATTAAGCTGGTCCAATAGCTTATCCATGGCAGCCGCATCCCCTGCCAGGGCTGCCGGGACAAACTTGGTGTCGACTACTTCGTAGTAGTGCTTGGCACTCTCATAAGCATCAACAATCAACGGCTTCTGCAGGCTTTGATCCAACCCTGCTTTGTTCCAGTACTCATGTCTGGTATCAAAATCAGTATGAAGTGCTTGCAGCTTCTTCACGATCTCAGACTTTTCCGGCGTCGTCTTAGCGGCCCGAAGCTGGTAAATAGCCAGGTGTGTTTCAAGAATGTATTCAGGCGGCGGCAGGATATCCGCGACTAAATCCTTACCTTGAACCAGTTGCTGATAAATCGGACCATTTACTTTTAACTTCGAGAGTGCCCAATAGGCACTCGCGCCCGCAAGTAAAAATCCTGAAGCAAATGCAATGAGCAATACCGTAAATTGCTGTTTTACTCTCAGCTTGCCAAGGTAGGCCACTAAACTATTCATGTGCTTGTACTCCAAAAATTGGATCGGTAATTAAATAGTGCGGATTCTGATTGCAAGAGCTTAAATTGCACAAGACACATGCGCAATAGTTTACGGATATTAAATTTCAACTATTTTGGTTTGGATGAGGAAGTGGAATAGAATTAGTGTTCAAGGCTGCGTTGTCGCAGGAAAAATCATGCGCCAATCCGGCACAGTTCATTACTTAAGAATTACATTGAAAAGATTGGTTCATGCCTAAATCAGGATTGGTCAAGGCCATCATTGCAGCAATTACCTTTGCCGCCAGCCTCATTGCGTCAGCTGATACTCTGAAGAGGGATATATTTGCCTGCAGCAGCGAGAATTTCACGAGTGATATGATGGGATTTCAGAATAGCAAGGACGCTAACGGCGTAAAGCAGTTGATCACGTCTGGAAAATGTCTCTACCTGGATCAAGGGGAAAAAATATCAATCCTCAGACCAGGAATCATTATCGCGACGATCCAGTATAAAGGCCGGAGATTGCTCACACCGGCCGACTCTTTGCGTTAGATTTTCCCGGCTAGCCAGACATTCATCCATGTGAACACGCCGACTTACATTAGCTACCAGCTTGACATCGCCTTGATCACCCCTGCCCGGATTGTGATCGGCAAATTGGGCGTAGTCGATTTCCCGGCTGGACGATACATTTACACGGGCAGTGCCAGACGTAACATTGAGGCGCGCATCGCGCGCCATCTTCGCAAGTCTAAACTTTTGCATTGGCATATTGATTATCTGCTGGCGGTTCCAGATGCTGTGGTAACCCGTGTTAATCGCTTCTCACAACCAGAGTGTGAACTCAATCAGCAAACAACCGGGCAAATAATAATCTCGGGGTTTGGCGCGAGCGATTGCACGGCCGGATGTGGCAGTCACTTGAAATATGTCTGCGGGCAATATCCAAAAACTAAAGCCTAAAAAAAACCAACCTGAATTAAACCGTCTTTTTGCAAGAATTCAATGGCTGGGTTAATCCTGAAATCTGCACGCCAACTATTCACCAATCAGATGCAACACCAATCGACGTGAAGCAGGTTCATGTCGATGCTCGTACAAGAATATTCCCTGCCAAGTACCCAATACGGGCTTGCCATTCAACACGGGAATGGCAAGATGAGTCTGGGTCAGGGCAGTCCTGACATGTGCCGGCATGTCGTCCGGTCCCTCAATGGTATGCACGAACAACGGGTCACCGTCGGGAATCAAGCGTGCAAAAAAACGTTCCAAATCGGCAATGACATCGCTATCGTAATTCTCGTTGATGAGCAGGCTGGCCGAAGTATGCTGGATGTAGATGGTCAGGAGTCCGTTGACTATGCCTGTAGCTTCGGCCCATGAACAAACCTGTCCGGTGACATCATACAGCCGGCGGCCATGCGTTTTAATGACAATCTGGTGGGTCAGTTGGCGCATGAACACTCCTGATTTTTTTGCCGGACAAGTGGCGCCATTACAACCATGCCGCACCGCGCACGCCGCTGGAATCGCCAAATCGGTGTTTTACCAAGCGGGTGTCAACCTGATCCGAGAATACCCAATTCCCCCATAGCTCAGGAATACGTGCATATAGCCGCTCCAGGTTTGACATGCCGCCACCCAGCACGATGACATCCGGATCGAGAATGTTGATGACATGAGCAAGCGCTCGTGCCAATCGATGCTCGTAATGTTGCAGGCTTGTTTCGCAGGCGACATCTCCGGCCGCAGCCCTCGACACGATTTCCTCGGGGATCAGGGATTCACCCGTTTCAAGCCTATGCAGTTTCGCCATTCCGGGTCCGGAGAGGAAAGTTTCTATGCATCCGCTGCGACCGCAATAGCATTCATCGCCAGGAAGTTCATCAGTCAGGGCCCATGGGAGCGGATTATGTCCCCACTCGCCGGCGATGCCATTGGGCCCCGTCAGGACATGGCCATGTACCACAATGCCGGCGCCGACACCGGTACCGATGATCACGCCAAACACCACGGCGGCCCCCGCAGCCGCTCCATCGGTGGATTCTGACAGCGCGAAACAGTTTGCATCATTACAGATTTTAACCGTACGTAGCAGCAAGGCCTCCAGATCCTGCACGATCGGCTTGCCTATCAGGTGCAGAGAATTGGAGTTCTTAAGCCTCCCGTTCGCACGGGAGATGGCACCGGGCGTGCCGATACCGAGCGTGCCACGCCTCCCCAGTTCTGCTTCTGCACTTTGCACCAAACCAACGATGGCCTGCAGAGTTGCGGCATAGTCAGCCTGCGGAGTGGCTACTCTGCGGCGCAAGAGTTCCACTCCAACATCATCGAGCGCGATGATTTCGATTTTGCTGCCGCCAAGATCTATTCCCAACCTCATAAAGCCTGCCTGTAGTGAATCTTTTGAGGAACACTTCTCAAATTGCGGGGGCCTCTAAAAATTGCCTGCCAATTAGGCGTATGCTATTTTGACCCGTTCATCGCCAGATAGGATTTTAGCTAAAGGATGACATTATGAGCCACAAACCTATTCATTTAATCCGCGCCATTTTCCATGATCCGGTCAGTGGCAATATTCACTGGCGGGAAATCGAGTCCTTGCTTCATCATCTTGGTGCCAGCTTCGAGCCTGCCGGCGGAGCACGTTTCCATGTCAAACTCAACGGCTTTGACGAATTCCTGCATCACCCGCACCAGAGCAATGTCTATGGCAAGCAGGAAATCAAACACCTGCGCGAATTCCTTGCCCGTGCCGGGGTCACGCCATCGATCGTCGAGAACGACCACTAAAATGCGCTTCCAATTTCATGCCTCTGCATTTCCAGGTAACTTGATAACGCCTCTGCTATACCTCGTGATGCTGGCCTTAATGCTCATGTTCTCATTGTTTGTGCTCGCTCACCTGATGCTAATTGGCATTGCCATCTCGGCTTATCAGTTGATGAACGTAAATATACGCCACGAATCCTTTGCCCCATCGCCAGATGCGACAAGTGATCGAAGGCGAGGTAATTCAGGCGATCACCGAATTGCCAGACAGACGAACGCCACGCGGGTGAAAACATGGAATCGAAACGGTTCAGGCACGCCTGTCAATAGCAGTTATACACACCACCTCATGTATTACTTTAGCTTTACCAAAAATATCTTTAAATACCAATGAGATGTCGCATCTTATTGATTATTAATGGATTTATATAATAGCTCAAATATGGAGCAGATAGAAATATCCTTTATTTTGCAATGAGTTACGATTTCGTGACAACTCTATCAACAGAGTTATCCACAGTTTTTGTGGGTATCAATTCGCATCAATAAAATATATAGATGCTGTGGCTTAGTATGCCATTTTCTTATATAGGAGGCGATCCCCGACCGTCAAATCGGGATAAGTTTTGCGAGCCATGACCCCAACAATCATCCAGGTATAAGGATTTGTTAATTGGTAGGCAAGTCAACCTTTTTCGGCAGTCAATGCCTTGGTTTTTTCTGACCGGCAAAACCCCTCCTCGCAGGGTTCTGGCGGCACTGGCGCGTTGGAACACATACCTGTAACACAGGTCATGACGACGGGTGCCGAACTGCAGCTGTCTTCTGTACAAATTGCGCTGAAGGCTGAACTGCTCATTGAATTGAAGATGACGTCAGGATCATCCGCTGCCATTGATGCACCGGAGACAACAAAAAGCAGCAATCCCGAAACAACGACAGACTTTTTGCTATGCCACATCATGTTGCGTTGTGCGGCATACAGCCCTTAGCTGAAGGAGTAATTTTTAAAACCCAAATGACGACGCAATAAATTTACTTGCTGAATTCGTCTATTTTCCAGCATTTGTAATCGTAAAACTTCATTTCTTGCATCCTCATTCAGGAGAGACTCTTCCCTTGAGTTTGAAAGTTCTTCAATTCTGGAATAGTTTGCGGTGACCATTTTTTTCTCCATGATAATGATCCAGTTGGTTCAGCTGTCATTTCATTTACGGCACCGGATCAAAAAACTGAATATCATTAATCTTGCATAGTGAAATTTATTTATCGAAACAACTTTGACGAATCGCCGACATTCCGTGTAAATGTTATCCTTGAACTCAAAATACAACGCTCGCTCAGAATACCCTGGCGCTGAATCGAAACACTTTATTATCAGGAGAAACTCATGGACTTCCACCTGCCATCACTTGTGACAGTATTCACCTTATTTCTGCTGTTTGGCGTGTCCTTGAATGTCGGCCGGGCAAGAGGCAAATATAAAATCGAAGCACCGGCCACCACCGGACATCCGAAATTTGAGCTGGCTTACCGCGTTCAGATGAACACGGTTGAAAGTAGCGTGGCCTTTCTGCCTGCGCTTTGGCTGTTTGCCTGGTACGTCAGTGCAACCTGGGCAGGAGTCCTTGGAGCAATCTGGCTGGCTGGCAGGCTGTGGTATGCCTTCGCCTATTGCGAGGATGCAAAGAAACGCGGTGGTGGCTTTGGTCTCTCCATACTGGCTTTCGCGACACTGGCCATAGGCGCCTTTGTCGCTATTATCAGGCAGATGGTTTAAGCCGCCACCACAAATCTAAGGTCCTATGGCGAACATGCAACCAGCTCCGTCCGAACCCGGGCTACCTATTTCATCACTGCGAGACTTGTGGCCATTTCTTCGTCCCTACAGGGGGCGGATTGCTCTGGCCTTTATCCTGCTATGCATTGGCTCCGCGACCCTATTGCTGGTGCCGCTGGCGTTCCGCGACTTGATCGATTTTGGCTTCGGGCAAAAACCAGCCAGCGGTGGCGGCGTGCTGGGCAGGCTCAGTCTTAACGGACACTTCATCGCCCTGTTCGGTTTGGCAGGCTTATGGGCACTGGCGGTTTCCTTTCGTTACTACACCGTGACCTGGATCGGTGAGCGAATCACAGCAGACCTCCGCACTGCAGTCTATGCCAGGGTGCTGGCGCAGTCGCCGCAATTCTTCGAAACCCTGCAAACCGGTGAGGTGTTGTCACGCCTGACCGGCGACACTACCCTGATCCAGACCGTGGTAGGCAGTTCGATTTCGATGGGACTACGCAGCCTGTTCCAGTTCGGCGGCGGCATGGTCATGCTGGCAGTGACCAGTTTTCATCTGTTCGCCATCAATCTCGGCCTGATGGCGATCCTGATGTTGCCTATTATCGCCATTGGCCGAAAAGTTAAAAAACTCTCGCGTGAATCCCAAGACAAGATCGCCGACGCCTCGGCGCTGGCGGGCGAGATTCTCAACGCCGTCCCCACGGTGCAAGCCTATACGCAGGAACGAAACGAGATCAGGCGATTCAGCGACCGGGCCGAGATCAGTTTCATGGCTGCGATTCGACGCACCCGTGTACGTGCCACGCTCACGGTGCTGATCATCACCGCCGTCATGGGGTCCATCGTTTTCGTGCTATGGATCGGAGCCAACCAGGTCCACGATGGCGCCATGACCGGAGGCCAACTGGCGTCCTTCGTGTTGTATGCGATCCTGGTCGCGGGCGGCGTCGGCACCATGGCGGAAGTCTGGGGCGATGTGATGCGTGCGGCAGGGGCCACCGAACGCCTGCTGGAATTGCTGCATGCCAAGTCCGCCATCGTCGAATCAATTAAACCGCAAACTCTGCCCCACGCCGGGCGAGCAGAAATCCAGTTCGACAATGTCAGCTTCTGCTACCCTTCGCGCCCGGAAACCATTACGCTCGATGACATCACACTGGACATCGCACATGGTGAAAGTGTTGCTCTAGTCGGCCCATCGGGCGCTGGCAAGACCACACTATTCCAATTGCTATTGAGATTTTACGATGTCAGCCGTGGGGATATCCGATTCAATGGGCAGAGTATCCGGCAACTTTCTTTGCTCGACCTGCGCGATAAAATCGCCATTGTGCCGCAAGACGCCGTGATTTTTTCGACTAACGCACTGGAAAACATCCGCTACGGACGGCCCGGAGCGAGCGACGAAGAAGTCATGCTGGCCGCGCGTTCCGCCCAGGTCGAGGAGTTCATCAGTCGCCTGCCGGATGGCTATCATACCTTCCTTGGGGAACGTGGCACCCGCCTGTCCGGGGGCCAGCGCCAGCGGATCGCGATCGCCCGCGCGATCCTGAAAAATGCCCCTCTGTTGCTGCTCGACGAGGCCACCAGCGCGCTGGATGCAGAATCTGAAATTCTGGTGCAACAGGGATTGAACGCTGCGATGCAGGGCCGAACCACGCTCATCATCGCGCACCGACTTGCAACCGTAAGAAAAGTGAACCGCATCATCGTTCTCGAGCATGGGCGGATTGTTGAAACCGGATCGCCAGAGGATTTGCGCAATCAGAGCGGGCTTTACGCGAGGCTGGCCAGTCTGCAATTCGAGGTCTAAGGTATCTTGTTAAAATCCCGGCAGATTTCAAACAGATGCCGTCACCAATACGCACCTGGGCCGCCATCGATAACTCACTGCTGCACCGTCTGCACCCGTAATGCCTCTTTGTTTCGACCACACTGCAAAAATGTTGTAAAATTCGGCGATAAACTCATCCGAAGTTAGCAAAGATCCTTGCCTTCATCGCCTGCAGCACTTCTTAAAATCCTAGTCGTCGATGATGACCGCAGCACGCGGATGCTGCTGAAGGCTTTTCTCGGCCGAAGATACGTCATCGTCGAAGCCGCTAACGGGCATGAGGCGGTTGACGCGTGTGATCGCGAAAATCCGGACATCATTCTGATGGATGTCACCATGCCGGTGATGACCGGGTATGAAGCAGCCACCATCATCAAGCAGCAATGCAAATATTTTATTCCCATCATCTTCTTAACCGGCCTCATTGACGATGAATCTCTGTCTCAATGCGTGAAAAGCGGCGGTGACGATTTCCTGGCCAAGCCTTTCAATGGTGTGTTACTGGACGCCAAAATCATGTCCATGCTGCGTATCGGGCAGATGCATCGTGAATTGGAACACTACAAGGCCCGTACCGAGGAAGAAATAGAATTTACCCATCATGTATTCGATGCGCTGACTAACCGCATGCAGGGCTTGACTGTTCCCGGGCTGGATTACTGGATACGTCCTGCCGGACACTTCAGCGGAGATCTGGTGATTTACGAAAAATCGCCTGCAGGGAAATTGTATTTAATGTTGGGGGATTTTACCGGCCACGGATTCTCCGCCGCAATTGGTGCTCTGCCAACCTCGGACATATTCTTTGCCATGGTACGACGCGATTTCTCGCCGGCAGAAATTCTTGCTGAAATCAACCGAAAATTGCGCGAGATCATGCCGGTCGGCCACTTCTGCGCAGCGGGTCTGGTCTGTTGCGACCCCGCAACCCGTTCGATCGAAATATTCAATGGCGGCTTGCCACCGGTGTTGCTGCTGGACCAGGCAGGCAAGGTCCGACATCAGGTCAACTCAACAAACCTGGCGCTCAGCGTTCTGCCAGCCAGTCTGTTCAGTGCAGAAACGATAAAATTTGATGTCATCAAGAACACAACCCTGGTGCTGTGCAGTGATGGGGTGACCGAGGCGCTGAACGAAGAAGGAGAAATGTTTGGAGAGGCTAGACTTCTCGACGCATTGGCATCCGGCAAAAAGCCGTTCACCGTCATCAGGGAAACGCTGGAACAGTTTTTCGGCAGCCGTGCACCGGATGATGACGTGTCGATAATTACGCTCAGGCTGTAGGATTCAATCCCTTTTGCGCCGCATGACGATGCAAGTGGACAGAGGTACTACTCGTCTCCATCCTTCTGTGTGAGCAGCAAAATGGGCGCATCAAACACATTCGCATGCGCGCCAAACATCTCCGTGATTTTCTGATCCAACCGCCGGATCGCTGCAGACGGGTTACCCTGGTGACTCAGCAGCAAAGACTCCCGCATCAGATCATTGATTTCATGCATCAGCCTGGCATGTTCGTTCTTGTGCTGAAAAAATCTCTCGTCCCCGTCTCCGCCAGTCAGACTTGAGCGCAGGATATTTTCTTCGTTCTCGAAATGCTCGGCAACAAGATCGAGAAAATCATAAAAAAAGGATGTCAAGCGTCCCTGACAGGTAGCCACCTGGGACCGGTTGCAGGCGAGGCAATTCCCATGTAAGAAGAAATTCTCACAGATATCGCTCATATCATTCATAAACTGTTCCAGCCTGGCGTGTTCCTCATCCAGCAGGAGACGGTCAGTCGCTGAGATATTGCCGCTTACAGGTCCGTATTGCATCATAAGGGACGCTTCTTTCATCCTGAAAATGCATAACTGCCTTGAACGATGAACCTAAAAAATCAAGCATGCACCTCGTCTTGCAAACGAAGCCGAGATGCATAAACCAGCGCCTGTTATGTCCTTTTACATCCAGAAAACGGGATAGTCAAGGCGGACGAAAAACATAATCGCTCATCCTACCCTTCTCATTAGCAGAGTCAATTACCCTCAAGATATTCACCACGCGCTGGTAGAATCGGCAGAAATCAAATCACTCGAAACTGGTATGGCTGAAAAGAAAAACTACATTACCCCGGCAGGCTACGCCACACTCAAACAAGAGTTCGACCAGCTCTATCGCAGCGAACGCCCCAAGGTGGTCAGCGATGTCAGTTGGGCAGCGGGCAACGGTGACCGCAGCGAGAATGCCGACTATATCTATGGCAAACGCCGGTTGCGCCAGATCGACTCGCGCCTGCGCCACCTGATGAAGCGCATGGACACCGCTGTGGTGGTCGACCCCAAGGATCAGATTGGTCTGGAAAAGGTATTTTTCGGGGCCTGGGTCACTCTGTATTCGATCACCCATGACCAGACCCACACCTACCGCATCGTAGGTGTGGATGAACTTGACCCCACCCTCGGCTATATCAGCTGGATTTCGCCGCTGGCGCGGGCCCTGATGGGCAAGCAGATTGCGGCCAGTGTCAAAGTGGAAACGCCAGGGGGTGAAGAAGAATACGAGGTACTGGAAATCAGCTATGTCGAACCGGATTCTACAGCCACTTGACTGCAGACTGGAAGAATTCACGTAGTACGTTACACTGACCACATAGTGCACATATATTCCAGGAAATTCCATGAGCCAACTTCATTTTTACGTACCTGACACAGTCGAACAAGCACTACGAACTAAGGCCGCAGAGGCTGGCCAGCCTTTGTCTCGTTTTGTGGCCGAGGTCAGCCGTGAAATCGCGACCACTTGGCCGGAGGACTTCACTAATAATGTGCTTGGTGGCTGGCAGGGCAACCCCTTGGGGCAGACTGCTCAGGGCGATTATGAATCCCGAACAGAACTGACAACGTCATGAGCTTTTTGCTCGACACCAACATCATTGTCGCCATCGCCCGGCGCTTTGACCTCACACTAATCACTCACAACATCGCTGAATTTTCCAGGGTAGCGGGGCTGCGCTGGGCGGATTGGGAAGCCTGAATCTTTTGCCAAATAACTCAGACGACAGGCTTTTGATGTGCTGGGATATTTTTTGTCGTGTCATCGACAATCTTGGAGACATCGGGACATGCTGGCGCCTGGCGCGTCAACTCTCAAGTGAACACGGCATATCTGTACGTCTCTGGGTGGACGACCTGAGCAGCCTGCAGCCATTGTACCCGGAGGTGGATAAGCTCGCCGATGAACAATGCTGTGCAGGCGTCGAAATCAGGCACTGGACAGTGTCATTTCCCGACACGGTTCCGGCTGAGGTGGTCATCGAAGCCTTCGGCTGCGAGGTGCCAGAGTCATATCAGTCCGCCATGGCACAAACAACAACAAAACCGCTTTGGATCAATCTCGAATATCTATCGGCCGAATCCTGGGTCGAAGGCTGCCACCTGCTGCCGTCCCCCCAGCCGAAACTGGCGCTGACCAAGGTATTCTTCTTTCCCGGTTTCACGCCCAAGACCGGCGGCCTGCTCAGGGAGGCTGACTTGCTGACCAGGCGTGATGCTTTGCAGCGAGATCCGGCCCGGATTTGGCAGAGACTGAACCTGCCCTGTCCGGGGCAGGATGAAACCACGGTGTCATTGTTCTGCTACAACAGCGCACCCATTACCGAACTCTTGAACGCATGGCAGAACTCCAACCAACCGGTGCGCTGCCTGCTACCGGAGGGTCAGCTTTTGACCCGGGTCGCAAGCCATTTTGGCCGGACCAGCCTCGGCCCCGGGGACAAGCTCGTACAGGGCAAGCTGAGCCTGCTGGTCCTGCCATTTCTGCGTCAGGAGGAATACGACCTTCTACTGTGGGCCTGCGACATCAATTTCGTGCGCGGCGAGGACTCCTTCGTCCGCGCGCAATGGGCAGGCAAACCGCTGGTGTGGCAAATTTACGTGCAAGACAAAAATACGCATCTGGTAAAACTGGAGGCCTTTCTCGATCGCTACTGCAAAGGAATGGAGGCCTCTGACGCTTCCATCGTTCGATCCTTTCAGCACGCCTGGAATGAACATAAGCCATTGAACTGGGATGATTTCGCGATTCAGAGCACCACGCTTGAGGCACACGCAAGGACTTGGGCAAGTGATCTGGCAGGACAAACGGATATCGCATCCGGGCTGGTGAATTTCTGCAAAAATAAGCTATAATGTGCGGCTTTTTTACTCCCCCACACTTGCAGGACATCAGATGAAAACAGCTCAGGAACTCAAGGTAGGCAACGTATTTATGGTCGGCAACGACCCCATGGTGGTGCTGAAGGCCGAATACAGCAAGTCCGGCCGCAACTCGTCTGTCGTCAAGATGAAGTTCAAGAACCTGCTGACGGAATCGCCAAGCGAAGCCGTGTACAAGGCGGATGACAAATTCGATGTGGTGGTATTGGAGAAGAAGGACGTCACCTACTCCTATTTTGGCGATCCGATGTATGTCTTCATGGACGAGGAATACAACCAGTTTGAGATCGAGGCCGAGACCATGGTGGACGCACTCAATTTCCTGCAGGACGGCATGGCATGCGAAGTGACGTTCTACAACGGCAAGGCGATTTCCGTAGAACTGCCAAATTCCGTGGTACGCGAAGTCATCTACACCGAACCCGCCGTCAAGGGCGACACTTCTGGCAAGGTAATGAAGCCAGCAAAGATCTCCACCGGATTTGAAATCCCGGTACCGCTGTTTGTCGAAATCGGCGACAAGATTGAAATTGACACACGCACCCTGGAATACAGAAACCGGGTCAAGTAATTCTGCATTGTTGCAACACTTGACGAAGTGACCTTAAACTCTACCATGTAATAACGCTACTATTAGTAGCTAAGTGAGCAATTGCAAGGTGTTTGTGGTGGTTTGTTCAATTACATTTGCCAACGTATCCAGGTAAAAAGGATATTGCCATACCCCTCGCCGCCGGGGACGTATGTAGATTGCAGAGAAATTTCCTTGTACTCCACGGAGAGGATCGGAAGAATCCCAGGAATCGGTAGATAGCGCATATCGTGGCGGATGGTTAATCCAACGGCATATCCAGCACCCAACCGAAAATCATCCGCAAGACGCCATGTTTTCTGGAAGGCATACCCGGAAACCGGCTCCCAATGACGATGAGAATCCTGGAACGTCATTACAAATAAGGCGTTCCAGTTCCCATTTTCATCAAACCGATATTTACCAATCCCTAATCCCAAGGGTTGCTCATTGAATCCATTAATTTTTTCTGAACTGTAATAACGACGGTTGTGCCAAGTGTTGATGGGAAGATACAACTCGTACTCAGTTGACTGCCAGGTTCTAGATAAAGTGTCTGTTGCAGTTAACCAAGCGCTGTTGCTTACTTGCTCGTCTGCTGAAACTGTAATAGAACCAAAAAGCAGCGCAAAAATAAAAATTAAGTTGCGCTTCCCTTTGGTTCCGTATTTATGACCTGACATGTATATTTCACCTTGGCCCAAGAAGCTGATGGATTGGCTGCAAATGGAGATGAATATTATTTGCCGCAGGATGCGAGATAGACTGGAGTAAAAGTGGAATTTATTCTGTTCGTTACCGCACATACTCTGGCGAAAGACCTCTTGATTGAGGTATTCAGCAGATGGTTGCCAGACTGCTAGAAATGGAGACTACCAGCTTGATTATTTTAATAAAAGTTGATTGATCCAAGACTAATACGCAATGGAGAACTGCCTTTACTTAAACGGGTTCCGGATGAGTGCGGCGATACTACAGCGACACCCGCAAAATAAGCCTTATCTTCTGCCAGGGGCTTTCGGCCGCTAAAGCAGCCTTGACCAAAGTCGGGCTGCCCATTCTTTCACACGCATCAGCAACGACCGGTGCTTCCAGCTTTTTAAGTCAATCTCATCTGAAACTGCAATATCCCGGGTAAAGGCCAATTGCATCTCTCCTGCGAATTCCCGCCCCAGAATGACCGCGTTAATCTCGTCGTTATCAAGCGCGCTTCGCCAATCCAGATTACTGGAACCAACACAGGACCATACGCCATCAACGATGGCTGTTTTGACATGTAGCAAGGCACCGCGGCGTTCGTAGATTTTCACGCCGCCTTCAAGCAACTTTGAATAGTGCGAACGACCCGCATAGTAGGTCGATGCAGAATCGGAATGTGCAGGCAGAATCAGCCTGACGTCCACGCCGCGACCTGATGCATCCAGTAGCACTTCAATGAGTTGCCGATCTGGCACGAAGTAGGCATTGGTGATCCACACTTGCTTTTCTGCATTGCTGATCGCCGAAATCAGGGTGAGATAAATCAGGCTATATGGGTCATCTGGCGTGCTGCCGATGGCGCGAATAATGGTATTGCCTTTTGGTTCAACCTTGGGGAAATAGTCTTTTTGAGCCAGCGCTTGGCCGTTCTGTTTACTCCAGGTTTCGATAAACAGTTTCTGAAATTCACTGACCACAGGTCCTTCTATTTGAACATCAGTATCGCGCCAGCCCGTAGTCAGGTTCATTTTATCAATTCTGCTCTTGACGAACGACCCGCTCGAATAAACGCTGCTGATATTGATGCCGCCAAGGAATGCAGTGCGTCCATCTACGATCAACAATTTGCGGTGATCGCGATGATTGAGTACCCATGTCTTTTTTAAGGTGAGCGGGTTGATGGGGTTGAATTCAAGCACCGCAACACCGCCCTGTTTGAGACTTTCGAAGAAGGCATTGTTCGTGCCGAATGCGCCCACACTGTCATATATCAGGTTGACTTGGACGCCATGCGCCTGACGTTCTAGCAAATTCTCGGCGAATTGTTTGCCGATTTCATCATCATCAATGATGAAGGATTCCACATTGATGTGATCTTTGGCATGCTCGATAGCCGCAAACATAGCCTGATAGGTGGCCGGCCCGTCCTGCAACAAGGTGATCTTGTTGCCCATGACCAAAGGGCTACCGACGATTTCCTGCTCCAGCGTAATTTGCTTATCCAGAATATCCAAATTGCCTGATTTGCGCTTGAGTTCGGTAATCATCGCCGCACTTTGCTTCTTGGAAAGCGTCCCGCGCGTGTTTTCGAAATGTGCAACCTGTTCGGCATACCGATCCGTCAGCCGATCGGTGTCAGGCAGTGTGGCGCAACCTCCTAGTAACAGACAGATTGCATAAATCGATGGCAGTCCTGCCAAGCTTGAAAGCAAAACGGCTGAACTCCCTGGCTGACTTCGTCGCGCCACATCCGACATGGCAATACCGTTATATCCGACCCATCAACAGGAGGATGAGTAAAATGATGACGACCAACCCCAAACCACCGCTGGGGGCATAGCCCCAATGATTGCTGTGCGGCCAGACGGGGATGGCACCTACCAGCATCAGCACCAGAATGATTAATAGTATTGTTCCTAAAGACATAGTGTTTCTCCTTCGATGGTGTAGGTTAGGGTTTTTTAGGGTCAAAATTTACAAGGTCATGCACCGAGGCTGCAAATTCGTCGATTTGCTTGTTCGCTTCATCCTTACTGATGCCATAGACCTCCTGAATCTTGCCCGTGAGTTGATCACGCTTTCCGGCTACAACCTTAATATGGTCGTCCGTCAGCTTTCCCCATTTTTCCTGCACTTTGCCGCTCAGTTGTTTCCAGTTACCTTCGATGCGATCCCAGTTCATGACTTGCTCCTTGATGTGCGATGTGAATGTTCAGAACGAAAGCTGTCGTACTACCTGATTTCCAGTTGATTCCTGACCTGCTTGATTTCGGCAACGGCGCCAGCAATCTGATTGGCTTTGTCGCTGTTGGCTTGCGACTCTACCTTGCCTGCAAGGGTAACAACCCCATTCACGGTATCTACATTGATATCCAAGCTCTTGAGTCCCGGTTCGCCCAGAATCGCGGCTTTGACTTTGGCGGTAATTGCGCTGTCTTCAAGCACAACGCCTGTCTTGCCAGCCTGCTCGCTTAGTTTGTCAGACGCCTGATCCATTTTATTGCCGGCCTTTTCAGCGGATCGATCTATCTCTTTTCCCGCATTTTCTGCATTATGGGGTTTGTCGCAGGCCAGCAATCCAAAGCTACAAGCCATTGCAATCGTCACAAATTTAATCTTTCCAATTTTCATACTCATCTCCTTAATAGAACTGAACTGGCTAAATGCGCCTGTCGTGAGGAAATGTAATGTTTGGATCAAGCCTAGTCTGTACGACACCGCACAGATCTGAATTAGCTGATTTATGTACGGTATCGCACTGACGTATGAGAAACACACGCTCATCCTCAGCGTAGAGCTAATGACATTCACAAATCACACATTGGAGAAACAGCATGAAAAACACACTGTTTGGCAATTCAATCTATCGAAACACAATGGTCACAGTAGGACTGGTGCTCGGACTGTGTATCGGAACAGCAAATGCAGCGACAGAAGATCCCGCACTGCCACAGGCTCATAGCGATGGCTTGGGAGCAACAGTCGACGACACGGTCATCACTGCCAAAGTCAAAAACAAACTGATGAATGAGCACAATCTCAAGAAGTCGGACATTAGCGTGACGACAACCAATGGAGTGGTGACGCTTGACGGTTCGGCAAGCAGTAACAAAGCCAAATCTGCGGCAGAGTCGGTTACCAAAACTGTCGATGGCGTGAAGAGCGTCGACAACAATCTGAAAACACCACACAGCAGCACAACAGTTACAAAAACAAAACGTGTGATGTCCGATAGTTGGATCACAACCAAGGTGAAATCGGTGATTCTTGCTGACAGCGTCAGCAAGGGTATCGATGTGAGTGTTAAAACCCTGCATGGTGTCGTGGTTCTGAAGGGCTCACTTCCGAATCAGGACGCCATTGATCATGTGAAGGATATCGCTGCAAAAGTGGATAGCGTGAAGAGTGTTGACATATCGGCACTCACAGTCACAGACAAGTAACCATTCTCCACAACCGTCAATTCGATGGTTGTGGACCCTGCAGGAGGACAGAACATGCGCTATCTGATCATTGGATTATCCGTGCTGATGCTAACAGCCAACTCCGTTCGCGCTGAAGTCAACTTTGGCGTCAGTATCGGGATTAATGTGCCGACCTATCCTGGTCTCGTCCGGGTGCCGGGTTATCCGGTGTATTACGATCCGCGAGCAAATGCCAATTACTTCTTTTACGATGGGCTGTACTGGATATACCAAGATGACAACTGGTATGCCAGCAGTTGGTACAATGGCCCATGGGAATTGACCGGCCCGGAGTCTGTACCGTTGTTCGTGTTGCGTATCCCAGTACGTTATTACCGTCAGCCACCGGCCTATTTTCATGGATGGGCGACCGACGCACCTCCGCATTGGGGCGAGCATTGGGGGCCTGGGTGGGAAGGACAACGCAAGGGATGGGATCAATGGGATCACCGTGTATCCCCGCGCCCTGCACCTCTACCGGCATATCAGCGCCAGTATTCAAATGAACGCTATCCCCCTGAGGCGGAGCAACAACATTCGATTCGAACCGAGCATTACAACTACAAACCCCGTGAAGCCTTGACGCAGCAACATTTCCAGCCAAAGGCCATCAGTACTGACAACCATCCTCGCGAAGCCCCGATGCAATCGCCGATGCAGCAGCGTCCAGCTACGCAGGGCCCACGGGATCAGCCATCTCGCGCTCATCAAAATCTGGAACGTCCTCAACAACCTGCTTCGCATGCTGTGCAACAGTCCGTGCAACCGCAGCTGCAACCTTCAAAATCCGCCCAACCGCAGCAGCCGATGAGCCGTACCCAAGGCGAGCCTCAGGTTAAGGACCATGACTACAAAGACAGCCAACAATTAAAAGGCCGTGACAATCAGGACGAGGGCCACGGACATGATCGCAAATAATCAGCGATTCCTGCTTAAAGACATAGGAGATCAAAATGCTTGAAACCATCGCGGTACTGTTGGTCATTCTTTGGCTACTCGGGATGTTGTCGACCTACACCCTGGGAGGCTTCATCCACATTCTTCTGGTGATAGCGGTCGTGATCATGCTGTTGCGTATCATCCGCGGCAGAAGTCCGCTGTGAAGGAAAAATCATGACCCCCCTCAAGACTCTGGCCCTGATACTGATCGCTGGCGGCATGTTCGGTCTAGCCTACGGCGGCTTCAGCTACATCAAGGATACACATCGGGCTGATATCGGCCCGTTGCACGTCAAGGTAGATGAAAAGCAGCAGGTGGACATTCCATTGTGGATCAGTATTGGGGCCATCGGCGGCGGCATATTGATACTGGTGTCATCACGCAAAGGATGATCGTGTCGCAAAGTATTCTGCAATTCGTTCAGCTGGCAGCAATTTTGGTTGTGGTCGTTGGCTGCTACGAGGTGCTGCATCCGTTCACCCCTGCGCTACTGTTTGCGTTAGTGGTATGCATTTCGACCTGGCCGGTTTATCTGCGACTGCGCGAAATATTGCATGGTCGTTCTACCTTGGCAGCACTGCTGATGGTATGTCTGCTGATCGTACTGGTGATCAGCCCATCGGCACTTCTTACCATAAGTTTGTCGAATGATGTGTTGGTCATGGTGGAGTCAGCAAAGGTGTTATTAAGCCACGGTCCGGTCAGTGCACCAGCCTGGCTGGAAGAAATACCTCTGGTCGGCGGACGTCTCCATGGCTACTGGCTGGGGTTGGCTTCTGGCGGAGAGGAGGCGGTTATGCTTTTTAAGCAACTGCTTGATCCGGCAAGGAACTTTCTGCTTGGCGCAGGCAATGCGATTGGTACAAGTTTATTACAGATGGTATTCGCTGCTTTCATCGGATTCTTTTTCTACCGTGACGGCGACGTGCTGGTCCAAACACTACGTAATGGACTCAGCAAGCTTGCCGGCGACCTTGGCAAAGAGCTGCTAACCACCATACACGACACGGTTGCCGGGGTAGTGCAGGGGGTTTTCGGTACAGCTCTAGCGCAAGCCATGGTTGCTACAATCGGCTTTCTCATCGCAGGGGTACCGGGGGCCTTCCTACTCGGCGCCGCCACGTTTTTTCTTTCCATGATACCGATCGGCCCGCCCTTGCTATGGGGTGGCGCCAGCATGTGGCTATTTTTCCAGGGGGCCTACAGCTGGGCGATTTTCATGGCGCTCTGGGGGGTTCTGGTTATCAGTAGTATCGACAATTTAGTCAGGCCCTACCTCATCAGCCGTGGCAGTAGCCTACCCTTACTTCTGATCACGCTGGGCGTTTTTGGCGGCATCGTTGCCTTTGGATTCATCGGCATTTTCATCGGACCGCCGATACTGGCCGTTGGCTTGGTGCTGACACGTCTTTGGACCGAACCACCGTCAACAAAAATTGAAAAATCGTACTAGCGCTATGTGCGGTGACGCACAGATTTTTAAAATCCTTGGACTGATAATGCTGTTGTGCTTTTCAAACATCACTTATAGAGGAACGACAAATGAGCAATAAAAATCTCACCGCCAATACTCATGTTTTGAACGAGGCAAATGACCAACTGGTATCGGATTTCAAAACTGTTATCTCGGACGCGGAAGCGTTGATCAAGGCAACGGCCAATCAGGGCGACAGTGCTTTGAACGATCTGCGCACCAGAGCTCAAACCTCCCTCTCAGTTGCGAAAGATAATCTGGCCGATATCCAAGCTACCGTAATAGAGCGTAGTCGGGCAGTGACCAAGGCAACTGATGTCTACGTTCACGACAATCCGTGGCAGGCAATTGGTACCGCAGCGGGCTTAGGTCTACTGATAGGGTTCATCATGGGGCGTCGTTAGTCTATTTCATAGCGAGCGGCTTACGTTGGCAATTGCAGCATTTCGTCCGCAACGTGCAGGGGGTTGGTTAAAACATGATTGGATGATATGGCGACTCAGTCGCCGCATGATCTGGCGGTGATAGCGGCACCAGCCAGCCGGCCGATTTGAATGCCGTCGTAAAAACCGCGTGATCGTCGCCTGATGGTCAAGTGGAATCGTTAGTTAATCAAAACCAAGGAGTAACATCATGACACTACGTAATAGAATTTCCACTATATTTTCCGCCATTCTGCTGGTTTCTCTGATCGGCTGCGCCTCGACGTCCAAGCATGAAGGTACAGGAGAATACGTCGATGACGCCGTTATCACCACCAAGGTAAAGGCTGCCATCCTGAACGAGCCATCCCTTAAGTCGATGGAGATCAACGTCGAAACCTTCAAGGGCAAGGTTCAATTGAGCGGCTTCGTCAAGTCCACGGAAGACATCAACAAGGCCGCAGAACTGGCGCGTGGCGTGAAGGGCGTTTCCGAAATCAAGAACGACATTCACCTCAAGTAATCGCAATCAACCAAGCACCACATCTTTTTCCGCTAAACGATCATCAGGCGGAGGGATGTGGTGTTTTCATATAAGGCTCATGAATACAAAGGGATAGCCATTTGTATGTCTGCGTCCATAGGCTGACTCGGCCTCGTCATTAAGCTTTGGTGTTAGGTCGAATAAGTGTTCACACCTATTTCTTTCTCCAAGTAGCGCCTGTAAATTGCCAAATCTGGCAGCATGAAAACTTTATCCTCCCGCGAAGTTAAAAATTACACCTGCCCCCAGATGCAAATATTTGCCGTCGGTTTTTTGTTCTTGATATCAGTAAGCCCGATATTGAATCCAGCAAATTACGTAGTTATACATAAGGCGATCTGATTGCTTGTAACGATTACTCAATTTAGTTGCGTTTTGAGATCGTTCGATCGTGACTAATAATTGAAAGATTGCTCATGACTATCCCTCACGATCCCCGCCAGAATCATCTTCTCGATGCCCTACCAACGGCTGAATACGAGCTCCTTTCCCCCCATCTGGAACTGGTCCAGATGCCCCTCGGATACGTTCTTTACGAGCCCGGCGCTCAGATGCACCACGTCTATTTTCCCACCACCTCTATCGTGTCCCTGCTTTATATCATGGAGGATGGCGCATCGACAGAAATCGCTGTGATCGGCCACGAGGGAATCGCCGGTATCTCCTTGGTCATGGGCGGCGATACCACGACCTGTCGGGCCGTGGTTCAAAGTACCGGCCATGCTTACCGGCTCCACAGGACGGTTCTAAAACAAGAATTAAATCGTCCCTACGGGCGGCGCGGCGGCACTTTAAATCACTTATTACTGAATTACACTCAGACCCTAGTGACGCAAATAGCGCAGACAGCGGCGTGCAACCGCCACCATTCGCTGTACCAGCAACTCTGCCGCAGGCTACTGCAAAGCCTCGACCGCATGCCCTCGAACGAGTTGATCATGTCACAAGAACTGATCGCCCATATGCTGGGGGTACGCCGCGAAGGTGTCACCGAAGCTGCCGGGAAATTGCATAGATCCGGCTTAATCGAATACCACCGTGGGCACATCACCGTGCTTGACCGATTAGGGTTGGAAGCGCAGGTCTGTGAATGCTACGCGGTGGTCAAGAAGGAGTGCGATCGCCTGCTTCCCCCTCTCCACGATGCGTTCCATTGACATCACGTATCCGAAGGGACCATTAAAAGGTAGTCCCTATTTTTCCGGGTTCTTACTTTGGGGAAATACTTCGGCCCACTCGCATGAGGCGGTACGCCACTTTCTCATCAGAGTGGTGGCCCTTGCGCGGTCCTTGCTGGTTGCTTTCTCCATGATCTCATTTTGTAACTCAGTCGCGTCGTCAATGTTGACATCGCCCTTGTTGTTGGCCGCAAGTCTCGCCCACATCAGGGCAACACCAAGGTTGTTCTCCATAGTGCCGACCAGCGCACTAGCCCGCAATACGATGTGAAGCCCGCGAATGGCATGGCCGGAATAGATACGAGCAAGCTGTAACTGGGCCGGTCCGTAGCCTTGCCGCGCAGCCCTGCAATACCAGTGGGTCGCCTTGTTGTTGTCGTAGATCGACGCATCGTCCATAAGACCACCACCTTGGCAACAGTAGTTGTTACCAAGGTTGTACTCGTCAACAGGATCGTTAGACTCAGCCTCAGTTTTGAGCGATTCGCGTTGAGAGGCGTCATAACCTTGCTGCGCGCCTTCGATCACCGGTGTATAGCAACCGTCAAGTAGCAAAGAAATAGTGAGCACCAGGAGCGAAAAGACGTTCTTCATAATATTGAAAGTCCCAAGCACTTCGTTATTCTGGCGTCGCTCATGGCATTAATCCCCAGCACCGTCAGAGATTTTTCTTGCAGGATCACGAAAAAACAAACCTTCTAAACCGCTGACGGCGATAAGGCAGAAATACCATTTAGCGGTTCACTGGGTCTTAATGTGGTTCTTGACCTCTGTTACGCCTTCAGTGTCGTGTGCAATTGAAACGGCCTTGTCAATTTGTACCTGGGTTTTGGCCCTGCCGCTCAACCACACGACGCCATCTTTGTCCGTATCAACTCTAATATGCACAAGACTGCTCATCTTTTCTTTGGCCAGCTTGGCCTTTATTTTGGTTGTTATTACCGAATCTTTAACAAAGACCCCAGGGTGTGACCGATCCGTATCTGAATCAGCGGTGTAACCCGCAACAGGCGAAAGCAAGGTGCTTATAACGAAACAGGTTGTCGCAACTGTGTTTTTCATGATCTGCCCTTGATGTTTGGATAAAATTGAATAATTACTTTTCCCACCAAGACAGTCTGTTCGCTAACACACATACGCAGAGTACCAGACCTGTCGAACCGATTTTTTTAACTTAAGCGAAAATATTAATGTGCGCTGCCGCACGGATGCAGCTGGCCTTACTGCCCATACTTAACATATGGACAAGGCGGAAGACGTTTCATGGGCTGTTCTTTGTTATACGACAAAAAAAAACGCTTGGTTGTGGTGATGCTGGCAATGCTTGCGCTTTCTGGATGCGCATCGCCATCCGCTAAGCGCGAACCACTGCTGTCCTTCGAAGTGCCCGCCGCCTGGTCGATCGTGCCTAACGCGACGCCCGATGGCGCGACATCACTGGAGCAGTGGTGGCAGCGCTTCGACGATCCGCTACTCGGCACACTCGTGGCCAAGGCGATGGAGAATAATACCAACGTGAATACCGCCCGGGCTTCCCTACGACAAGCTTGGGCACTGCGCGATGAGGCAGCAGCATCGCTGTGGCCGTCGCTTAGCGGTTCTGGATCGGCTCAGCATGGCACGTCAGGCGGAAAGAGTACGGGTAATACTTTTCAGGCTGGCTTAAATACCAATTGGGTGCCTGACATCTTCGGTTCCAATCAAAGCGCCTTGAATGCCGCTGACGCCAATGCCCAGTCCAGTGCCGCCAGCTTGGGCGATGTGCAGGTGGCAATAGCCGCAGAGGTGGGCTTGAGCTATATCAGCTTGCGCAGCGCGCAGGCGCGCCTGGCAATAGCCGGCGAAAACCTGGCGAACCAGGAGGAAACGCTGAAGATCACGCAGTGGCGCCATCTGGCGGGCCTGGTGACCATGATCGAGGTCGAGCAGGCGCGCACCGCAGCCGAGCAGACCAGCGCGCTGTTGCCGGCACTGCAAACAGCCATTGAACAGACCAGCCATGCTCTTGCAGTACTGACGGGGCAGCCTCCCGCAGCACTGGTAACAATGTTAGCCCCGGCCAAACCGGTGCCACATGCCAAGCCCGACCTGGCCTGGAGCATCCCTGCCGAAACGCTCCGTCAACGGGCGGACATACGCGCCGCCGAACGCAATGTAGCAGCAGCAATGTCACGCGTCGACCAAGCCAATGCGGAACGCCTGCCGACTTTTGCGCTGGGTGGCTCGCTCGGTCTGAGCGCATTGACGCTGGGCACTCTCACCAACGGTGCGTCGGTAGTGAGTTCACTCTTCGCTAGCATGACCGCGCCAATCTTCGACGGCGGCGCTCGGCGTGCCCATATACGCGCACAGCAGTCTGCCTTCGATCAGGCGCGCCTGGCTTACGAGGCAACGGTGCTGACTGCCCTCAAAGAGGTCGAAGATACCTTGATCGCCCTACAAGGTAACCGCCATCGTCTCACTATCCTGCAAAGTGCCGGGGAATCCGCTGCCTCTGCATCGCTGCTGGCACGCCAGCGTTACCACAGCGGCTTGGTTGATTTCCAGGTCGTGCTTGAGACACAGCGCACACAACTCAGCACGCAAGACAATGTGGCCAACGCCAATGCCGATGTGAGCGGCGATTATGTGCGCCTGTACAAAGCGCTGGGCGGTGGCTGGCGCCCTGAAACCGACAGCACCTCCGCAGTAAAAGCTAAACGGATCCCCACCCCATGAATACATCCACTGCTGGCGACAGTTCGGTTATTGTCGCCGAACTGCCAACCGAGGTATCAGCCGATTCATCGGTGACACCGCCAACAACGCTTTCGCCAAAGGCCATCGCAAAAGCCACGGCCAAAGCTGTTGCAAAGGTGGCGGCAAAAGCCGCTGCTAAGGCTGCCACCAAGGCTGCCGCAAACGTTGCCGCCGAGACCGGCACGCAGTCAGCAAAATCACTGCAACAGTCAAAATCTCCAGAAGCCCAGGAATATGCACCAAAGACTGATCTGGCAGCACTGCTAGCCGAGCCTGACTTGCCGCCTTGGTACCGCCGTCCGGCACTTTGGGCGAGCTTGGTGATAGTCATATTGCTTGCCCTGGGTTTATGGTGGTGGCTGGCACGTCAAGCTCAAAACGCTGCGCCGAACTACAACACGCAGGCCGCAGGGCGGGGCTATCTCACACTCACCGTCACGGCCAACGGCACGATACAGCCAACCCGCTCGATAAATATTGGCAGTGAGCTTTCGGGTACCGTGCTCAAGGTCAACGTCGACGTTAATGACAAGATCAAGAAAGGCGATGTGTTAGTGGAATTAGACACCGCCAAGCTACATGACCAAATCCTGCGTTCCAGCGCGTCGCTGGTCTCTGCCAAAGCCAAAGTGGCGCAGACAGCCGCCACGATCAATGAAGCCACGGCGACCATGAACCGGCTCAACGCGGTCGCTGTTCTATCGGGCGGCAAGGTGCCTTCCCAGACGGAACTGGACACCGCCCGCGCCGTCTTAGCACGAGCCGATGCCGACGAAGCCAGCGCCCGTGCCGGTGTGAAGGATGCGCAGGCGGCGCTATCGACCGATCAGATCAATCTTTCTAAAGCGTCGATCCGTGCTCCTGCCGACGGAGTGGTGCTGACCCGCAACGTCGATCCTGGCAATGCCGTGGCCGCCTCGTTTCAGGCGGTGACGTTGTTCACGGTTGCCGAAGATTTGGCCAAGCTGCGGCTATGGGTCTATGTGGATGAAGCTGACGTCAGCGACGTGAAGGTTGGTCAAGATGCCACTTTTACGGTCAGTGCCTATTTGACTCGCAAATTCCCGGCGCGAATCACTCGTGTCGGATTCGGCTCGACCATCACCGATGCAGTGGTCACCTACCTGACTTACCTCGACGTGGATAATGCCGACCTGAGCCTGCGCCCGGGCATGACCGCTACTGCGTCCATCGTTGCAGCGGAGCGCAAGGACGTGCTGGTGGTACCCAACACGGCGTTGCGTTTCACGCCCAGCGCCGTGGGTGTGGATGCCACCGCCGATAAGAACGTTGCCGCCAGCCTGCTCCCGCGCATGCCGAGCAACCGGACCCGAAAGTCAGCGGCCTCCAGCGCCAGTACGGCCTCAGCTAAGCAGGTGTGGGTTCTGCGGGATGGCACAGCCGTGGCTGTGTCAGTAACGCCGGGCATCAGCGATGGTCACATGACCGAGATCATCGGCGGCGACCTGCAAGTCGGCATGCTGGTGATTACCGACCAAAAAAGCTTGAAGTCAAAATGAGCGAGCCGCTGATCAGACTACTCGGCGTGACCAAGCGCTATGGCAGTGGCGTCGCCGAGTTGATGGCTCTCAAGGGCATAGACTTGGATATCTGCGCCGGAGAATTCGTCGCCATCAAGGGGCCAAGCGGTTCGGGGAAATCGACGGCGATGAACATCCTCGGCTGCCTCGACACCCCAAGCAGCGGTCAGTATCTGTTTAAGGGCGCACATGTTGAAGCACTCACGCGAGACCAGCGCGCCCGGCTGCGCCGACGCTATCTTGGCTTCGTATTCCAGGGATTCAACCTGCTGGCACGCACCTCGGCGCAGGAGAATGTCGAACTGCCGTTGGTCTATCGTGGTGATGGTGCCAGCGTCCGTCGCGCCGCCGCCGCCAAGGCGCTACAGTCTGTTGGTTTGGGTGGCTGGGAACACCATACCCCGTCGGAACTTTCCGGCGGTCAGCAGCAGCGCGTTGCCATCGCCCGCGCTATTGTCACCGAACCTGCCGTGGTGCTGGCCGATGAACCCACTGGCAACCTCGACACCCAGCGTAGCCACGAAATAATGGGCCTACTGGTGACCCTCAACCGCGACCACGGTATCACCGTGCTGATGGTGACGCACGAGCCGGACATGGCCGCCTATGCGCGGCGCATGGTGACCTTCATTGATGGTCATATTGCCAGCGATGCGATCAATCCGAATCCGATCACCGCTGCGCCGGCCGATCTGGAACTCTCCGGGACCACCTGATGCACTTCTCGGTCTTCATGCTGGCGCTGCGTTCGGTACAACGCAATATGCTGCGCTCCTTTCTGACCATCCTCGGTATCGTCATCGGTGTCAGTGCGGTCATTACCATGGTTACGCTGGGCAACGGCGCTACCCAAGCGATCGAAACACAGATCACCAGCCTCGGCACGAATCTGCTGCTGGTAAATCCCGGCCAACGTGGCCCCGGTGGCGGTGGCGGTGGCGGTGGCGGTGCCGGCGTTCCGCACTTCACCGAAGCTGATGCGCAAGCCATTCAGTCGCAGATCGGCGGCGTCGCCGCCGTGGCGCCTCAGGGCCGCGCCGCCGTTACCGTCATTGCTAATGGCCGCAACTGGGTTACCAACGTAACCGGCAGTACCAACCAGTGGTTCGAAACCGGCAACTGGAACATCGCTAGTGGTCGCATCTTCTCCGACGACGAACAACGCGCTGGGGCTGCCGCCTGCATGATCGGCGAGACAGTGCGACGCGAAATCTACGGCGGCACCACCGGCCGCACTGGCCTCGGTGAACTACTGCGGGTCAAGCAGTTCTCCTGTACCGTCATTGGCATACTTGCTGCCAAGGGTCAAGGCGGCATGGGTGATCAGGACGATACCGTGCTGGTGCCGCTGCATACGCTGCAGCGCCGCGTCACTGGCAGTCGCCGAGTTGACTCGCTGGGGGTGTCTATGGAAGACGGGACCGACAGCATACCGCTCAAGGCGGCCTTGCGCCAACTGATGCGCGAGCGGCGCAAACTGGCCGAGGGTGACGACGACAACTTCAATATTTTCGATACCCAGCAACTGGCCGAAACACTCTCCAGTACCATGGGCGTACTAACCAGCTTACTTGGTGCCGTAGCCGCAGTGAGCCTGCTTGTCGGCGGCATCGGCATCATGAATATCATGCTGGTCAGCGTCACCGAGCGCACCCGCGAAATCGGCCTGCGCTTGGCCGTTGGCGCTCTGGAAAGAGAAGTGTTGCTACAGTTCCTGATCGAGGCAGTAGTGCTCTCTGCGCTCGGCGGCCTGATCGGTGTCCTCATTGCTACGGCGGCTTCCTATGGCTTAGCCGGGGCGATGAACGTGCCCTATGCCTTTGACCCGACGATTAACTTACTGTCACTGGTGTTTTCGGCCTTCATTGGTGTTGTCTTTGGCTATTTCCCGGCGCGCAGAGCCGCACGCATGGACCCCATCGAGGCGCTGCGGCACGAATAAACCTGACCTGCCGGTAGGAAATGCTGGGGTGCGCGGGCACCAACACGAGTTTGTCGCACACATTCGACAGCGACCAAGGCGTTTTTAGTTTGTATTAGTAACAGTCACCATATAACTTTAAGCCTCCCCTTTATCATTTCCTGCCCGGCATGCGACAGCAATTTTCCACCAAACCACCTCGATCCAGAATCGCTCAAATAATCCATTGCATAGCTATTCATAACGGCCACCGTCAATTAGGTGTTTACCCTGATTGACGATGCCTGCAGCCCGGTTCATTGTCACCGGCAGCCTTTTCCGACCATATCTGAGACAGATCAGGCACTTGACCCACCACACCAAGAGAGCCATCCCGTGCCAATCGAAACCATTCAATCACCACATGAACCCAGTGCAGACCCTATCAATCAGATATTCAAGACCTTCGAGATTCCAACCTGTCCATCCATCGTGATCGAAGTCATGGCAGAGACACGCAAGGAAGCACCTGACTTGGAAAAAGTGGCTAAATCAATCGCCAACGACATCGGCATGTCAGCCATCACCCTTAGAATGGCTAATTCGCCGCTGTTTCGTACCAACGCCCCGATCACCAGCATACGTTCCGCAATGGAACGACTCGGAATGCGCAATATTGTTTGCGTGGTCGTCGCTGGCGCCCTGCGCAACAGCATGACGGACATGCCTGGCCACTTCATCGAGAAATTCTGGGATCGAACCTCGGTAGTGGCCACGGCTTCCAGTCTGATCGCGCGCCGCCAAAGAGGAGGCTGTCCCGATGTCGCCTACACCTATGCACTGTTTCATGACATCGGCGTACCGTTGATGCTGCGCCGCTATCCAGATTACGAGAAAATGCACGCCGAATGCTGCCAAAGCGGTAAAATGCTGATCGATGTCGAAGCGGATTGTTTTCCTTGCAACCATCCCATCATCGGCTCGATGATGGTGCGCTCTTGGGGCCTGCCAGCCGACATCGGCCATGCCATTCGGTTCCACCATGAAGCAGATGCCTACGACCTGCCGGAGGAAGTTTTGGCACACGATGCGGTGTCACTGATTGCACAAACGCATATTGCCGAACGCATCGCCAGCGAGATTTTCGCCGAGGACGATGTGGAAGTTGGCGAGGAGCTGTATCATCGGGCCCTGACTCACTTCGGCATCGCATCTGAAGAACTGGAACAATTGCACGAAGACATCAACCTTGCCATCAACGAGAGCAAACATTAGCAACCTGTCGGATTTGAAGAGTCGTAGCGACAACGCAGCTTCACTGAAAGCTCACCTTCAGGCTAGGTCGCAGCGAAGCTTTGTCTGCCGGATGACCGATTTTTTCGATTTCGCCGGTCAAATTTATCCTATTGACCAAAAAAGCGGCGAAATACCGGCCGAACGGGCGAATTTTCTGCAGATTTATTCTAAATCCACCGGGCTGCCAGAGCTCCGGATTTTTAATGGCTGACGACAAGGTCGACATTCTGCTGGTCGGTGGCGGCATCATGAGCGCGACGCTCGGCACCCTGCTCCAGCAGCTCGATCCATCACTGAAAATCCTGATGGTGGAACGACTGGAGAGCGTTGCACTGGAGAGTTCCGACGGCTGGAACAACGCCGGTACCGGCCATGCCGGTTACTGCGAACTCAATTACACGCCGCAGGACGCCGATGGCCGGGTCGAAATCGATCGGGCCCTGGTCATCAATGCCGCGTTCGAAGCGTCCCTGCAATTGTGGTCATCTCTGGTCGAACAGAAAATCCTGCCTGCGCCGGGCAACTTCATCAACGCGACTCCCCACATGAGTTTCGTCTGGGGCGAACAGGATGTGGCGTTCCTGCGCCAACGACACGCGCGACTCAGCGCACATCCCTTGTTCCGCGACATGGAATACAGCGAAGACGAGGCCGTTCTGAAGGCTTGGATGCCAATCGTGATGGCACAGCGTGTGGCCAGCCAACCCATTGCGGCGACCCGTGTGGCTTATGGCACCGACATAGATTTCGGTGCGCTGACACGTCACATGGTCAATGCGCTGCAACACCATCAGGAATTCGAGTTATGGCTGAATCACCCGGTCAGGACCCTTAAGCAGCAACAGAACGGACGCTGGCGAATCGGTGTGCAGGATCAAGCCACCGGGATCAACAAGGTCATCGATGCCGGATTCGTATTTCTAGGTGCAGGCGGCGGCGCCCTGCCACTACTGCAAAAATCTGGCATCCCCGAGGCCCGGGGCTACGGCGGCTTCCCGGTAAGCGGTCAATGGCTGATCTGCAACAACCCGGACATCGTGCGACAACACTACGCCAAAGTCTATGGCCGTGCGGCTCTAGGCGCACCGCCGATGTCGGTACCGCATCTGGATACGCGCATCATAGCCGGTCAGCCTGCCCTGTTATTCGGGCCTTATGCCGGATTCTCCACCCGCTTTCTCAAACAGGGATCACTGCTTGACCTGCCCGCTTCGATCAAGCCAGGCAACGTGCTCCCCATACTGGCAACAGGATTCCATAACACTGACCTGACACGGTATCTACTCCGTGAGGTATTCCAGTCACACGCTGAGCGCATGGCTTCCTTGCGGCAATTCCTGCCTGGCGCAAAGGCGGACGAATGGAGCCTGGGCACGGCAGGTCAGCGCGTGCAGATCATAAAGCGCTGCGCGCTCCAAGGCGGGAAACTTGAGTTCGGCACTGAAATAATCGCGAGCCAGGATGGCTCGCTGGCCGCTCTGCTGGGGGCATCCCCGGGCGCCTCGACTGCTGTGCCGGCCATGCTGTCGCTGATTGAACGCTGCTTCCCTGACCGCATGACAAGCCTTACCTGGCAGCAACGCATGAAGAAAATGATCCCTTCCTACGGAGAATCGCTGATTGACAATGCGGACTTGCTGCAAGCAGTCCGGACGAGGACACTCGGAGCGCTAGGACTGAGGACTGAGGACTGAGGACTGAGGACTGAGGACTGAGGACTGAGGACTGAGGACTGAGGACTGAGGACTGAGGACTGAGGACTGAGGACTGAGGACTGAGGACTGAGGACTGAGGACTGAGGA
>CAIJXJ010000209.1 GCA_903824575.1 uncultured Methylobacillus sp.
TCAATAGCAAGTGATATTATCTCGAACGAAATTTTACGTTCAATTTTCAGTGTCTCGTTTTTAACAGGATTCCAGCGAAATGGTTTCATGTGCGGAGTTTATATGAATGTGTGCCTATTGTCACCTTTAAGCCTTATGCAATGTGGTATGAGCCTGAAGGAGAGTTGGATTTCCAACGAGAAATGAGCCTGAAGCGGAAAGATTGTAGTTGAAATGAGGGAATGAGTTGATCATTACAAGGATGATGATCAACATGAACGAAACAAAGCTTTGTACGATTGAACAGATCGAACAATTTCTCAACGGCTGCACCCGGATTGAATTCACCAGGTCAGATGACGATAGCGAACGCTACGAACACATCAGTCGTGTGCTCAAACGGTTTGACTATCCGAGGCTAAGCAAGCGGGAGAAAGGTGTGCTGTTGAGATACCTGCAAGTCACCAGCGATTACAGCCGTGCTCAGGTCACCCGCCTGATCGCACAGTGGCAGATTAACCGTATGGCGACCATACCACTAGCCAAGCGTTATCAGGCACCTACAGCCCCATTTGCACGCAAGTACACTGCACTCGACATCTCGCTGCTGGTCGAGATGGATAAGGCCAATGAGGACGTATGCGGTCCCGCTATAGCGCACCTCTTGCAGCGTGCCTATCGCGTCTATGGTGATCCGCGCTATGAGCGGCTGGCTGATCTGTCGGTTTCGCACCTGTACAACCTGCGCAAGAGTACGGGCTATCGGGTCTTGCGGGTGGTGTTCAACAAGACCCATCCGGTGCGTAATTCCATCGGGGTACGCAAAGTGCCACGCCCCAAAGGAAAGGCTGGATTTATACGCATAGATACGGTTCACCAGGGTGATCTCGATGGCATCAAGGGCGTGTATCACATCACCTGCGTCGATGAGGTGAGCCAGTGGCAGGTCGAGGCGTGCGTCCAGGGTATCAGCGAGGCGTTCCTGCTGCCCGTGCTGGAGTTGATCATCGAGCAGTTCCCGTTTGAAATTAAAGGCTTTCACTCGGATAACGGTTCGGAGTACATCAACAGACCAGTTGCGCATATCCTTGAGAAACTACGCATTGAACAGACCAAATCGCGCTCGCGCCACAGCAATGACAATGCGCTTGCCGAGAGCAAAAATGCCAGTATTGTACGAAAGCACATGGGCTACGAGCATATCCCCCAGCAATATGCCAAACCGATCAATACGTTCTATCAGGAAACGTTTAACCCCTGGCTCAATTTGCATCGCCCGTGTATGTATGCCACGGAGATCATCAACCCGAAAGGCAAGATCATCAAGCAGTATAAAGAGAAGGATGTAAAGACACCGCTGGAATGCCTGATCCATTTGAATGAAAAGGGTTTAGTGACACTTAGAAATGGCATAACACTGGATGCTTTGCAGAGACTGGCTGCGTCCAAAACAGACCTGGCTGCCGCCCAGGAAATGCAGCGGGCAAAGAGTGATTTATTTGCAAGCTTCGCTAAACAAAAGCGCCGTGCCTAATCGATCAAAAAACAACAACAGACAAGCACCTATTTTTTAGATTAAAAACCGATAAAAAAAGTAAAACAATCATACAACATGCCAAGCCCCTTTCACAACGTCACTTCTTACAAAACTTTCCAACCACAGCCCCACATCAACTGAATTTTAACTCCTCGATTCTTTTATCAATGGTCAAATCGTCTTCCTTACCGATAACAACGATCCGACAATCGTTTCCTGAGAATATAATTCCTCTGAACGTCATCCCCGTCGGCCATCCTACAGGTGAGGACAAGCCGAAAGATAAATATACAAAGGAAAAGATACACTGGGAAACATGGTAATGTGTTTCCCCTTAATCCTCACGTAAGGAAGTACGTCATTGCGACCCAGAGCGCAGCGAAGGGGAAGCAATCTCA
>CAIJXJ010000210.1 GCA_903824575.1 uncultured Methylobacillus sp.
AAAAGGAGCACGAATGAAGTACTACAAGCAGCTCACCAGTTAGCAACGATACCAGATTTCTGGATTAAAGAAAGCGGGTTTCAATCAGTCGCAAATTGCCGCTGAATACGAAGAATACCTTTGTCGGTCAAAGATAATATTTATGGCGAACCAGAAGCATCCTCTTAAAAAGAGGGTGTAAGAAATTTTGTGTAAAAGGTCATCCGGTATGAAGCTACCAAAACTTCGCAAGGAGTAAAAAACGGCATCTGAATCGCCCAAACCGAGGGAGCAAAATTCTGGCTCCAGGTAGTGACGGAACTCAAAAACTGTGGCGTACAGGATATCTTTATCGCCTATGTGGATAACCTGAAAGATTTTCCTGCGGCCATCGAAGCAGTCTTCCACAAGACCGCTGTGCAACTTTGCATGTGCATCTGGTGCGCTATAAGTCAACTACGTCAGCTGGAAATTACGCCAGGAAGGTGCAGATTTTCGCACCATTTACACCGCTGCAACGGCCGAAAAGAGCTCAAAACCGCTAGATCAGTTCGAGGAAAAGTGGAGTGCGAACTACCCATCTATCGTGCAGTCTTGGCGCCACAACTGAAAACGTGTCAGGCCGTTTTTTGACTACCCGCCAGAGACTCGGCCTGCCGTTCTGCCAATACAATCAACAACTGGCGCCGATTTTTGTTGCTCATGCCAGGCCACGCAGCGATTTCTTCCACATTGCGAGCACAACCGACACACTGACCGGACTCCATGTTTATCTGACAGCATCCTACGCACGGCGACTTAACGCTCATGGCAAGACCATCAAAATCAGGTCAGCTTGCCGTGGCACTGCTTGTACTTTTTTCCTGAGCCGCACGGACACGCATCGTTGCGCCCGATCTTGGCACCGGTGCGTTCAAACGGCTCGGATGGGCCGGCCACCCCGGCATCAGCATCCTCCAATGCGTCTTCGAAATCAGCATGTTGGTAACGCACATTTTCCAGTTCTACCGGCTTTTCGACGGCTTCAACATCCGCCTCCGTCCGCACTTGAATCATCATGGTGATCTGCGTCACCTCGCGCTTGACCGTATCGAGCAGGCTGGCAAACAATTCAAACGCTTCACGCTTGTATTCCTGCTTTGGATTCTTCTGTGCATAGGAACGCAAATGGATGCCTTGGCGCAGGTGATCCAGCGCCGCCAAATGCTCACGCCAGTGCGTGTCCAGGCTCTGCAGCATAACTGAACGTTCGAACTGACGCATGATGCCGGCGGTTGCCTGCTCCACCTTGGCCGCGTAAATCTCTGCTGCAGCAGCATCGATACGCGCACGCAGCGTTTCCTCATGCAGGTTGCTATCCTGCTCCAGCCATTCCTGAATCGCCAAGCTCAAGCCAATTTCTGCCAGCAGGGCTTTTTCCAGCCCCGGCACGTCCCACTGTTCTTCCAGACTTTCCGGCGGAATGTGCTGTTCAACGATGCCGGTGATCACATCGTGACGCATGGCCTCGATGGTATCGGCGATATCGGTTGCTTCCAGCAACTCGTTGCGCTGCTGGTAGATCACCTTACGCTGGTCATTGGAGACATCGTCATACTCAAGCAGTTGCTTGCGAATATCGAAATTGCGGCCTTCCACCTTGCGCTGCGCATTCTCGATGGCGCGCGTAACCCAAGGATGCTCGATGGCTTCGCCTTCCGGCATGTTGAGGCGTTCCATGATCGCTGCCACACGGTCGGAGGCAAAGATGCGCAACAACTGGTCTTCCAGCGACAGGTAGAAACGGCTGGAACCATTGTCGCCCTGACGACCGGCGCGACCACGCAACTGATTATCAACGCGACGTGATTCGTGACGCTCAGTACCGACGATATGGAGGCCGCCTGAGGCCAACACCTGGCCATGCACCTTCTGCCACTCGGCCTTGATATTCGCAATGCGTTCCGCTTTCTGTTCGGACGTCAGCGCATCGTCAGATTCGACTGCCAGAATATCCGCTTCAGGATTGCCCCCCAGCACGATGTCAGTGCCGCGGCCCGCCATGTTGGTGGCGATGGTAATCATGTTAGGACGCCCGGCCTGGGCGATGATATGCGCCTCACGCTCATGCTGCTTGGCGTTCAACACCTGATGCGGCAGCTTTTCGCGATCCAGCAGCGCCGAAATCAGTTCGGAGTTTTCGATGGAAGTCGTGCCTACCAGCACCGGCTGACCACGGGTCTGACATTCCTTGATGTCCTCGACCGCCGCCTGATACTTTTCCTTGGCGGTGCGATAGACCTTGTCCATCATGTCACGACGCACCATGTTGTTATGGGTGGGGATCACCACCGTTTCCAGGCCATAGATCGAGTTGAACTCGAAGGCCTCGGTATCCGCCGTGCCAGTCATGCCAGAGAGCTTGCCATACATGCGGAAATAGTTCTGGAAGGTAATCGACGCCAGTGTCTGATTCTCCTTTTGGATCGGCACAGCCTCCTTCGCTTCCACCGCCTGATGCAGGCCGTCTGACCAGCGCCGACCGGACATCATGCGACCGGTAAATTCATCGACGATGACGATTTCTCCATCCTTCACCACGTAGTGCTGATCGCGGTGATATAGCGACTGCGCACGCAACGCGGCATACAGGTGATGCACCAGACTGATGTTAGCGGCATCGTACAGATTGATGCCCGCCAGAAGGCCAGCGGCCGTCAGCAGTTCTTCCGCGTGCTCATGGCCCGCCTCTGACATCAGCACCTGCTGCGTTTTCTCATCCACCCAATAATCGCCCTCGCCTTCTTCTTCCAGTTGACGTGTCAGCTTGAGGGAAATTTCGTTAATTTCGGTGTATAACTGCACGCTATCTTCGGCCTGACCGGAAATGATCAAGGGCGTCCTCGCTTCATCGATCAGGATGGAGTCAACTTCATCCACTACGGCAAAATTAAGGGCACGTTGCACGCGCTCCTCCGCCGCATAGACCATGTTGTCACGCAAATAATCGAAACCATATTCGTTATTGGTGCCGTAGGTGATGTCGGCAGCGTAAGCCTGCTGTTTCTCTTCATGCGTCATATGCGACAGATTGACGCCATAGGACAGGCCCAGAAAGTTATAAAGCTTGCCCATCCAGTGCGCATCGCGACTGGCCAGATAATCATTCACCGTCACCACATGCACGCCGCGACCGGCGATGGCATTGAGGTATACCGGCAACGTCGCCACCAGCGTCTTGCCCTCACCGGTGCGCATTTCGGCGATCTTGCCATAATGCAGCACCATGCCGCCAATCAACTGCACATCAAAATGGCGCATGCCCAGTGCACGACGTCCCCCCTCGCGCACCACGGCAAAGGCTTCCGGCAACAGCTTGTCAAGCGATTCGCCAGCTTGATGGCGCTGTTTGAATTCTTCCGTCTTACCACGCAAGGCCTCGTCGGAGAGCGCCTGTATAGCAGGCTCCAGCGCATTAATGACGAGCACCGTCTGGGAATATTGTTTGACCAGTCTATCGTTGCGACTGCCGAAGATTTTCTTGATAACCGTGGATAACATAGGGACGCCAACTTTCCGCCGAGACGGAATTTAAGTGAATTGAATTAATGGAAGCTTAAGACTCAGCCGATACGGGGCGGAAGATACCTGCGCGGATCCAGTGCGACTCCATTAAGGCGCACTTCAAAATGCAAATGCGCACCGGTCGAGCGTCCGGTATTGCCAACTTCTGCAATCAACTGGCCTTTTTTCACCCTATCCCCAACCTTGACCAGCAGGCGCTTAGCGTGGGCATAACGTGTTTCCAGGCCGGATCCATGATCGACCTTCACAATGTTACCATAATCTGGAGTATTTTCCGCCTCCACCACGATGCCGTCGGCCGCTGCATGGATCGGCGTGCCGATCTCGGCCATGAAGTCCAGACCCTCATGCATGGCCATATGTCCGGTGAACGGATCGACACGCCAACCGAAACTAGAGGAATTGTAGCCAACATTTACCGGACTGCTGGACGGGATAGTATTCTTGTTCAGATTCTGTTGCAGCAGCATGGCTTCCAGCACGCCCAGGCGATCATTGCGTTGCTCGACCAACTGCGTCAAGGCTTCAATCTGCTCGGTGAGCTCATCTGCCGTCAATGGATGATCCTGCAACAATGGGCCGCCCTGGCCCGGCATCTGGCCGGGCTTGATATCCTTGACCTTGACCCCGGCCAATTCACCCAGTCGCTCACTCAGGGCATCCAGCCGCATCACGCGCGCCTGGATTTGACCCAACTGCATGGCCAGAGCATCCAGATGCTGTTGCGAGTTGCTGCGAACCGCCTGCAGCATCCGCACCGGCAGCAGATTGTTAACCCCTTGGTGCGTGCTATCTGCCTGTGGCAGAATGAGCGCAGCAGTCAACAGTGATGAAGTCATGAGCAAGCCCAAAACCAGAAGCACGGCCTGCCGTAACGACAGGGTCTTGGCTTTTGCCATGTTGTTGGAAACAAAAATGATGTTCACGCATTCCCCTAATTTTTCTGGAGGCTCCCGGCATGCAACGCATACGCACGCTGTTCAAGGATAACACCGAGCTCCAGACACTGATCAGCCACGCAGGTGACCTGACTGCACTACAGGCACTCTGGAGTAGCGTCGTACCCCAAGCGCTGCGCGCATTTACTCAGGCCAGCGGCCTGAAACACCGCCGCATCACTATTTTCGCCGACAATGGCGCGGTGGCAGCAAAACTCAAATTGCTCGCACCATCGCTGTTAAAAAACTTGCAAATCAAAGGCGTTGAAGTTACTTCAATTCGGGTCGAAGTGCAAGTCCAATCCGTACCGCCCCGCCCGCCCGCAACATCACGCCGGCTTACTCAGCACGCCGCCGGCAGCTTGTCCGGGCTGGCGAAAAGCCTGCCAGAATCGGCGCTACGAGCCGCATTGGAACGTCTCGCCCGGAGAACCTGAACCAACACGCTCCAACCCGCGCGCTCCCACCAACACTCAACCTTCAACCTAAAAAAACAATCGAACCACAGCCCAAGGGTACTTCCTTCGGGTGTGGTTCAATGAACGTTTTTTAATCTCAAACCAACCCTCTAAAGATCAAAAAAGCCCGCCAGGCTTCGTTCCCAGCGGGCTTCATGTTCAGCTGTTTTTTTACAGCATCGGCACGATCAGGAGTGCCACAATATTGATGATCTTGATCAATGGGTTGATTGCAGGACCAGCGGTATCCTTGTAAGGGTCGCCAACCGTATCGCCCGTGACCGAAGCCTTGTGCGCGTCCGAACCCTTGCCGCCGTGATGACCGTCTTCGATATGCTTCTTGGCATTATCCCAAGCACCGCCACCAACCGTCATGGAGATCGCAAGGAACAGGCCGGTGACGATGGTACCGATCAGCAAACCTCCCAAGGCTTGAGCACCGAGCAATTTGCCAACCAGAATGGGGACCAGTACCGGCAATAACGACGGCACGATCATTTCCTTGATTGCAGACTTGGTCAGCATATCCACCGCACGGGAGTAATCTGGCTTCTCTGTGCCATCCATGATCCCCGGAATTTCCTTGAACTGGCGACGCACTTCCACCACCACAGAACTAGCCGCACGGCCTACCGCTTCCATCGCCATCGCGCCGAACAGGTATGGAATCATGCCGCCGATGAAGAGGCCGACGATCACCATATGGTTGGATAGATCAAAGCTAGTGTCGATACCACGCTCACCCAGCGCATGAGTAAAATCGGCGAACAGCACCAGGGCAGCCAAACCTGCCGAACCGATGGCATAGCCCTTGGTGACGGCCTTGGTCGTATTGCCTACGGCATCGAGCGGATCAGTAATGTCGCGAATTTTCTTCGGCAACTTGGCCATTTCCGCAATGCCACCGGCGTTATCGGTAATGGGGCCATAGGCGTCCAACGCCACGATGATGCCAGCCATCGACAACATGGCGGTAGCTGCCACGGCGATGCCATAGAGCCCGGCAAAATGATGCGCGCCAAGTATTCCCAGACAGATCACCAGTACCGGCGCAGCGGTGGCCTTCATTGAAATGCCGAGGCCGGCAATGATGTTGGTGGCGTGACCGGTGGTGGAAGAGTTTGCCACATGCCGCACCGGCCCATATTCCGTAGCGGTGTAATACTCAGTGATGACCACCATCGCCGCCGTCACCGCGAGGCCGATCAGCGTGCACAGGTAAAGATTCATAGTGGAGGTCTCGAGACCACTCATCAGCCAGTTGGTGACGGGGTAGTATGCGACTGCTGAAATACCGCCAGACACAATCAAGCCGCGGTAGAGTGCGTTCATGATCTTGCCGCCATCCTCATTCACCTTGACGAAATAGGTGCCGATGATGGAGGCGATAATGGAAACGCCACCCAGTACCAGCGGATAGGTGAGCGCCCCTGCCACGTCCGGCATCAGCAAATGCCCAAGCAACATGGTGGCGATCACGGTCACGGCATAGGTCTCGAACAGATCTGCTGCCATACCGGCGCAATCGCCCACGTTGTCACCCACATTATCGGCAATCACCGCCGGGTTGCGCGGATCATCCTCTGGAATGCCGGCCTCAACCTTGCCAACCAGATCGGCTCCGACATCGGCCCCCTTGGTGAAGATGCCGCCGCCCAGACGGGCAAACACAGAAATCAGCGAACTACCAAAGGCCAGGCCCACCAGCGGAGAGAGGTTCAGCGCAGCACCTTCTGCCGTGGTGATGGATAGATAAGCAAAGTAGCCCGTCACGCCAAGGAGCCCCAGGCCCACAACCAGCATGCCGGTGATGGCGCCGCCACGGAAGGCGACCTGCATCGCTGCATTCATGCCATCATGCGCGGCCTGCGCTGTACGGACATTGGCACGCACCGAAATATTCATGCCGATATAACCCGCTGCTGCAGACAGTAGCGCACCGATGGCGAAACCGACAGCCGTCAAACTGCCCAGCGCCAACCAAATCAGGACAAACAAAACGACCCCTACCACGCCGATCGTGGTGTATTGCCGGTTGAGATAGGCAGACGCACCCTCTTCAATGGCCGCCGCGATTTCTCGCATGCGTTCGTTGCCGGTCGGTTGCGCCAGCACCCACGCGATCGTGACCCCACCATAAAGCAATGCCACAACAGCACAGCCCAGCGCCAATACCAATGCCTGATCCATTAAAATCTCCCCTGCAGTTTTATTTTAAAGGCGAAGCCTGGTTCAACTTCGCCAACTTGACTACACTAAACTGAAAAAAAACTACCCTGCAACATCCTGTCAGCCGACTGAAAACGCATATCATCCATCAAACTTCAGAACAAGCTTACCCTATAAATTTATGGAACGAAAGCCTTGATCTGTCAGCGCCAGACAGCAAAACGCCGACTCACGCCGGCACCTGGAACTTCCTGAATTAATTCCTTTAGAACGCGGGTTTGTCCACCGCGCTATCGAAGCGCTCAACCCCGGAAATAATCTCCTTCTTCGCTGCATCCAAACCAGCCCAACCATCGAGCTTAACCCACTTGCCCTGGTCCAGATCCTTGTAATGCTCGAAGAAATGAGAAATCATGGTCAATCGCCAGGCCGAAACATCCTCATAAGTCTTGAGGTTGTTATACAGTCCGCACACCTTTTCCACCGGCACCGCCAGCACCTTGGCGTCGGGCCCGGCTTCATCCGTCATCATCAAAACGCCTAAGGGGCGGCAACGTACCACCACGCCCGGAATCAGCGGTACCGGCGTAATCACCAGCACGTCTACCGGATCACCGTCTTCGGACAGCGTGTGCGGAATGTAACCATAGTTGCAGGGGTATTGCATGGCCGTACCCATGAAACGATCAACAAAGATCGCACCGCTCTCCTTGTCCACTTCATACTTGACCGGATCTCCCTGCATCGGAATTTCGATGATGACGTTAAAGTCATTTGGCACGTCCTTGCCGGTCGGCACGTTATTTAAAGCCATGATGCAAATCCTTTGATGATCATTAATGGTGGCTCGATTATAAGCGAAAAACCGTCGTTATCGAACTACATCATCGCAATGAAACGGCCCTGAATGGGGTCGTAGGCTACCAGTTCCCCGCTATCGATGTCGAAATACCAGCCATGCAGTATGAGCGCCCCCCGCTCCACTTTTGCCCTGATCCAGGGAAAAGTTAGCAAATTTTCCAGTGACACCAGAATGGAAGCCTCCTCGCAGGCGCTGCATTGTTTGTCGGCCGTGGCATGCGGCAACTCCTCCAGCACCCGCTCCTTGGCGCGCGCGGCGATATTGACCCAGCCGCTGATGAATTCACCCAAGGCACCCTCAGGAAGCCCCTGCATCAAGGCGCGCACACCACCACAGCGACTATGTCCCAGCACGATGACATGCTCCACCCCCAACACACAGACACCGAATTCCAGCGCGGTGCTGACGCCATGCAAGCCGGCACCCCTCTCATAGGGCGGCACCAGATTGGCAACATTGCGCACCATGAACAGGTCACCCGGCTTGGAATCCAGCAATATCGCCGGATCAACGCGCGAATCGGAACAGGCAATCACCATCGCACCAGGATTCTGTCCCAGCTTGAGCTGACCAAACAATTCCTGATCTCCACCGAAGTAATTTTCCTGGAAGCGCTTGAATCCGGTGATGAGTTTTTCAATCTCTTTCATGCTGTAATCGCAACGCTCCGTCGACACTCCGCCTGCATTTCAATTGAAATCCGTCGCGTGACCACGCGGTACACCCTCAAAGCTGGATCTCGCGATCAGCCAACAACCTCAACGCCTCACGGTATTTCTCACCAGTCCTGGCCGCCACCTCGGCCGGCAGTTCGGGCGCCGGTGGCTGTTTGTTCCAGCCCGAGGCCTCGAGCCAGTCGCGCACATACTGCTTGTCGTAGCTGGGCGGGTTCTGCCCTTCCTGATATTGATCAAGCGGCCAGAAGCGGGAAGAGTCAGGCGTCAATACTTCGTCAATCAGGTAGAGCGTACCGGCATCATCCAGGCCAAACTCGAACTTGGTATCGGCGATGATGATGCCCCGAGTTAGCGCATACTCTGATGCTGCCTGGTACACCCGAATGGCGGCAGCGCGCACCTGCTCCGCCAGTTCCAGCCCCAGCAACTGAGCCATCTGATCGAAATTGATGTTTTCGTCGTGCGCCCCTAATTCCGCCTTGGTGGATGGCGTAAAGATTGGTTGCGGCAGTTTTGAAGCTTCCTGCAAGCCTGCCGGCAAGGCAATGCCGCAGACCGTACCGGACTTCTGGTATTCCTTCCAGCCAGAACCGGCCAGATAGCCCCGCACGATGGCCTCGATCGGCAACGGTTTCAATTTTTTCACGACGATGGCACGCTCACCTAACTGGGCTTTTTCAACTGGATCGCTCACCACGCTGTCGGCATCAATACCGGTCAAATGGTTTGGGATCAAGTGTCCCAGCTTGTCGAACCAGAAATTGGCGATCTGGGTCAATACCGCACCCTTACCAGGTATCGGCGTTGGCAAGATCACATCGAATGCCGACAAACGGTCGGTCGCAATGATCAGCATCTTGTCCGCGCCAAGATCATAAATATCTCGCACCTTGCCCTGATTGATCAGCGGCAGACTGTGGATGCAGGATTGTAATAAAGGCTGTGTCATCGGATTGTTTTTGGCTGACTTGTGAAACAGTGGATTATCCGCTTTCGTGGCTATCCTGAAAAGCCGAAGATTGGAAAAGCTATTAACCAGTTACAGAAGAAGGACTTGAACGCAATTTACGCAAACAACCTTAGCGCCTGGCAACAGACAAGCATGGGCCACATCCAGCCGCTTCCCTGGAGGGAAGAGCAATTTTCCTTTAGGTTATAATTAGACTGTTTCATCCACCTGACAATCCGAGAAGAAATCATGTCCACCATCCCCGCTTGCCCAATCTGCACCATGGAAAATACCTATCCCGATGGCGTCAACTACATCTGCGCCGATTGTGGACACGAATGGCCGATGGTGGAAACCAGCAACACCGATGACGACACCGGCAGGGTAGTAAAAGATTCCAATGGAACAGTCCTCAATAATGGTGATGCCGTGGTGCTGATCAAGGACCTGAAGGTGAAGGGTTCATCCGTGACGCTGAAGCAAGGCACCAAGGTGAAGAGCATCCGTCTGGTCGGTGGCGACCATGAAGTTGACTGCAAGATGGATGCGGGCAGTTTCATGCTGAAAGCGGCTTTTCTGAAGAAGGTTTGAACAACAGGGGCAAGGGCGCTAGGGCTTTGACTTGTAGTTCACCCCTGCATAGCCATTGAGGTCGGCGTCCTGCGTCCATAAGGTTGCTCCCTGCTCGATCGCGCTCTGCAAGATGATGCTGTCAGCCAGCGCCAACTGGTGCTGGGCAGAATAAAGGGCGGCGGCCAGAGCAGTTTCTTCAGTCAACGGCAGCGGCACCCCCTGAGCCATGAATTCCGCAGCCTTGCGAGCAGCCTCCTCTCCACGCTGGAGCATGATGCGCTTGCAGACTTCAAACACCGTCATGCTGGGCACCAGCAAGTGGTCCGTATCTTCCAGAATGGGCGCAAAAAAATCCGCATTTTCCCCATCAGCAAAATATTCCAGCCAGCCACAAGAATCCACAACATTCATACCCGGTCAGTCTCCCGCATGACATCAGTATCCAGGCCATGCAGAAAACCCCGAGCCGCCGAGATCGGCAACTCTGGAAAAAACTCTATATGCTCACCCTGCACCCGCACCTTTAGTTTCTGTCCAATCTGGATATTCAGCAGTCGGCGCACATCCTTTGGGACGACAACCTGAAATTTTGGTGAAACAGTCACGACTTCCATACCAGCCTCCATTAACTATGGGTCTAATAAATATTATCGTACCGCCAAAAAACGTACAACAGATATAATTTCGTACAACTATATTAAATCGTACGATGCCTATTTTGTCAGCCCCATAAAAGGGGGATGGTTTTTAGCTGCGGCCGCTGCGCTTAACATTCACCACCGGAATATTAGGCCACGTAGGGCGCAATCACCATCGGGCATTGCGCCCTACAACGCTGCCCCTATGATGATCCCTATTTGGTTAGCGCCATGAAAAGCTGGGGCAGCTTTTCCGGGAGGCGCTGGACGTTGTCGATCACGGTGTACTGGCGGCCGAAGATGTCGCTGACGTATTCGTCGGCCTTGGGGTCAAGATTGATGCAGTAACTGTAGATACCCTGCCGGTCCAGTTCCTGCACCGCACGGCGCGCATCCTCAATCAACAGGCGGCTATCCTTGACGTCGATGTCGGCTGGTTCACCATCGGTCAGAATCAGCATCAACTTCTTGTCGGCACGTCGATGTTCCAGGGTATGTGCGGCATGACGCATGGCAGCGCCCATGCGGGTGGAGTAACCGGCCTCCATAGCCGCAAGGCGCGCCTTGACGGCCTCTCCCCACGGCTCGCCATAGCCCTTGATATGCAAATAGCGTACCTCATGCCGAGTGTTGGAATGAAAGCCGGCGATAGCGAAACTGTCGCCTAACTGCTCGACCGCCCAGCCTAGCAGAGACACCGCCTCCTGACTCAATTCCAGCAGGCTCTGATCGCCGCCTGGCACTTTCTCGCCCAGAGACTCCGACAGATCCAGCAGCAGCAACACGGCAATATCGCGGCCATCGTTCTTGTGGCTCATGTTGATTCTAGGATCAGGTGCGGCGCCACTCTTGTAATCGATCAGGGAACGCAGCGCCACATCGAGATCCAGTTCACTACCTTCCTCCTGGTAGCGAATGCGCACCTTGTGCTGGGGTTTAAGCAGGTCAAGCAGCCGCTTGAGCCGTTTGGCTAAAGCCTCGTGCTTTTGCAGCAGTGCGTCGATGTCAGCCGCTTGGCCAGACGGATGCAGCGACTCGTACACGCTGACCCAATCGGGACGATAACTCTGGCTGGCATAATCCCACTCAGGGTAATGCCGTGGCGGCAAGGCTTGAACCTCACCCTCCTCTGCGCTCTGGCGCGGCTCATCAAACTGCTCCTCGTCATCGCTCTCTTCGTGATATTTCCAAAGATGGCGATTGTCATCGCGATAGCCCACCTCGGTGTCCTTGAAATGCACACGGGGAGACTGGTCGCTCTGGAGCCGGGTCCTCGCGATGAACAGCACGGCAAGTTCTGCCATCGCCTCAAGACTGGATTCCCCTGCCTGCATCAGCGCATGAAAACGCCTGGCAAAATCGACAACGAAGGGATTCTGATAGGGGTGATCTGCATCCAGCATGGCGCGCGACACCATCGCCAAGCGATGTCGAATGGCGGACTCCCTCTCGGGATCGCAGGCATCCTCGATTGGCATCGGATGCAGCACCATAAACAGGCGCCGCAATCCGGGATATTCGCGCATGGCCAGGAACTCCACACGGGAATCTTCGAAAACTTCCACCGCGATGCGCTGAAACGGACTGAAATTGTCGGCGAACATGCGCCCGCTCCAGCGTCGGTGCGCGGCAATGTGCGCCAGCACGGCGCGGTAACGATCAATGCCGGCGACGCTACCAGCATCGTCATAGACATCCGGCAGGCGGATGCCAAGCTGGTCAAAATAGGGGATGGGCTTCCTCAACTCGTCAAAACCGATCGAATACGGTACAAAATAATCGTGGTCCTGCCACAGACTGCGCAAATACATGTCCAACTGGCGTTCATGATCGGCTAGCAGTGTGCCATGACGCATCCGTTGCAGCATGGCGCGACTATCCGCCGACTGCAGGCTGAAATAGTCACGCTGACGCTCGGGGTGGTCTGAATAATGACGGACACCATATTGCACCCAGTTCGACAGCCCATCCAGGGACAATTGACTGACCAGAAATGGCGACTTGTTGAAAAATTCGGGCAGGCCGGGACTAGGGAAAGTGGTGTGGATGCCGTGCACAGAGCCTGTGGTACGTTCCATGAAATCCAGCACCAGTTCCAGGTAGGCCTGCATCTGCCCGGGCGCCTTCAGGCGCCGCGCCACGGCCGGCAAAGTTTGCAAGAAAGGCACGATGGCACGACTATTGGGCGAGCGCCACATCTTGTGGATGCCATCCATGATGACAGGTAATGCCGACTCACCCAACACCATGGCGATGTCCGGCCATTCCTCCAGGAAGATCAATATTGGCTCAACGCCGCGGCCCATGCCGCCAAGAAATTTGGCCGCCGCAAGATACGCCGTAGCGCCCGCAGGCGAGAGCGTATTCAATGCAGCACCCATGCACTCCTCGAATACGTCCTGCACCTGAGCAAAGCCACTATTGAGTTGGCTCCACCAGGCTTGCATCTCGCCCTGGAAGACTTTATTAGCCACTGGGGTTAGTCGAAAATCGCGTCGACGGCATGATCCAGCGTTGCGCGAATGTCGGCGTCATCCGTGATCGGCCTCACCATCGCCATGCGGCAGGCATCCCGTGGTGTGACGCCCCCCTGAATCAGGGTCGCCGCATAAACCAGCAGGCGGGTGGAAATACCCTCGTCCAGGCCATGCCCTTTCAGGTTACGCGCTGCGATACCGATTTTGACCAGTTTGCCTGCCACCTCCTCGCCCAGTCCCGTTTCCCTGGCAAGAATAGTGGTCTCCAGTACCGCGCTCGGATAATCAAAATCAAACGCCGTGAAGCGTTGCTTGGTGGACTGCTTGAGATCCTTCAGCAAACTCTGATAGCCGGGATTGTAGGAAATGACCAGTTGAAAATCTGCGTGCGCGGCGACCAATTCGCCTTTCTTGTCGAGCGGCAAGGTGCGCCTGTGATCGGTCAGCGGATGGATGACCACGGTGGTATCCTGGCGCGCCTCGACAATTTCATCCAGGTAACAGATGGCGCCATGCCTTGCCGCAAGGGTCAGCGGACCATCCAGCCAGCGCGTACCGTTAGCGTCCAGCAGATAACGCCCCACCAGGTCGGATGCCGTCATGTCCTCGTTGCAGGCCACGGTAATGAGTGGCCGGCCCAGCTTCCATGCCATGTGCTCGACGAAGCGCGACTTGCCACAGCCGGTTGGGCCCTTCAGCATCACCGGCAGACGTGCCGCGTACGCTGCCTCGTACAACGCCACCTCATTTCCGGTCGGCTGATAGAACGGCTCGGTCGTGATGCGATATTGTTGGATGTCGAAGTGCTGGCTCATAATGGACTCGGTTCATGTAGCGCAGGCGGCCTCGCCTGCAAAATTTGACTGCGCACCGTGAGCCCCTTGCAGGCGAGGCCGCCTGCGCTACGGATCAGTGGCGCCAATAAGAAAACCCCTGCAGGAAATCGAATGCAGGGGCTTTCTTTAACAAAAGCGTCTACACCCTTGTTACTTGTGCACGCCCAGCTTTTCGCGCCAACCGGGGAAGATTTTGTCGGCGTCGCCCGGGAAGGATTCAAACGCACGTGCGAATTCCTTGTGCTCCTTGGCATACTCAATCGGGTCGGCACCGGACTTCCAGCACTCGTAGGACTGACGCAGCGAAACCGCACCGGCAGCCGGGCTGTCGATGTGACCATAGGCGCCACCACCGGCAGTATTGATCACGTTGCCATGACCCAGGTTCTCAAAGAAACCTGGCAGGCGCAATGCGTTCATGCCACCGGAGATGATGGGAGTAGTCGGCTTCATACCGTACCATTTCTGAAAATAGACCGGACCCTGACACTCATCTCGCTCGATCATGTAGGCAATGATCTTGTCGTCGCCCTCACCTTCCATCTTGCCGTAGCCCATAGTGCCGACGTGGATGCCGGAAGCGCCTTGCAGACGGCTCATCTTGGCCAACACGAAGGCGGTATAGCCCCGCTTGGCAGAAGGTGAGGTCACCATGCCGTGGCCGGCACGATGGTAATGCAGGTACTGGCCGGGATACTGACGACGCGCCGTAGTCACCATGCCGGGACCGCCGACGAAGCCATCCACCAGGAAAGCCAACTTGTCCGCATCGGGGCCGAAGGTTTCCAGGGCAAAATCGGCGCGGGCCAACATTTCGTAATGGTCATCCGCCGTGATGTTGATAGAGAACAGCTTGGCCTGGCCGGTTTCGTCCTGCGCCCGCTTCAGCGAGTCATAGACCAAAGGCAGTACCTTTTTCAGCGGACAGAAAACTTGATTGCCCTGTGGTTCGTCATTCTTGATGAAGTCGCCCCCCAACCAGAACTGGTAAGCCGCCTTGGCAAAAGGTTCCGGGCGCAGACCCAACTTAGGTTTGATGATGGTGCCGGCAATATAGCCGCCATTCTGAATCGGGCGACCCAGAATGCGCCACAGGTCAGAGATATCTTTGGCCGGACCGTCGAACAACTGAACCGCGCGCTCGGGCACATAAAAGTCGATCATTTTGGCATGCTCGATATCGCCCATGCCCTGATTGTTGCCAATAGCAAGCGTCAGAAACGAGACCAGCATCATCCGACCGTCGATGATGTTGCGGTCGAACAGTTCCAGAGGATAGGCAATTCGCATATCCTCAACGGCTTCGTCAATGTAGTACACCAAGGCGTCCACGCCCTTAGTAAAATCATCAGTCGTAGAGACCTCTACATTGGTACCGGTCGAGGACTCGGCGGCAAAATGCGCTGCCGCCTCAAGGTAGCCCAAGCCACCCTTGGGCTTCATCTTGTAGGCCACCAGAATATGCTTCCCACCCTTGATCAAGTCTTCTTCCTTGAGACTCAGGTCGGAATAACGTGCGGATTGATCCATTCCATTCTCCTCAATTTATCAAATAATTTTATAGCCGGCGACGACCCTGTCACCCTGCATCTCCCAGCTTGAGAAGCACTATACCGGCACAAACTCATAAGTAATAGTCATATATTTTGATCATTATGATAAGGTTACACTTATACATAATGGATAACACCCATGCTCCATCTGACGTTACGGCAACTCAAGATATTCGACACAGTGGCGCGACTGTCCAGCCATTCACGCGCAGCAGAGCAGCTTCATCTTACGCAACCGGCCGTGTCCATGCAAATCAGACAACTGGAACAGGCGGTAAGCCTGCCACTGTTCGAGCAACTGGGGAAAAAGATCTATCTGACCGAAGCCGGACGGGAAATGCAGCGCTACAGCCGTAGCATCCTGCAACAACTGGCAGAGGCCGAATCCGTATTCGACGATTTGAAAGGCATGCGCCAAGGCAAACTCGCCATTTCCGTGGCCAGCACCGCCAGCTACTTCATGCCGCAATTGTTGGGACAATTCAACAGCCAGCATCCAGGGATCACCATCAGCCTCAATGTCACCAACCGGGAAACCCTACTGCATCAGCTGGCCAATAACGAAATGGACATGGCCATCATGGGCCGCCCGCCTGCGGGACTCGACCTGGAGGCGCAGTCTTTCATGGAGAATCCTTTGGTCATTATCGCCCCGGGCAGCCACCCCCTGGCGGACGTCAACGACATTCCGCTGGCACGCATCCAGCAGGAGACTTTCCTGGTACGCGAACAAGGTTCAGGCACGCGTATCGCCATGGAGCGATTCTTTTCCGAGCAGGGCATCAATATTACGACCGGCACCGAAATGAGTACCAACGAAGCCATCAAGCAGGCAGTGCAGGCGGGCATGGGATTGGGGATATTATCGCTGCACACGGTCGCCCTCGAACTGGAAACGCACCGACTGGTAGTGCTGGACGTGCAGTCTTTCCCCATCTGCCGCCACTGGTATGTGGTGCACCGCGAGGGCAAGCGCCTGTCCATGGTAGCGCAGGCCTTCAAGGATTTTTTGCTGGAAAGTTAGCGGCTAGGGACCAGGCCGGCCAAGTGAATGCGCCCTGCCAGGCGCACCCGAAAAAAAAACGGCCCGGAATCCCGGGCCGTTTCTATACGAAGACGGTAGTGCTCAAGCCTTTTGAATATTCGATGCTTGCTTGCCCTTAGGGCCATCGGTCACATCAAAAGTAACCTTGTCACCTTCTTTCAGACTCTTGTAGCCAGAGGCGACAATCGCGGAAAAGTGTGCGAACAGGTCTTCACCGCCTTCGTCCGGAGTAATGAAACCAAAACCCTTGGAATCGTTGAACCACTTAACTGTACCAGTTGCCATTTCTTACTTCCTTGCATAAAACAGGGGCGGCGACCCCAAAGTTTGCTTATCAATATCGTCGTCGGGTGGCCGGCCACGCTTGAATTCAAACACCAAAGCGTATTTTTACTTTGGTTATTTCAATAAGTCAAGATCTTTTTTTTGATCATTCCCTCCAGGCACGGCATGCCTGCCGGCAACACTTTCCCAACCGGCCATGGCCCATTCTTTACAAACCACAAGGCTACGTGCATTATTTGTGTGTTAAAGCTTCCCCACCCAAGGATGCAGGTGTAACTCTCGTGAATATCGATCAATGGTAAGCGCCACTCTGCCGACCAAGATGGGCGGCCTCGCCCGCATGTTGGTGCAAGAACAGCTGCTGAGCGAAGTCGAAGCCGAAGCCATACAGGCACAAGCCTCGCTCGACAACACGTCTTTTGTCACGAAATTGGTGCACAGCAAAAAACTGGCACCGATGCAAATCGCACAAGCAGCAGCCACAGCCTTTGGCTTCCCCTTGCTCGACTTGAACGCCATCAACGCGGACTATCTACCAAAAAACACTATCAACCTCAAATTGATGCACAGCAGCCGGGTCATGGCGCTGCAGGTTCGCGGCAACACCCTGTTCGTCGCCTTGTCCGACCCCACCAATCTGCATGTACTGGACACGGTCCAGTTCCAAGCCGGCCTCACCCTCTCCCCTATCGTCGTGGAGGATGACAAGCTGGGCAAATGGATAGACCGTATCATCGAAGCCAACGATACCAGCATGCAATCGCTGGATGTCGGCGATGAAATTGATCTCGACATGCTGCACGGTGACGAGCCGTCATCCGAATCGGATGCTCAAACTGCAGAAGTCGATGACGCGCCGATTGTCAAATACCTGCAGAAGATGCTGCTCGATGCCATCAATGCCGGCGCATCCGATCTACACTTTGAACCTTATGAAAAGTTCTACCGCATCCGTTTCCGCGTTGATGGCATCCTTAAAGAAATTGCACGCCCGCCGCTCGCCATCAAAGACAAGTTAGCCTCGCGCATCAAGGTGATTTCCAGTCTGGACATCGCGGAAAAGCGTGTGCCGCAGGATGGCCGCATGAAGCTGGTGCTATCCAAGACCCGTTCCATCGATTTCCGCGTCAGCACCCTGCCAACGTTGCAAGGTGAAAAAATCGTCATGCGGATCCTGGATCCTTCCAGTGCCACGCTTGGCATCGAAGCTTTGGGTTATGAACCGGAGCAGAAGGCAGCTTTGCTCGCCGCCGTCCAGCGCCCGTATGGCATGGTACTGGTGACGGGCCCCACCGGCTCCGGCAAGACCGTTTCGCTGTATACCTGCCTCAACATCCTCAACGAACCTGGCATCAACATTTCGACGGCGGAAGATCCCGCTGAAATCAATTTGCCAGGCGTCAATCAGGTCAATGTCAACGAAAAGGCCGGACTGACATTTGCCGCCGCATTGAAATCCTTTCTACGTCAGGATCCTGATGTCATCATGGTCGGTGAAATTCGCGATCTGGAAACAGCCGATATCTCCATCAAGGCTGCACAGACCGGCCACATGGTTCTCTCAACGCTGCACACTAACGATGCCCCGGGTACCCTGACCCGCCTGATGAACATGGGCGTGGCCCCCTTCAACATCGCCTCATCGGTCATCCTGATCACCGCGCAGCGCCTGGCTCGACGCCTTTGCAAAGTCTGCAAGCACCCGGTGGACATCCCGCATGAAGCTCTGTTGCGCGCCGGATTTCAGGCAGAGGAACTTGATGGCAGCTGGTCACCTTACGGGCCTCTGGCGGGCGGCTGCGACGCCTGTAATGGCAACGGCTACAAGGGACGCGTCGGCATTTACCAGGTCATGCCCATCAGCGACGAAATGAGCCGCATCATCATGAAAAACGGCTCCGCGCACGACATCGCTGATCAGGCACGACGCGAAGGGGTACGCGACCTGCGCCAATCCGGCCTGTTAAAAATCAAACAGGGCCTGACCTCGCTGGAAGAAGTTGAAGCCTGTACCAATGAATAATCCTGAAAAATCTGATCTCCACGGAGAGCGCCCGAAGGAATAGGCATGATTTTGGTCGTTTACGGCCATAGATGCTACTTAGTTACTGCATCAAGCACCCTTGGGGTGTGGCTTAAAAAGGTTTTCCTGTAACACCTGACGAAGGAATCTGCACATGGCCGCCAATGCAACCCGCGAAGTCACCTATGCCTGGGAAGGTACGGACAGGAAGGGCAAGAAAATCAAGGGGGAAATGAAAGCAACCGGCGAGGCCTTTGTCAACGCCACCTTGCGCCGCCAGGGCATTACCGTACAGAAGGTCAAGAAGCAGAGTAGCTTGAAGCGTGGCGGCAGCGTCAGCGACAAGGACGTTTCACTGTTCACCCGTCAACTGGCGACCATGATGAAGTCAGGCGTGCCCTTGCTGCAGTCGTTCGACATCGTGGGCCGCGGGCATAGCAATCCTGCTGTCAGCAAGTTGCTGGGCGACATCAAGTCCGATGTTGAAACCGGCAGCAGCCTGTCTCAGGCCTTTCGCAAATACCCCTTATACTTCGACACCCTGTACTGCAATCTGGTCAATGCTGGCGAGCAGGCCGGGATTCTGGACGAGTTGCTGGACCGCCTGGCAACCTATAAAGAGAAGATCCAGGCCATCAAGGGCAAGATCAAGTCGGCCCTGTTCTACCCCATTTCGATCATCGTGGTCGCCTTCATCATCACGGCCGTCATCATGATCTTCGTGATCCCGGCCTTCAAGGAACTGTTCTCAAGCTTTGGTGCCGACCTGCCTGCGCCCACTATCATTGTCATGCACATTTCTGATTTCTTCGTGGCCTACTGGTGGGCGATTTTCGGCTCGGTGGGCGGCGGCATCTGGTTCTTCTTCTACACCTGGAAACGCTCGGTGAAGATGCAGTCCACCATGGACCGACTGCTACTCAAGGTGCCGCTGTTTGGAGAACTGATCAGGAAGGCTACCGTCGCGCGCTTTGCCCGCACCCTGTCAACCATGTTCGCGGCTGGCGTGCCATTGGTGGAAGCACTGGACTCGGTTGCCGGCGCCAGCGGTAACCGGGTCTATTACGAGGCCACCAAACGCATTCAAAGCGAAGTCTCGACCGGCACCAGTTTAACGGTGGCGATGCAGAACGCGGATGTATTTCCCAACATGGTGCTGCAAATGGTGGCCATCGGCGAAGAATCCGGAGCGCTGGATGCCATGCTGTCCAAGGTCGCCGACTTCTATGAAGCCGAAGTGGACGATGCCGTAGAAGGCCTGTCCAGCCTGATGGAGCCAATTATCATGGTGGTGCTGGGCACCCTGATCGGCGGTCTCGTAATCGCCATGTACCTGCCGATCTTCAAGATGGGACAAGTCGTATAAAAGCAGGGGGCTAGGGACTAGGGGCTCGGAAACCCCCGGCATTACCCCTAGCCCCGTTTTTATTTTCCCGCCAACCGGCTCTCGATCTCCTGCGCTGGAATGGCACCGGAGACGCGCTTGCCACTACTAAAAATCAGTAGCGGGGTACCACGCACGCCGAGCTTGTTACCCAACTCGGCCGTCTCATCAATCGGATTAACGCAGGTACCGCTGCCTTTGGCCAACTGACCATTCAACATCCAGTCAGTCCAGGCCTTGTTACGATCCGGCGCGCACCAGATCGCACGGGCCTTGTTGGCAGCGTCCGGATGCAAGCCTGCTAATGGAAACAGAAAGGTATAGATCGTCACGTCGTTGAGGCTAGCCAGTGACTGCTGTTCCAACTGCTTGCAATAGGGGCAGTCCGGATCAGAGAACACAGCAAGCTTGCGACTGCCATTGCCTTTGATCACCTTGATCGCCTGGTTGAGCGGCAGCGTACTGAAGTCAATCTTGGACAACTCTTCAATCCGATCAGTGGTCACGTTCTTGCGAGTCTTGGCATCGATCAGCCGACCCTCCACGATGAAGAAACTAAACTTCTCGTCAGTGTAAAAAATCTCTTCTCCCAGGAATACCTCATACAGGCCGTTGTAGGGCGTCTTGGTGACGCTATGCACCTTGAGTTTGGGATAGGCCGACTCCACCGCCTTCTTCAACGATGCTTCGTCGCCCCAGGCACTTGTAACCAGCAGACCTGCCAGTACCATCCACAACATTTGTTTCAACATCGTCTTGTTCCTCATGTCATCGCATGCGCTATCAGGCGCCGCTTGAGCCATTGCTGGCGGTTGGTAAAACTTAAGCCCTTGCTGCGAAGCAGGGCAATGCCTGGCAATTCGCTGCTGAAAAGGGCTTGCAAACTACCGGTCATCACCTGCATCGCACGAATATCCAACTGGCGCGCCCGCTCATAGCGGCGCAACAATCCGTAATCACCCACGTCCGTTTGCCTGCCGCGCTCCATCAGGACACGCGCCATACATGCTGCATCGTGAAAACCCAGATTCACACCCTGCCCGGCCAGGGGATGCACCAGATGCGCGGCGTCCCCCATCAGCGCCAGGCGTGGACTGACCATGACTTCCGCATCCTGTCTGCGCAACGGGAAAGCCGCTGCCGGGGTGAGCACTTGCATACTCCCCAAGGCATCCCCTCCGGCCATGGCAACCCGCTCTGCAAGAGCTTCCGGTGACAATGCCAGCAAGGCCTTTGCATGGGCATTAGAGGTTGACCAGACCATGGACATGCGATTTCCAGGTAGCGGCAACCAAGCCAGGATGCCATCTTCAACGAACCACTGGCGTGCGATGTTACGATGCGGTCGTTCGACGACAAAATTTGCCACCACGCCCTGTTGCCGGTAATCACTGGTGGTAACGCTGATCCCTGCCTCTGCACGCACCCACGAATTGCCGCCGTCAGCCGCGATCACCAACGCCGCACTCAACCGACGTCCATCGACCAACTTCAGAACGGCACCCTCTTCTTGCAGATCGAGACATGAACCGGGGGAGGAACTAAACAGCGTGATTTCAGGAGCCTCCTGTAATTCTTCCCATAAACCTGCCAGCATCAATCGGCTCTCAACAATATAGCCCAGTGCCGGGGCACCAGCCTCGTAGGCACTGAAATCAAGAGCCGCGTTGTCGTTGCCCCAGATCTGCATTTCCTCAATCGGGGCTATGCGCTGCTGATCCAGTTCCTGCCAGACTCCCAGCCTGGTTAAAAACGCCACATTACCGGGACTGATAGCATAAATGCGGCTGTCCCAACTGCTGTCCGTCGGACAGATCGCCACCTCATTCGCTTCAACCAGCGCCAGCGCCAAGCCACTTCCGCGCAGGGCCAGTGCGCAGGCGGCACCGACCAGGCCACCACCAATCACCAGCACATCAAAATCCGTCTGACCTTTCATCCGTTTGCCCCGAAACTCATCTTGCGTGCCACGAAATGCTTGGCCGCAGGAAACAAGTCCAGCACTCCGAGAGCCGCACCCCGCGCCATGCCCAGCATGGGCCAATCATTGGAAAAGGATCGCACCAGCAAATCGGTGAAAAATATCCCGCCACCGGTGTCCATTTTTCTGCGGGCGCGGTAGCGGGCCAGCATGACGGCGCTGCCGATGGCCTCCGGATCGGTTTGTTGCAGGGTCACGGCCATTTCCCAGGCATCACGCAGGCCGAGGTTGAAGCCTTGCCCCGCCACCGGATGCAGGGTTTGCGCGGCATTGCCGATCACAGCCAGGTGCGAGGCAGTCACCGGCCGCACCGTCACCAGTTTCAAGGGGAAGGAGGCGCGGCCGCTGACGGTCAGGAATCTCCCGACCCGATCACCAAAATGGCAATGCAAACGCTGCAAAAACTCAGACTCATTCAGACCACAAAGAATTGCCGCCGCATCCGGATTTACCGTCCAAACCAGGGCAAAGCTGCGTTCACCCTCCGGCAACAGCGCTACCGGCCCCTCCGGAGTGAAGCGTTCATAGGCAACATTGCCATGCGGAAATTCGCAGCTGACATGGCCGACCACAGCCGACTGACCATAATCCCGCACCTGTCGCTGCATACCCGGCAGCTCATTCAGACTGCGTCCACCATCCGCCACCACCGCCAGCTTCGCATCCAGTTCAAGCGTTGCTCCGGCATGTTCATAACGCACAGTAGCATGCGTATCCTTCACTTCCAGACCGACGGCACTGGCTTGGTTAATGATGGTTGCAACACCACTCTCAAGCAGCTTCCGGTCGAGCGCATTAGCGAGCGCAGCATAAGGCAACACGTAGCCCAGCGCTTCCTGATCCTCAACCCCGGCACTAATCACTGTACGCCCCAGACGGCCTCGCTGCGAGACATGGATGGTGCCGATCGATGTTACGCCTGGGGCAAGCGTTTGCCACACCCCCAGCCGTTGTAAAATCAATCGACTGCCCATAGACAAGGCCAGCATGCGAGGATCCGTGCTGAACACCCCTGCCGGACGCGTTTCCAACAGCGTCACCGCCAAACCCGCATCATGCAACGCGAGGGCCAGAGTCGCGCCCACCGGGCCGCCGCCAATAACGATCAGGTCAGAGTCACGCATCTGCCATCAAGGCCTCAATCTCGGCCACGGACTTGGGTGCGGCGGCCGTGATGATATCGCAGCCGGTAGTCGTGACGATGGCATCATCCTCAATGCGA
>CAIJXJ010000211.1 GCA_903824575.1 uncultured Methylobacillus sp.
CCCGTTATCGGCATATACAGTGCAATTGCCTTCTCACCCTTCTTGACCTGACGACTGAGTGTGGTCACGTAATTTGATGGGCTGATGATCAGGATCTGTGATGGACGTTACAGCAAAGGATTTTAATCATAAATAGCGCCCGTTCTTTGCTGGCGCCATTCACCGTCAGTTGATCGTTTTCAGAAAAGCTCGTCTGTCATACCAAATTGATTAGTTTGAACTATATTGTGGCGAGAACGTTTTTTGTAATAACGATGAATTGCTCTACCGTAACGATTTTCGAATTCGTTTGTAAAAGCTTGTAGGAATTCAAGAATTTCAGCAGCCGCCTTATCTGATAGTTTCGGCAGCATGATGTTTTTTAAGCATGATTTTGAATACATTATTTACCTCGTTAAATGATCAACGTCCAGATGCTGCACGTCGTTGTGTAGGTTGGCTAGGTTGAGTAAATACCTCCAGATATAGCTTCTCATCCAGCACAGGCAAGTCGCGTTGCGCAGCTGCGGCGAGCAGTTCTGCTGCCAGCGTGGTCAGTATCCGGTAGTTGCCGGCGGCGTGATCACACAAGGTATGGCGCAATTGCACTGTCATCATGCTGGCATTTCCAGCACCTGCCATCAAATGGTTGAGACAGGCTAGCAGATCATCGCGGCTGGCAAACTCGGTGGCAAGCCGAGTACGGATACGACTCCCCAAGGGAATGAGCTCTTCCCTGCGCAGCTTCTCATTGAGTCTCGCATCACCAGCCATGATGATGCACAATAGTGACTGTGAATCGAAGCGGGCACTGGCCAGCAGGCGCAACTCAGAAAGCACCTGAGTTGTCATTTCCTGTGCCTCATCGATCAGCAAAACCGGCCGACAACGACTTGACTCCAGATGGGTGAGCCACCGTTCACGTAGCGCTTTGAAGCCGCCCCAACGATTACTCGGTCTAAGCGGCACCGTAAAAATATCACCCAGCTCGCGATAGAAATCGGCCAGATTGCTTTGCGGATGATTGATCGCGCCAACGGTGATGTCTGGCAGCTTCTTGATGCGTTCTGCCAGCAGGCGCAAGATGACGCTTTTGCCGCTGCCAGGGTCACCACTGATCATGGCGAAACCGCCTTCCCGCACTTGGGAATGCTCGATTCGCCAGCAGAAATCCTCAATTTTTGCAGGCACATAGATCGCCTCGCTTGGCAGTTCAGGTGAGAACGGATTCCATTTAAGCCCATAGAGGGCGAGCAATTTCTGATTCATTCTGCTTCCTTTTCGATAGTAGGTAGATAAGCGGGTGGTACGCCGGTGGCGGCGTATTCGGTCAGCAGCTTGGTCATTAACGCGGGCAAGCCAGCTGGTTTTTGCGGCGTCAGATCGACATTCGCCGGCGAAAGGCGGCGGCGCTGACCGTCGGCATTGGCTGATTTATCGATCGGCTTGACCGGACACAGGATGGCGCCGGTACGCGGATCAACCAGATCGACATTAGTCAAATCCCAGCGGGCATACTGCAAATTAACCTTTTCAAGGTGACGATATTGGGACGGTATTTCAAAGCGCCCCCCTTCGATGCTCACCGTGCCGTCGGAGCGGCGCTGGCGGCGTTCTACCTCAATGCGAAACGCTGCTGACAACGCGGCTGTGCTCGGGCATTCGCGCCGCACATTGGGGCCAGCGAGATAACGATTCATTGGCGAAGTGCCAAGTTCCGAGTGTTTTGCATGATGGTATTCTTGTTCGGTCCAAGCCTGAGTCGCCAGATTTAACTCATCCAGAGTCAGGCTTTCACAACCTTCAAGCAGCGCCATCAACCGACCTTCGATGCGTCCCCAGAAGGACTCCTGTTTCGCGTTTTGATAGGGTGAATACGGGAGGGTAGTCTGGTGCAATACACCCAACTTGGCCAGGCCTGTCGTAGTTTCTTCGGCCAGCATGGCAGCGCCATTATCGGTCATAAGGGCGCGTGGTAATCAGCAGGATCAAATAATGTCAAGGAAACCCGTGACACCCAAGCGTAGCATCATTAGGACCAAGATTTCCTTGTGATTATTTCGATGCCTCAAAGTGAATCGAGCCTGGTCAAATGTCGGCATTTAGCCTCCAACTTGGTGGTTTCTCTTGTTGAGCGATAGTATCGACTGCTTCGTGTGCTTACAGCATAGTTTCCATGTTGGCTAATTATGTGCAGGAAATTCTGATCAAATCAAGGCGACCCTTGGCATTCCAAGCATTCCTTGACATTATTTGGTCCTGCTGATTACCACGCTAATGGCGAGCTCGCCATTAGCGTGGTAAACCGCGTTTCATGAATGCCTGACACAATGCATGAATAAGGCTCTCGGCGGTTTCATCAAGATACCATTGCAAATGACAGACCACTCTAGATCGGTCGTCGATCACGCACATCAACATTGGCTTTACCCATATTCCCTTGCATGTCAGAATGTTGCGTGAGCCATGATGGAAATCGAGGTGCCATAAAGCGCTTACATGATCAACCTCGAAGCTGCGCACTTCAAGTCTTTCCAGCCGATCGCGTGCGGCAAGTGCGCCAGCGGTAGCGCGTTTTGGCTGCGCTTTACGGAACATACCTTGCGCCTTGAGATAGCGCCGGATCGTTGCATAGGAAGCAATCTTGATGGCATTGTCGCAAAACACAACGCTCAAATTATCGAAGTGGAGCTGGGCGGTCCAGCCAGGGTGTTCGCGATACTGAATCGTCAGCGCAGCGATAACTTCGGTTGTCATGCTATGGAAGATGCCAAAATCTCCGCGCAAGTGATCCTTGAGGGCTGCAACCGGATCGTTTGCGCGACGTGCCTCGTAATACCAACGTTCAATGCTCGAGAACCCGAAAGTGACATCAAGCCCTGACACAGGATGGCGCCATCTCTTGACAGCCAGTAGTGCAAGTGCACCATGTAATTCTCCAGGTGCTGGCGGCGCTGCCAGCAAGTGGCCAATGATCGTGAAGCGTAAACGGGCCCAACAGTCACGTTTGATCGGATCGGTAATTGTTTTCAAAAAGGTCTCCCTGTTGCGACGCCGGCGACGCTGCTTATGGGATTGAAGATTACTGACCCTCGGGCATTTTGGCCATTTACATCTTCTGCGGGTGATTAGCACCCCTCATTCATCGTGATCAAACGTTCGATAGTTAAAGGGGAAAGGAAGAATAAAAATCTCAACATTGATTCCGCCTCCGTGCCTTTAAATCGTTCGATCAGGCTGGCTGGCAGTTGCACCAACTCCACCGGAGGCATGAACCTGGCACAGGCTGCCTGCCAGAGCGGCGTCAGCGGAAACTCACTTGCCCACCAATTTCGCCAGCGTTGAATCGTGTTAACTGGAACATTCGTTATCCCGCTGAGCTTTCCTACAGCCGATGTCGCTTCAGTCCGGCCAGCAGACATCAGCACCACCGCTAATCCAAGATAGACGCGTCTGCCCAGAAACCGCACGGATACTGGGGTTGTTCGCTTGCGGCAAAGGTTGCAGCTAAAGCTGTAGCGCCAATCAAAGTCGCCGTAAACCTCATCCGGACAACATCGGGGTTTACGGGGATAGTTGCCTCGATGAAGGCGGCCACTGCAATGACATCCGCCAGCTCGCGCTATTTCGGCTAACTCGGTATCCATTTTCAGCTGAAGTTGAAAAAATTTTGTATTTTGTAGGAGGGCGTGGCACACTTGTATGGTCTCTAGTCTTGGTAAACCAGAGACTCCCCCAAAAGGTTCGTTTGTGCAAGTTCCTTGAGGGGGATCTTCTCCACCCCATCACGCTATTTGACCAGTTCAGCCATTAGTGCCATCAAGATCAGTGACCATACTCAATGTGCTTCATCTTGCCGTATTGCTTTGTATTCGAGACGCAATGGTGGTGCTCCTTGATAACAAGCGAGTCAAGTTCTGCTTTTGGCATTCTGGCAATACAGTCAGCCTGGTAGCTTTTGTACTGACCGTCACGACGCATATCACCGATCAACAGCCCGTACATACCACCAGG
>CAIJXJ010000212.1 GCA_903824575.1 uncultured Methylobacillus sp.
AAGCAAGCGCTTGATCTGCTTGTGAAGCTCTCCTGAGACGGTCTTGTGCCCCAAGGATAAGGAAAGCGCTGCCTTCCCTGCTGCCCCTTCTCCGAGTCTGACAAGCACCTTCCCTGCCAAGGATGACTCTAGCCGTGACTCTAGCCGTGACTCTAGCCGTGACTCTGGCTGCGCCTCGACTTGTTCGTTGACTGGTTTCTGTGCTCTATGAATCGGTATCGGTTCCAGCAACGGGATAATAAACCGCACCCGCATCCCCACCTCAATGAGTTGCGGCTCTGGCAGACCAAGGGCTTGTGCCTCGGTAAAAATGCGACGCACGCCAGTCCCCCACTGCTCGATTAAATTCAGCTCCCTGAAAATCCGTGCGATCACAGTATTACGAATTTTTGAAGTGCCTTGCTTGATGTCTTGCAGGGTTAAGCCGGGCAGAAACAAACCGGGGTTTTCAATTTCGATGCGATCATCCAAAAACACGACCCGGATCGGTGAGCCACGCTGGGAATAATCCGCATGAACAATGGCGTTGATGACGGCTTCGCGCAAAATGCCGAGTGGTATGCTCCAGACATCCTTGCGGCGAACTTCTGACATGTCCGCACCGCGAAAGGCATGTTTCTTCAAAAAAAGCATGACTTCATCCACTGCTTCAGGCAGCGAAACATTGATATCAATGTGATCAAAAATATCTATTTTTTCAGTGCCAAAGAAACGTCCACACTGTATCCATGCGTCAGCAAAATGAAAGGTGCGCTGTTTGCCAAAAAGCAAAATAGCACCCTTGGTCGGCACTCGTCGCCCCTGATAGTCAGTGAGTAATCTCAGAGTCAACAGAGCTTGCTCATCCAGAACCCTTGCTTCACCAAACAGCGCTTGAGCAGAAATCAAATCCAAATCATCAATGGTAAGTTCCGGCATAGGCATTTCATCATAAGCTATACCCTCCACAGAACGTTGCAACTCGGCGATCAGCTCGCGATCTGCCTGCCGATTGGTAGAGCCCAGCCGGACATAAACGCCCAACTCAGCCCCTTGTGATTTCAGCCAGTGGGGGCGCGAGTTGCTCAGATAAACCTCAATCACCAGCAAGGTTTTGCCTTCAATGGTGAACATTTCCACATTCGGCACCAGCCTGGGCGAAATGGCATCGGCAATCAGGTTGCAGATACGCTCTTCTTCAGTCAGCGGATCATCAACCCCGATAAGCTGATGATCGTCACTCACGCCAATCACCAGGCAGCCACCGGCTGTATTGGCAAAGGCCACCAGTGTTTTTAACAGCGGCTTGGGCGAAGTCAGATCACGCTTAAACTCCAGCGTCTTGCCTTCAGGCTGTTGCAGCAGCGTTTCCAGGTTAAAGCTCATGGATTATTCCTCAGCCGCATCCAGACCAACTATCTTTTTCAATGCGCTGCCAAACAAGCCATAATTATGTTTGACGCCATCATCCAGATCTATCTCTAGTTGGCGCGTTGCCAATGGATACAGCACATCGCGCTCGTAGTCGGCCAGTTCTATCAGGATTTTTTTGAGCGTTTCGATGTCCTTCAGCGCCTTGGTTTTTTCACCGGCCGAAGCATTCCCGCTGACACTGACATGCTCCAGATGGCTCTTGCGTGCGGCAAGTTTGCTATTAAAATCGCGCAAGTAATCGTTCAGCACCACGCTCACCGTATCTGGACGGTAGCGGTGCAAATAGATCAGTGCATTGAAGCTGCCCTTGGGACTGCTGAACAGCCAGTAAATCGGGCGTTTTTTGTACCGTTTGACGTGGTCGGTATAAAACTCCTTGAGGAAATAATCGCGGATCGGCAGCGGTCTGCTTTTCTTGCCAAGCGCCTCCTCGATGAAGCGCAGGTTTTCCTCGTAGTGCTCGTCGCCAAAAGTCACGCGCAAGAACTCGCGGAAGCGGCCAGTGATGTCGTCGGTGAACCAGTCGCCGTCGAGTAACGGGATCACGTTGTCATCGTCTGGCATGAAACGCGAGTGTGGCACT
>CAIJXJ010000213.1 GCA_903824575.1 uncultured Methylobacillus sp.
CGGAAGAAGCTCTCACCACCGCGAATCTGCGTACTGTATTTGGCATCGTAGGCGGCTTGCTTGTGCGGCAGAACATAACGCAGCGGTGCATAACTTGCCAAATTGAGACGGCGGATCTCAAGGTTAATGTCGCGAATGGAGCGAAATTCACCAGCGATATCCACATCCGCCTTGATATTGATAGGTGGCAAACGATCCGGGAAACGCCCTGTTTCGGCAGTGCCGTAGTATTTTTCAATGTGCCGACGTGAACGGGCAATGGTGAGATGATCCAACAGCGTGAAATAATCGAAGCCCAGCATCTCAACCAACTGGGTCGGCGTCTTTTCCGCCTCATCCATTTCCAGCCAACGATTGAACTGCCTTTGCGCCATGCGGGTAGTGCTGTCGATACTGGCGATACCGTGTTCAAACAGCGCAGTGTCGTCGCCCTCGGTTACGAAAGCAATCTGGTTTTTCAGATCGGCGAGGCGGTTATTGACCGGTGTTGCCGATAGCATGAGTACGCGTGTCTTGACGCCTTCCTTGATGATGCGGCGCATCAAACGGTCGTAGCGTGACTCCTTACCCTTGTGCGTAGCCTTGTTGCGGAAATTATGAGACTCATCGATCACCACCAGATCATAGTTACCCCAATTTACGTGAGATAAGTCGATATCGCCAGATAGTCCCCCGTCTCGCGACAAGTCGGTGTGATTCAATACATCGTAATTGAGGCGATCAGCAGCCAACACATTACGTTTGTCATTGGTCTTGTAGAGCGTCCAGTTGTCGCGCAGACGTTTGGGACATAGCACCAACACGCGATCATTGCGCAATTCGTGATACTTGATAACCGCCAGCGCCTCGAAGGTTTTACCCAGCCCAACGCTATCGGCAATGATGCATCCACCAAACCGACTGAGCTTGTCTATTGCACCCACCACACCGTCGCGCTGAAATTTATAGAGCTTCTTCCATACCAGCGTCTTGCGAATGCCTGTGGCCGATTTGACGATACGGTCCTCGTCCATCTCATCGCCATTGCTCTGAAACAGATGGTGCAGCATCAGCACATAGATGCTGTACGGGTCGCGGTGATCGGAAATTGCTTTGAGCTGAGCTAACAGGGTTGCCTGGGCTTCAGGCTGTTCCTTGATGCTATTCCATTGCGCATCGAACCATTGACTAAGCAACGCGCTTTCTTCGGCAGTTTCTGATGCCTGAATAAGATTAAGCGGATTGCCAGGCGTGATGCCCAAGCCATCTGTGCTGAAAGAGAATGAACCCAGAATACCCAACTGCGGCTTGTCTTCCTCGTCACGCAACACAGAAATACCTTGAGGAACCGTTCCGCCGACGCGCCGCAACTCTGATTTATCTTGTATCCATTGAGCAAGCCTTAGTGCCAGCCAGCGGATTTGCAGACGATTACGTGCAGCGCGGTCATGCTCCGTGCCGAATAACTTTAAATCATGCGCTTCACTGGGTAGTAATAGGCGGGATTTCTCTATTGAGGATAATCCATCAAGCAGCTCGGCAAAGGCAAACAACGACAGGGATGATGTTGCCATATCCATACTGTTGCCATGAGTAAGCAGCGGTTTGATCAAATCGAGAGTGCGCTCAGCACCCGCATTGCGCAGGAATTTCATGCTGACGATCCAACGCGTACGAGAGAAGCTTCAGTACAATAATTGCCCAAAGTTGCAACCATCCTAACTTTCATGTTGAGCCCCAAGAATATCCACACTTGCAAAACCCTTATATTAGCTGGCGTTATGATCACGCTAGTTTTCTTTACAATACCGCAGCACTATAGCCGATTACCCGAACATTATATTTCTAATGTATTCGTATAGAACACCCAGCCTCCCGGGCAGCAGCATACCCTCGGTCTTGAAGCGTTTCACAGATTTTGATGAGCAATCGAGTTATGCCTATCTTTAACGAATGTCGGGGACTAACTGCCTCCTCTAATTCAATTTTTTGAATATATTCTCCCGCCTCAGCTTTCATCCTGTCCAACTCATTGAGCAGCGTACAAGCCGGGTAAACCGGCTCGACCTCACTCATCAAGGCTTGAGACAACATCGTCATTTCGTCCTCGTCCATGATGAGATTTCCTTCGCTGTATTTCATTCTTTCTCCTATGCGGTATTTGAAAGTGAGGATCAGATCACTCACTCCTCTGACTTAGGGGTGAGTGTATTTCAATCAAACTCGCCCAGGTTAGTTACTCATCATTTTTTCCGGGCGGCAATGTAATTGAGCTGGCCGAGGGCCTTGGCAATGAATGATGCTTCGCGGCGTATCGGGATCAACGCCAGTTCCACATCGCTAACCATATCAGCTTCCCATGACTGTGCCCGTTTGAGCAAGGTTTCCATGGTGTAGCCGTATTTCGCTTTGGGTTTGACGATGACCTTCTTTGTCATCCGGCGCGTCTTCAACTCCTTCGAGCCATACCAGTGCACTTCGTACCATGTGACAGTGAGCGTGTTGTCGCGCAGTCGGGGGGTCACATACAAAATGCTCTTCTCCTCCCAGGTTCGGCGTTTATTCTCCGCCATGACAAAATCAAAATGTTGCTGGCCAAGATTATCTGCCAACGTGCAAAGTTCATCCAGCCGCTGCCGCAGACTTTCCAAAGCTGTCTGGATGTGTGGGGACACAATGATTTCAGCCATCAAACTCTCCTCGTTTTAGTGAATATTGTGTGGTGCGGTTCAGGGCGTTTCCGCGCAATGTTTACTTCAGTGCGGAACACATAAAAACCGCAAGGTAAATCTAGCCCTTAAAATCACTTGTAATTTAAATGCAGGATGCAAATTACTTAGTAAAATCAAGATAATGTAATTCGAGTGCAGATTTGCATCCGCTTGTAATTCATCCCGCCCGGCATGTAAAACGAATGCATTCCTTGTAAATCGAATGCATCTGTATATTATTGCTTTTAATCAATTAGTTGTAAATCGTTACGCGAAACGGATAGCCCATTATCAGCAAAGATGCCCAATGAAATTTATCCTGTTTGAATCTGCCTGAAACTAATCGCCGTGACTTTTTGATCAGTGCTGAGCTGATAATCCAGCAGCGGA
>CAIJXJ010000214.1 GCA_903824575.1 uncultured Methylobacillus sp.
ACGCATTCTGACACCCCAGTTTGAGCCCCTGAAATGACTGGTCAAAGTGGCGCCATTACGCCGAAAATGAGTGGCGTCTTAATGCCGGAAATTGACACCGTAGCTGGTCAGGTATGGACAGGTCGTTTTCAGCCTGCCTAGTGGTCGATACGCGTGCGTAGAGTGCAACGAGCATTGGATTCCTCGAAATTCTTTTTGGATATGGATTGATGTTGTAGGTGAGGCATGGCTAAGTGATGATGCTCGCAGTAGTTAGTGATGACAAGCGAAGATAGATTTTAATGTCTATCCTCGCCCTTTGGTTTACGTGGCATCCGGCAAACTTTCCATTTCCAGCAGAAATTCAGGCCAAATAGATAGAAGTAATTCAATTTCTCCATTCATCAGAGCATCTGCCGTAAAACTTGTATTGGTATGTATGGCAATTTCAAATGTCGTTTGATTGTTCACTCATGGTGGCACCCCCTTCCTTGCATCATCTATTCCTGCCCGTTCCTAATTTGTTGCGCATGAGATTCGGCGATTACCCTGACCAACTCACCTTCAAAACCACCCTTACCGAATTCATTTAGAAATAGTTTCCGAAATGCAAGATATTGAGACTGCGATAGTGCTGCCTCGGCAATCAAGAGAACTTTTGACTTGCGTGCATTAAGGACATCAACAATGGTTTTGGCGAGCGTGCTCATAGAATGAGTTCCCGTAGCAACGTCGTATTTATTTTATTGATGATGTTCATTTCAGCCTTCCTTAACTTTCCGCGCAAAATTACTTGCATTTCCGATACCATTTGATATCATCATAAACAGATATCAGGCGATATCAAGTATTTAAGGAATATTTTTGAAAGGAGACATTTTCACGATGGATAGCATTGATATGAACTTGATCAAGGCACTGATCAAGCTTTCACCGCAGACAACACGCCAGATCGCTGAGGACTGTGGCATGAAGCAACCAAACTTGATGGCCGCTTTAGCCGGTCAGCGTGAGTTGCCGAAAGCTAAAACCTCATCGTTGCTTGAAGCATTAGGTATTCCAGACGGCATGCTGGAATGTGACAAAGTTCATTTTTGGGTTGTCGGAATGGATTTGTCGCCGCTGGCGCTGGCAGTGAAGATGCTTTTCACTCATGGTGCGGAGTTGGCTGGTGTATGGCGTCAGGGTGGCGGAGTATTTGATTTAAGTCGCGCGTTTGATCAGCAGATGTTTGTGATAACAGATCATCGCCGTTGGATTTTAATCAAGCGTTCGGGGCTGGGTACGTTAATGCCAACGGCAAAACCGATTGCACCAGAAACCATTCCGGGCTTGCGCTGGAGAGGTGGGAAAATTGGTGCGGACACGATGGTCGCAATCTCAGAAGATCTATATCCCGAGTGGAGCCAAGGCCGGGGCATTAGTCTTGATATCTTGATGCTGGCGCTAGGAGCAGATACCGGAATCGGGTGGGATGAAGTAGTGCAGGCAATGAAGCGCTTGGGGCTCACGCCTGAAGCTGCGCTCGGAATTATTCATGAATGGAGCGCACATCAAAACCAAGCAAAACCTTGGGGTGCGCCCCCAAACGACTACTCCAGCTGAAGCGCATTTGCGATGAAACATATGCCGCACTTCAGAACACCTTCAGATTGTAAATTCACAGAAAAACACAATCGCCCATCCATAACGTTATGCGTTATTAATAACGTTATCTGTTATTCATAACGCATAACACCATCAGGAGATTTATATGGCAATAGCAACATTTGAATCAGTATCAGCAGCAGCGGCAAGAGTAGAGGCCACAGGCGCTCAGGCCAGCGTCCGCGCAGTAACCTTCGAGCTTGGTGGGGGCTCACCTAACGTAATTGGACCCATTTTAAAAAGTCGAAAGGCTGGCAAACCACAAGGAACAGTAGAAATTACGATTGATCCTAAAATATCAAAATTCATCGCAGATCAAATTTTAAGTGCGACAACCGAAGCCAATTCCAAATTGGTACTAGAGTTGCAGACCGCCGAACAAGACATTGAAACCTTCGTTATGGCTGCAAATGAATCTGACAGCCAGATAAAGTTATTAAAAGACGCGCTTGAAGCAGCACGCGATATGTATCAAGAAAAATCTGGTCGGATCAATCAACTTGAGAGCGATATTGCTGAGATTAGATCCTTATCAGAAAAGCGAATCAATGATGCTGAGCATAAAGCCGCGAATGATAATTTATCCAGCGTAGCGGCCCAAGTTGCCCTCGCAAAAGCAGATTCGCGTCTTGAGGCATTACCTCGGCTTGAAAAGTCGCTTGCCTCGGCGCTAGCTGAACTAGATCTAATCAATAAAACCTGTATTGAGGCACAGCAATCTGCAGCTGTCGCTACGGCGAAACTTGCAGGCGCAGAGGCCAGGGCAAATGCCGCCGAGAGCAGAGAATCTGGTGAATCAAAAAGATTCATCGAAAGCGAAAAGTCACTGATGGCGAAAATCCAAAAATTAGAACTTGATATGGTCGCGGCCAATAAAGTGGCGAATGATGCAAATATCAACAATGCTAGATTGTCAGCCACGCTAGATGCATTAAAGAAGATGGGATCCGAGCCCCCCTCGGAAACCATCGAAGAATGGACACTTAATGCTTAACGTTGCGATGGCTCATTGGCAGCCTAATCAATTAAATTGGCAGCCCACAACTAGGTAAACCACGATAATAATTTACCATTATCTGCAAAGTTTTTTTCCTGCAGATAATGGGGTGGCCGTTGAAGTTGATCTGTTATTTTTTGAGCGGTAGCGAGAAATATAACGGGGCAAATTCAATGGGTGGAGTGGCGCTTGATCGTGAAGAATTGCGAGACGAAAGTCGAGCATTTCGAACGAGCAAGCAGAACGGAACGAACCGCCGCCGAGTCCGGGATTGACATCGTGAGATGACAATTCCGGACGCTGGAGCTTGCGTGCGCAAGCGGAAGAAACACTATGGACAGACAACAAATATATGATCTTATCAATTCAGCGAAAGTCGCACTTAGACCACCAGCATCCCAATCAGGTGAAAATACTGGCACACTCGCCGCATCCATAGACACCGAGGTGACTCGGGGCGCTCAACAGCAATACTGGGCAGAAGCCGGACGAATGTTCGGTATTGATCCTGACACAAAGAAGATTATCCCTCCTACACAATCAGAATGCGTCATTGCGGCCGTGCGAAGCGCACGCACAGAAGCCACGCTTAGAAAAAGAGCAAGATCGGTTCGGCACGCGTCGCTGAAAGCTCTGGAGGAATTGCTAAAGCGCGCTGATAAAGCGCAACGCATCGGAGATTGGGATGCCGTTGAGCGAATTATTACAGACCCAACATTCAAAACTTACTTGGCCCTTGTCCAAATAATGCCTGCCGATTACAAGAACGGCTGGAAAGCAACACGAAAGCGCCGGGGTAAGAAAACTTCCTTGTTAAAGCTACCGAAGGACTGGCGTGAACAATTCGCGGCAGAATCTAGAGGCCAATTCATGATTCCAACCTTAATAGCACTGATCACAGGGTGCAGACCATCAGAACTTGAGAAAGGAGTTCTGGTCGAGCGTGTTGAAAATGGCTTATACGTAACTATTCAGGGCGCAAAAGTTAAAGCAAATGCTGGCCAGAAAACACGTAAATTTAAATTGGCAGACCATCCAATCACAAAAATGCTAATGGAGCATATGAGCAATTCCACTGAACCATTGCACTCCATGACAGTTAAGGTCAATTGCGGGAATTCGGTATCCACCCACATGCGCGCCATTGGCAATAAACTTTGGCCAGGGCGCAAGGAATCAATTACAGCTTATAGCGGCAGACATGCAATGGCTGCAGATTGCAAAGCTGCAATAGCCTCTGGAGCAGATCCTGATTTGATATCGAAGGTGCTTGGCCATATCGTTGATAAAACCGCCTCATATTACGGCAACCGTTTTCAATCAGGAGGAATTTGCGTTACTCCTTCAGATGTTACGGTGCCAAAGGAAATCCTGCACAAGGCGCACCATCGTAACCTAAAACGCGCATTGCCTGGAAGTTTCAGAAAACCACACCAATAATCCAAAACTGAGCAACTTATTTGAGTTCCACAGCCCTTGTCGTACTGATCGAGCCAAACACGGGAAGAGCCATAAGTATGGTCACGCAGTGGTGACTATCTTGAATGAATGCGATACTTGAATGCCCTGACACCTTTACCGTACAGGCAATGCCGTGAGATACCGATCAATAAAGGCAGACCTCACGACTGGTCTTTAGCGAAGTAGCCGAGCGCTTTTTTTAAAATATCGCGTTCCATCTTGAGTTGAATAATCTCTTCTCGAAGTATCGCCACTTCTTTTGCAATCCATTTGGAATAATGTCATTTAGCCCAGCGACCGGATTGGAGCTAATTGAGCGGCAGGTAAGGGTCGAAGGACTAAACCGCTCGCGCGGTAGGGGTGGCTCCGGTTGATACCGGTTGTATTTGAACTTTCGGAAGCTTGAAAC
>CAIJXJ010000215.1 GCA_903824575.1 uncultured Methylobacillus sp.
AATGCCCTTTTCCGACACGTGGAAGCGTTTTCTGTCTTGTTCCAGATCGACGCCGATTTCCATGCCATCAGGAATGTTAGCCCCCTTGTCGATGACAGCACGTTTCAAAATGACGTTGCGACCAATGGTGACGTTAGGCAATACCACCGAATCCTCAATGCGACTGTAGCTGTGCACGCGTACGTCCGAGAACAATACCGAGCGGCAAATACCGGAGCCACTGATGATGCAACCGCCGGAAATGAGAGAATCCACGGCCTCCCCGCGTCGACCATCGGAATCAAACACGAACTTGGCCGGTGGCAACTGTTCCTGATAGGTCCAGATCGGCCAGGTGGAATCATACAAATTCAGTTCCGGCGTTACCTTGGTCAACTCCATGTTGGCTTCCCAATAGGCATCCACCGTTCCAACGTCACGCCAGTAGTGCTTGCCATCTGAACTATTCACACAGCTGTCGGCAAAACGGTGCGCAAACACCCGGTAACGGCTAATCAGGTGGGGGATGATGTCCTGGCCGAAATCATGCACCGAGTCCGGGTCATCCGCATCGCGGATCAGTTGCTCGTAGAGGAAGGCAGCATTGAACACATAGATACCCATGCTGGCGAGCGATTGCGTCGGGTCGCCGGGAATCGAATCCGGATTGGCCGGTTTTTCCTTGAAGGTGATGACACGATCATGATCGTCCACGCCCATCACGCCGAAGGCACGAGCCTCGTCCAGTGGCACGTTGAGGCAGGCCACCGTCATGTCGGCCTTGTTGTGCACGTGCGCCGCCAGCATCTGGCCATAGTCCATCTTGTAGATATGGTCACCGGCCAGGACCAGAATGTATTCCGGCCCCATGTTGCGCAGGATGTCGAGATTCTGGAACACGGCATCCGCCGTGCCCTTGTACCATTCCTCCTGCACCCGTTGCTGCGCTGGCAGCAACTCGACGAATTCGTTGAACTCGCCACGCAGGAAACCCCAGCCGCGCTGGATGTGCTGGATCAGGCTGTGCGCCTTGTACTGGGTGACGACGCCGATACGGCGGATACCGGAATTCATGCAATTGGATAACGGGAAATCAATGATGCGGAATTTTCCACCAAATGGCACCGCCGGCTTGGCACGCCAATTAGTCAGATCCTTGAGACGCGAACCCCTGCCACCAGAGAGAATCAGCGCAACTGTATTCTTCGTCAGCGCACTTACAAAACGGGAAGATGATAAATCCTGCTGCATTTTTGCCTCTCCTGATTTATGATTTGGGTATTCGCTCATTACACGACGCGCAATAGCAGGCCAAAACACCACCGCCGTGTGAGCATTATAGCCACGTTGAGCAATTCTAGAAAAGGCAAACTGATTATCATGGCGACAAAATCGAAACAAGACCCGCAACTGTCTCTAATACTGGATGCGCGCCACCATAATCCTTTTGCCTGGCTTGGTCTGCAACAATCTGAAAACCATCCCATACTGCGCAGTTTTATACCGCATGCTGCCCGGGTCTGGGTGCAAACGTCAGCCGGCTGGGAAGAAATGAAACGCGCCCATGGCGATGGCCTGTTTACATGGACCGGCAAGGAAGAACCCAAGCGCCCCTGCCTGCTCCGCATCGAGCAGGACGGCAAGACCTTCGAACAGCACGATGCCTACACCTTTCCTCCGCTGACCTCGGACCACGACCTGCACCTGTTCGGTGAAGGCCGATTACTGCGGGCCTATGACATGATGGGCGCACACCCTGACCAGTGTGAAGGCGTCTCCGGCGTCCGCTTCGCTGTCTGGGCGCCCAATGCTGAGCGCGTCAGCGTCATTGGCGACTTCAATCGCTGGGATGGCCGCGTCCACCCGATGCGCTCCCTCGGTTCCAGCGGCGTGTGGGAAATGTTCATTCCAGAACTGGCCATCGGCAGCTTGTATAAATTCGAAATCCGCAATCGCCATAATGGCCAGAACATCGTCAAGGCCGATCCCTATGGCTTCAGCTTTGAATTGCGCCCCAGCACGGCGGCAAAGGTAACGTCAGGGGCAAGCTATTCTTGGACTGACGCGGCATGGCTTAAACGGCGCGCCAACCACGACTGGCTGCACCAACCGATGAATGTGTATGAACTGCACGCCGGCTCCTGGAAACGCGGCGAGAACAATCGCTTCCTCAACTTCCGCGAACTGGCCGCCGATCTAGTGCCTTACGCACAAAACATGGGTTTCACCCATATCGAACTGATGCCGATCAGCGAGCACCCGTTGGACGAGTCCTGGGGCTACCAGACCACCGGTTACTTCGGCGTGACCAGCCGCTTCGGCACGCCAGACGATTTCCGTTTCTTCGTCGAGGCATGCCACCAGGCCAACATCGGCGTGATCCTGGACTGGGTGCCAGCACACTTCCCCAAGGACAGCTGGGCGCTGGCCAAATTCGACGGCACCGCCCTGTTCGAGCACGAGGATCCGCGTCTGGGCGAGCATCAGGACTGGGGGACGCTAATCTTCAATTATGGCCGCAACGAGGTACGCAACTTCCTGCTGTCCAACGCCCATTACTGGATGAATGAATTCCACATTGATGGCCTGCGCGTTGATGCTGTCGCTTCCATGATTTACCTCGACTACTCGCGCAAGCATGGCGAATGGTTGCCGAACAAGTTCGGTGGTCGCGAAAACCTGGAAGCCATCGATTTCCTCAAGGAACTCAACATGATGGTGCATGAGGAGTTCCCCGGGGCGCTCACCATTGCCGAGGAATCCACCGCCTGGCCCATGGTCTCACGCCCGGTTTATCTGGGTGGCTTGGGCTTCTCCATGAAATGGAACATGGGCTGGATGAATGACACCCTGGCCTATTTCAAGGAAGACCCGGTACACCGCCGTTATCATCACAACTCGCTGACCTTCGGCCAGTTGTATGCTTACACCGAAAACTTCGTGCTACCGTTTTCGCATGACGAAGTGGTCCACGGCAAGCGCTCTCTGCTCGACAAGATGCCGGGCGACGGCTGGCAGAAGTTTGCCAACTTGCGGCTACTACTGACCTACCAGATGACCTACCCCGGCAAGAAGCTCAATTTCATGGGTAATGAAATCGCTCAGGGTCGCGAATGGAATGTCGGTGCGAGCATCGACTGGCACTTGCTCGAGACCAGTTGGCACAAAGGCATACAGACCTTGACCGCTGATCTTGGCCGCCTCTACGTCGGCACGCCTGCCCTACACGACCTGGATTTCAGCCATGAGGGTTTCGCCTGGATCGACTGCCGCGATGCCGATCAGTCCGTCATCAGCTATCAGCGACGCGCCCGGGATGGCACCAGTGTGCTGGTACTGCTCAATTTCACCCCGGTACCGCGCGATGGTTACCGCATCGGCGTGCTTGACCCCGGCATCTACCGTGAAGTTATCAACAGCGATGCCGAATGTTACGGCGGCAGCAATCTGGGCAATGGCGCCGGATTGGAAGCCGAAGAACACCCTTGGATGGGTTACCCGCATTCGGTCGTGGTAACATTGCCACCACTGGCTGGCCTGATTCTGAAACTGGAAGCATGAGTTTCAATCCCGCGAGTCACCTCAGGCAACAAGACTAAAACAAGGTTAGATCATGTCGAAATTGACGACGTCCCCAATCTGGCAACGACTCAAGAAGCATCAACAGGAAATCTCGTCCAAGCACATGCGCGAGATGTTTCAGGATGACCCGCAGCGATTCGACAAGTTTTCACTCAAATACAAGGACATCCTTCTCGACTACTCGAAAAACCGCATCACCGAAGAGACCCTGACCCTGCTGCTGCAACTGGCGCGCGACAGCCAGATTGAAGACTGGCGCGAGCGCATGTTCTCTGGTGTCAAGATCAATTTCACTGAAGATCGTGCTGTGTTGCACACCGCCTTGCGCAATCGCTCCAACACGCCGATTTTGGTCGATGGCCGAGACGTGATGCCGGAGGTCAATCGCGTACTGGCCCAGATGCGCGATTTCACCGACCGCGTGCGAAATGGCCAGTGGAAAGGCTACACCGGGCAGACCATCACCGATGTCGTCAACATCGGCATTGGCGGCTCCGATCTCGGTCCGTTCATGGCCTGCACCGCACTCAAGCCCTACAGCAACCCAACGCTGAATGCCCATTTCGTCTCTAACGTCGATGGCGCGCACATGAGCATGACACTGCAACGCTGCGACCCTGAAACCACGCTCTTCATCGTCGCCTCCAAGACCTTCACCACCCAGGAGACCCTGACCAACGCCCGCTCGGCACGCGACTGGTTCCTGCAAACAGCCAAGGACGAGAAACAGGTCGCCAAGCACTTCGTTGCGCTCTCGACCAATGCCGCCGAGGTCTCAAAATTTGGCATCGACACCGCCAACATGTTCGAATTCTGGGACTGGGTCGGGGGCCGCTATTCGCTATGGTCATCCATAGGACTGTCCATCGCCCTCTACATCGGCATGGACAACTTCGAAGACATGCTACAGGGCGCACACGAGGCGGATCATCACTTCCGCACCACCCCGCTGGAACAGAACATGCCGGTAATCCTGGCCATGATCGGCATCTGGTACAACAACTTCTTCGGCGCGCAGACTCAGGCCATCCTGCCCTACGATCAGAGCCTGTCACGTTTCTCGACCTATTTCCAGCAAGGCGATATGGAAAGTAACGGCAAGTTCGTCGATCGTGAAGGGAAACGCGTCGATTATGACACTGGTCCAATCATCTGGGGCGAGCCTGGCACCAACGGCCAGCATGCGTTCTACCAGTTAATCCATCAGGGCACGCGCATGATCCCGTGCGACTTCCTGATCCCGATCGAGTCCCAGTACCCACTGGGCCAGCACCATGAAATCTTGTTCTCCAACTTCCTTGCCCAGACACAGGCCTTGATGCAAGGCAAGAGTGCGGAAGAAGCACGCGCCGAACTGGAAACCGCAGGCTACAAGGGTGAAGAACTCGAACTGTTACTATTGCACAAAGTATTCCGTGGCAACCGCCCCACCAATTCCATCATGTTCCAGAAACTGGACCCGAAGACCCTGGGTGCGCTCATCGCCATTTATGAGCACAAGATCTTCGTGCAAGGCATCGTCTGGAACATCAATTCTTTCGATCAATGGGGCGTGGAACTGGGTAAGCAACTGGCACAGAAAATCTTCCCGCAACTGGGCGACAAGCAAGAAGTCACCAACCACGACACCTCCACCAACGGCCTGATCAATCATTACAAGAAGCATCGCCGGTAATAATAATAGAGTCGCCTAGCTAGCAACCCCCGGTATGGATCCTGCCGGGCGTTGGCTGAGACTACGCTAGCGCTCCCGCCCGGCCTCATGAAACGCCTTTCTTACCGGCGACAATAAATACTCCAGCACCGTCTGCTCGCTCAACTTGATTTCTGCCGCCACCTGCATGCCAGGACTGAGTGAAAACGGTTCGCTGGCAACATTCAATGTCTGGCTATTCAAACTTATCAGCGCACGATAGGCAGATGACGCGTTGACTTGAGGCGTAGATCTCTGCCGCTGGCTGTCGTTAAGATTCTGCGTGTCGCTGGAATCCGCTCCAACATGTATGACTTCACCATCGAGCATGCCGTATTTCTGAAACGGAAAAGTGGCAAGTTTGACCTTGACCAACTGATGCGTATGAACGAAACCTGCATCATCGTTCCTCACCCAGACCTCGGCCTGTAACGCTTCGTCGCTTGGAACCAGCGTCATCAGAACGGTGCCAGGGGACACCACCGTACCGGGAGTATGAGTGGCAAGATCCTTGACGATGCCAGCTTGTGGCGCCTTAAGATCGAGCAGACTGTTGCGATGTGATTGTCTCGCCCACTCCTGTTTCAGCTTTTCATGCTCCGCGTAAGTGGCGACCTTCTCCGCTTGCAGCTTTTGACGAACATCTGACAGCATTTGCGCCTGATGCTTCTCCGATTGGGCGATGCTGGTCCGCAGCGACTCTGCATTGAACTCCTGGGCGCGCAGGTCCTGCTCCCTCTCGATGCGCTCACGTTCCTTGTCCAACACCATCAGATTGCCAGCAAAACCATCACGGCCAAGCTTGGCATAAGCTTGTTCCTGGGCGCGATAGGCTGGCAGCGTCTGCTCCAGTTTGTGCTGAATTTCCAAGGTGGCAGACAGATCGTGCCTGGCCTTATCCTGACTTAAGCGTTCCTGGGCAAGAGCGTCTTCCAGCGCACGACGATTGGCCGCATATTCGGCTTCGATATGACGAAAAAGTTCAGGGCTATCTCCTTCTGCAGAATTGAACGGCAAGCCCGCAAGTTGGGCTTCGATACGGCGCAACTCCAGAGACTTGTGCTGCAATTCGCCCTGAATGGATTGACTGTCGGCCTTAGACAGATTGGTATCCATACGTACCAGAATCTGGCCGGCACTGACCTGCTCTCCTTCACTAACCGAGATCTCGCGCACGACGCCGGCCTCGGCTGGTTGCACAATCTTGAGATAGCTGACAGGAACCAGTTTACCTTCCGCCACCGCGACAATATCGAGGCGACCAAGACTGCCCCAAATCAACAACACCAACACCAGCAAAAGAACCCCGCGCAACACAACGCGAGGCAATGGCGATGGCAATGCATCCTCCATGCCGATTATGCCAGGAGAAAATTCGTGCACGTCGTGATCTTTGATACGCATCTTGCTTGACCCATCAAAATATACGCCACACTTTAAGAACAGCTTGTCCGCAACGACAGAACCTGAAATGTTATGTACAAATCTAACCCAGCTTCACCAATTCTATTTGCCAGCTGGCCGCAGTATTCAGCGTCTGTGCAAGCTTGCCAAACTGGGCACCGTTGATCACGCTTTGTGCGGCGTTGAGGCCAACGCCGGCGAGGGTGCCAGTCATGCCATACTGGCATGCCAAGTCGCCACCGATGGCAGCACTATCACTACCACTTCCAAGATGAAAATCAAGTAATGCATTGGACAGCGCCCAACTGGTGAGTGCCGGGGAAACGGCACGCGCCTGATCAAACTTGTCGACCAGTCCGACAAAGTTGAAATTCTCAACCCTGTTGTCCTTGAGCACATCAGGCCCACCTGCAGCAAAATCGTCCGTGGCCGCAACAATCACCTGCATGTTGAGTACGCTGTGGTTAGACGGGGTCGCATACCAGGCCTTGAGATTAATCTGATCCGTTGCTCCGGCCTTGAGTATCAGGTCATTTCCGGTCTTGCTCATGGCCAAATCAGCGTAGCAAATACCGCCACCCAAGCTGATAGTATTGTCGGCACCCGTGCTTGCATTGAGAATATCCTGACCGTCGCCCTTGTTGAAAAAAATGATGTCACAGCCGTTGCCAGTAGTGATCGTGTCATTGCCGATGCCTCCCACGAACATTTCGTTACCAGAGTTTCCGCTAAGGGTATCTGTTCCAGAGCCACCATCCAGAAGGTTGTTGCCATATTTTTCATACAAGGTATCGTTACCCACCCCACCTTGACAGATATCGTTACCCCAGCCGCCGTCGAGTTGGTCATTGCCATTGCCGCCCATGAGCAGATCATTGCCGGAAGATGCCCACAACAGGTCATTGCCGTCGTTGCCTTCAAGCGTTACATCACCGAGGCCGAACAGGTTGCTGGTGAGGTCAACCACATCATCGCCTGCGCCTGCCTGGATACGCTCTATACTGACAAAGCGCGGTTGGTAGCCATTAGGGCTGGCACTATAGGAATCATCAAGCACAATGACATCTTTGCCGGAGGTGCCCATCAGGGTATCGCTACCGCTACCACCATCCATGACATCGAAACTTTGAACGCGACCAGTTATGGAGACCATCTGTCCGGAACCAAGATGGCCTGGACTACCCGCGTTATAGCAATAAAAGTTTGAGCTCCAGGCACCGTCAGCAGACAAGAGCATGGTATCGTTTCCAGCACCGCCGTAGATCATGTCAGTACCGCTGCCGCCGGTCAGCGTATCATCACCCAAGCCGCCGTTGACGGTATCGTTTCCTGCGCCACCGTCCAACACATCGTTACCAGAACCACCGCTGACTATCTCATTACCACTACCGCAATTGATGGTCTTGCCAGGCATGGCGAAAACGGTAAACTGAAACGGGATTGCTGCCGCAGCTCCGGATGGGTCTGTGGCAATGGCCTGGAGACTGAGGCTACCAATTTCCGTACTGCCTGGCTTGCCGGAGAGCGTCAGGCTGATGGCATCAAACGTCAACCAACTCGGCATCGGTTTGCCGTCGGCGAGACTGATTGCATAGCTGAGATGGTCGCCCTGATCGACATCCTGGAACAAACTACTATCCAAATGCAGGACGAACTGATTACCGTCAGTGGCGGCCTGGTTTGGAATATTGCCGATTACGATCGGAGTATCGTTGACGTTGACGACGTCAGCCGTTGTTCCACTGAAAACCATTTCCACAGAACCGTGGCCATCAACGTAACTGGCAGCCACGCGTATCCGTTTACCCACCTGTGCTTCGACCAGAGTGAAGCTATTGCTTGTGGTGCCATCAATTACATTCCAGATTTCGCTGCCACTTGAAGTCTGCCACTGATAAGCTAAGGCACTCATGCCATCCTCATCGGTCAGGGTGTTGGTCGCCACCAAAATCTGATTCTGAGTAGCCATACCTGTAATGGTCACGCCACCCGAAGGGGCATCATTAACATTGATGACGACGGCTGTTGCGGCACTGGCAATGCTTTCCGCGGTCCCATGACCATCGACATAACTGGCCAGCGCCCGAATTTTCCTGCCAACCTGAGTTTCCGTGAGGGTGAATTCTCCTACCGTAGCCCCGACAATGCTACGCCAGTCAATACCATCAACTGAGCTTTGCCACTGATAAATGACGTTACCCATGCCATCTTCATCAATAAGTGTGTTGGTGACTGTTAGTGTCTTATTTTGTGCACTTATTCCACTGACGCTCACCTCGCCTACGGGGCTATCATTGACGTTGGCAACTTTCAGATCAAAGGCCGCGGTGGCGGATAGTTTACCGTTGTCAGTTGCCATAATCTGCAACGAGAGGCGACCGACAGCATCATTGTCCGGCATACCGCTGAAGGTGCGAGTGGTAGTGTCAAATGCTAGCCAGGATGGCAACGAGTCACCGTTTGTCAGCGTAGCCATCATGGTAAGCGTATCGCCACCATCTTCATCGGAAAATGTACCAGTCGGCAGAGTGAAACTAAAGGCTGCATCTTCAGTAACAAGCTGGTCGGCCAACGGGGTCGCCACCGTCGGTGCGTGGTTCGTTATCGTCCTTTGCTCCAGGGTGGCGGCATCCCACACCACACCGTCAGAGAACTCGATACGTTCGATTGGGCGTGACTGGAAGGTGTACCAGTCTTCCAGACGTACCCGATCTGCGACACCATACCTGATGAGCAGTGCATTATTGTCGCGCAATACCTGGGTAATGGCGGTCGCAGCCATTTGCATAACAAGCATATCGTAACCAGCATCACCAGCTTTTTCCAGCAATTCATCTTGTCCGTCACCCACAGAGAAAATATATCGGTCACTACCGACACCGCCGACAAGAACGTCGTTACCACGACCTCCCGTCAACGTGTCATTACCGCCTTCTGAAAACAAAAGATTGTCGGCACTGTTGCCGGTCAACATATTATCGAGTTCATTGCCCGTGCCATCGGTGGCGGCGGAACCGGTCAGTTCAAGATTTTCGATGTCGGTGCCCAGCGTATAGGTAACTGATGCACGGACCGTATCGACGCCACCGGACAAGGCAGCAGCAGAGACAAAGGGATTGTTGACCAGAAATAAGTCACACGAGTTATTGGTGTCCCCGGCCACCAGATTATCTGCGGAGCTATAAAACACCAAATTCGAACCATCGGGGGAGAATACTGGAGATCCGCTATCATCATTACCTTGAGTTCCATCGCTACTGATGGAAATTCGCCGTATGTCCCCACTTTGCATATCCTTGATGAAAACATCTCTACTCTCGTTAGTATCCTCCGCTACCAGGTTGCTCGCGTAACTCTCGAACATCACATAACGTCCATCTGCAGAAATCGAGGGAGCACCGAAGGTTTCATCGTTTCCCTGAACACCATTGGCGGCAGTCGTGGCACGGGCAATCTCTCCGGTTTGCATATCCTTGACAAACACATCCCAAGTGGCATTGGTATCGCCTGCCACCAAATTGCTCGCTTCGCTCACAAACACCACATAGCGACCGTTGGCAGAAATAGTGGAGAAATCGCTGTCACCGTTGCCTGCAGTGCCATCGGTTGCCGAGCTAACGCGCCTGATTACTCCATTTTGCAAGTCCTTGACGAAGATGTCAGAATTTCCGTTGTCATCTCCATCCACCAAATTATCTGCATAACTGGTAAAAATCACGTAACGACCATCGGCGGAAAAGAGGGGGACAGAACTGTAGCCGTTTCCCTGAACACCGTTACTGTCGGCTGAAACGACTGAAATGCTCCCCGTTAGCAGATCCTTGAGAAAAATGTCAGAACTGTCATTACCATCCCCAGCCACCAAGTTGCTCGCATTGCTGGCAAACACCACATAACGGCCATCATCCGTGAGGGAGGGCCCATGCAAACGATACTCACTATCATCATTTGCTTGAGCGCCATTGGCTGCCTTGGATGCACAGGTAATAATCCCCGTTTGCAAGTCCTTGACGAAAACATCATTTTTATAGTTTGTGTCGCCCGGCACAAGATTGTTCGTAGCACTGGAAAAGGCCACATAACGACCATCAGAAGACAGAGTGGATTGCTCTCCGTAGAAATTTAACTCCCTAGAACCATTGTCGGAAGCAAGAGCAATCTCTCCTGTTTGCAGATCCTTGACATAAACGAAAATATCGTTAGGCTGAGCCGTTCTCGTCAGATTGTACGCGTCACTGGTAAAGGCCAAATATCTCCCATTAGCTGAGAAATACGGATAAAAGCTATCTCCTCTGCTTTGAGTACCGTTGACAGTAATAGATACGCGCTGAATTTGGCCTTCCGCACCACCTCCATTTTCCATCACCACGTCAGCCGCCGAATCGACGATGTAAATATCGTCGCCGATGCCACCGATCAGGGTGTCGTTACCAGTCCCACCATCCAGCGTGTCGTTGCCTTCCCCGCCATAGAGGATGTCATCCCCGCCCTGCCCTTCGAGAACATCGTTACCCTTGCCTGCCGTGAGTTTGTCATTTCCGGAGAATCCCTGTAAATAGTCATTACCACTACCGCCACTCAAGGTGACTGGAGCATGAGGCTTAACCGCCAAATTGAAATTAGTGTGGGTGGAGAGGCCACCCTGATCAGTCGCCGTCATTCTGATCGCCATGTTGCCGATATCGGCTTCGCCAGGAGTCCCGGAAAAACCAAGCGTGGCATGGTTGAAAGTCAACCAGGATGGCAAGTCCTTGCCATCCGCTTGCGCTGCAGAATAGCTAAGACTATCCCCAGCATCCACATCAGAAAATGAATATTCCGGCACCTGAAAATCAACGGCACCACCCTCATTGACGCTCTGGTCGTCAAGTGACTCCTCCAGCGTAGGCGCATTATTGATATTGATCACGGTCAGACTCAAAGCTTCACCGCTGGAAAGGCCAGTCTGATCGCTGGCAGAAAGTTTGATGCCCTTCACGCCGACATCACCATTAGCCGGTGTGCCAGAAAAAGTACGCGTGGCCGCATCGAAGGCAAGCCAGTCTGGCAATGGTCCACCATTCATCAAGGTGGCCGAGTAGCTCAACACATCGCCGACATCCGGATCGATGAAGGCACCGACTGGAAGCTGATAACTGAAAGCCGCATCTTCCGTTGCCGTCAAGTCGCCCATTTGGGAAATTAACTCCGGTGCCGAACCATTTAGCCGGCCTTCCATGGTAGCGGCATCCCATACCATACCGTCGGCGAACTCAATGCGTTCGATTGGCCGCTGCGTTGCGGCAAACCATCCCTCCAGCCTTAGCTGATCCGACACATTATAGGTGACCACCAAAGCTTGACCGGCACGCCATACCCGTGTAACAGAATCGGCAGCAAAATGAAAAATCACCCTATCCACGTCACCATCATTGCCCACGCTTTCCAGCAGCGTATCGTGCCCGGCACCCGCATCAAACTCATAACTATCACTACCTGAGCCACCCACCAAGGTATCGTTGCCCAAGCCGCCGATCAATGTGTTGTCTGCGGCGTTGCCGGTGAGCACGTTATCCAGTGTATTGCCGATACCATCGATGGACGCAGCGCCGGCTAGAGTAAGGTTTTCGACATCATCACCCAAGGTATAGCTAATGTTGGATCGAACGGTGTCAACACCTTTGTAATAGCTCCAGTATTCAAGCACCACATCTCCTGCATCATCCACGATATAGGTGTCATTGCCGGCACCACCACTCATGGCATCGGCACCCAATCCACCGTCCAGCACATTGTCCGCATCATTGCCATGCAGAGTATTATTGAGATCATTACCAGCGCCATCGATGGCATCATGGCCCTGAAGAATCAGGACTTCCAGGTTCTGTCCCAGCGTATAAGTCGCGGTGCTTACCACCGTATCCAATCCTTCACCGGAGTTTTCAAATACCACATCGCCGGTTTGATCCACCAGATAAAGATCGTTGCCAGCGCCGCCGACCAATTGATCCGCACCCGACCCACCATCGATCAAGTCGTTACCGGCATCACCAACCAGAACATCGGCGCCCGCCCCGCCCAGCATGACATCGTCCCCTGTCGTGCCAGACAGTCTATCAGCACCATCGGTGCCAAATAAAAATGTCTCAGGGCTGATGTTCAAACCGTCAGCAAATGCAAAATTCTCTACTCGGTAACGCTGCCCGGTGAACCAGTCCTGCACCGTGAGTCGATCAGGGGTGCCATTGATGGCGAGATTCAAATCGTTGCTGCCATTGGTGCGAGAAATAATGACATCACTGATGTCGACAAGAAGGTTAATGCTGTCCCTATTACCCGCCGTGGGATCGTTTTCAACAACGGTGTCATGACCATATCCAACTTCGAACAGGTAGTTGTCGTTGCCATAGCCACCAATCAGGGTATCGTTACCTGAACGACCATCCAACTCGTTTCCGCCATCATTACCTGTAAGGATATTATCCAACTCATTGCCAGTGCCGCCAATATTAGCGGTACCGGTGAGGGTGAGATTTTCAACCCATGAATACCAACCCAATTGATAATCGATGCTGGATCGTACGGTATCTAACCCGCCATTAGCGTAAATCTCCGACACTACGTCCCCAGGGTTGTCCACCACATAGGTATTATTACCCATGCCACCTGTCATGTTGTCGGCGCCGGCGCCGCCGTCCAGATAGTCGCTGCCTTGACCACCTTGCAGAATGTCATTACCAGATCCCGCATCAATGTAGTAAGCAAAAGTCGTCGGTACCGTTAAGCTGTCATCATCAGATGTGCCTGCCATATAATATTTTTCCCCACGCAGCATGATGCGCGAAGCGTTATACAAGCCAGTTTCATAACCCGCCGGGTTGATGCCTGACTCGGCAATCGGATAAGATGCCAATCCCGGCATGCCCGTTCCTGATGACGATCCAGCATACCAGGGGCCTCGCACAAAGAGCAGATCGTCAAAAGAGCGCTGGTACAGGAAGGCGTCGGAAAAACTCGATACGGAACCGCTCTGAGGCATGGCACCTGCTCCGCGCTTCCAGTTCGATCCATTCAAGGGCTGGTTCACATCCAGGGTCCACGCCCAGTAGTCGCGCCCAGCCACCTTCAGCAGATCTTCCTGACTGAGGCCGAGTCCATCGGTAAAGAAGAAATTGAACGGCAATGCCTGGTCGATGCCAAATGCAACACCAGAGCCCATAGGCGTCGACGTTGCATAGAACGGCCCCTGCCCGCTGAGCGGCTGCCCGGACATGACCACCTTGACGGCATCCCCCACGCCATAAGCGATATTGAACACATATTTGCCTGTCGCCAGATTGGATTCCTCTGCCAGCAGGCCAATATCGACTTCATCAGGAGTGACACCTGCCCCAAATACAATGCTGTCACCTAGCCCCATGTTATAGATTGCGTCGTGGCCATCCCCCTGATTAAACAGAAACAGGTCGCTATCGGTGCCATCAAAAAGATCCTGCGTGGTGATCATGACGTCGTCACCGGCACCGCCGATGATCAGGTCATTGCCTTTCCCGTCATAAATGGTGTCGTTGCCTGATCCGCCAATAATATTGTCATTAAACTTCGTGCCGTTCAGCACAGCATTGCCGGTGAGCGACAGACCACCCTGACGCAAAACCATGTCCTCGAAACTGATGGTTTCGCCGCCGTCAAAGCTGAGGTCACTCAATCGGTTGAGGGCATCACCGACAAAACGCAACTGATTTCCACGGCTTCCAACCTTGACCAGCAATACAGTATCTCCGTTTTCGCTGGCATGTTGCAGTTTCACCTGCTGCGGGTCGATCCCGGCGCCAAATCGCAGATGGTTTGCACCACCGCTATCGATGACAGTGTCTTGTCCGTCACCCAGGTTGTAGATATAAGTATCGTCATAAGCGCCTCCCCTCAGGGTATCGTCTCCCTGCCCACCGATAAAGATGCGATCATAATCGCCGCCTTCCAGCGTGTCGGCACCGGTGGTGCCGTTCACCACGGCATCGGCCTTTTGCTTGGAGAAAATACCTGTAGCATCGAGACGTGTAACCTCCAACTGATCCGAGCCTGAAGAAGGAGTAAAGTCCAGCAATTCGATGCCCGATTGGCCTTGTGCCTGTTCTGCAAACCAATCTGTCATTTTTTCCCGTTCGCCGGTATCGAGGATCACGACATAGAGATCTGCCCCCGCCTTAAAAAGAGAGACCTCTTCCGGGCAGAGTCCATTCATCAGAATTTGGTCGGCAGCACCTTCACCTGCGGCCTCGATCACGACGTCGTTGCCGGCACCGCGCCCGTATAAATAGGTGTCGGAATCTCCACGGCCGATGAGGATATCGTCACCCTTGCCACCATCAATCAGTTCCGGAAGGTTTTGCCCGTTCAACTGATCATTGCCATCGGTTCCAGTGAGCATGATGGGAACATTCTCAAGCACCCATGCGGCGTCAAGCCTGACACCATTGGCAAAATCGAAGTAGTCAACCCCAGGCCCAACGCCCACCTGCTGTGCGTACCAATCCTCAATCTTGATGGTCTCGTCCGTGCCACCAATGACAACAGACAGGTCACTACCGGTTTTATAAAAACTCACCTCATCGGGATTGAGGTCCACGAACTCTATCCTGTCTGCCACGCCATTTGAGACGGACTCACGCACAATATCATTACCGCTACCGCGTGCAAAACGATAGGTATCATCGCCAGCGGCACCATACAGGATATCGTTGCCGGGGCCGCCGACAATAATGTCATCTCCGCCCAGCCCGTAGATTTGATCGTTACCCGCCAGGCCGGAAATGATGTCTGCGCGGCTCGTTCCACAAAGAATGTCAGCACCTGAAGTACCAACAATGCCATTGCCCTGTTCACTCAGGCTATCCAACACTTCGGCCTGATTGATAAGGTCGTCATACGTCATGTTGGCATCAACGAACTGCACCGACTCAATGCGTTTGGCCGGATCGAGGTAGGCATCAACCAGCGTTATAGAGTCCCCATTGATGGCATTGCTCAATCGGATGCTGCGGTCGTCGCGCTGCACCTTGATGTCCGCGCGCAAAGTGTCGGCCAGGATCAGAGCATCGTTACCACCGCGCTCCATGATGGTATCCTGGCCATCACCAGCCATGAAGATGTAAGTATCGCTGCCAAGACCGCCATTGATGAGGTCGGCGCCCAAGCCTGCCTGAATCGTGTTACTGCCATCACCGGCGGTGATGCTGTCGCTGCTGGCACCGCCATAGAGATTACTACTACCATTATCGTTAGTGACACCGTCGCCATCGCTGCCATCGTAGTACACCGGTAAAGCATAGTTGGTCAGCAGTTGGGCAAGGCTAACACGACCATCGCTGAACTCGAAATTTTCGATGGCACCATTGAGGCCCCCACCAATGATAATGGTTTGGCCGTCGCCCCAGGCTAAGGCGAGTCCGGTTGGATCATTGCCGACCGGAACGAAGTGCAAATCGGCGTAGTTGCGGTCAATGCATAAGGTATCATTGCCAGAAGTTTCGGTTATATCATCAACACCGTCTCCAGCTCTGACCAAGTAAGTATCGTCACCGCTACCACCATCCAACAGGTCGTTACCAGTGCCACCGATCAGGGTGTCATTGCCACCTTCGCCAGAGAGAATGTCATTGCCACTGCCACCATCTATCCAGTCGTTACTCTGATCGGCGAGCGAGGCAAAGTCGGTATCACCGTTTAGCACGTCATTGCCTTCACCGCCCAACAGGATGTCGGCACCAGCACCGCCGAACAGGATGTCATTATCTCGACCTCCATCCAGATAATCGTTGCCATTTCCACCGTACAACCAATCGTCACCAGATTGGCCATAGAGCACATCACGACCACCCTCGACAGATTCAGCTCTCCAGCCACTCAGAGTCCCATAGTAGGGGATGTCAATCTGATAATTCAGGATATAGTTGGTAAAATTTCCCTGCTGGATCACGCGTCTGGTGACGATCCAGTTCGCGCCATAAGAAAGATCGACAGGGACTTTATCACCCAACAAATTGTCATCGCCACCACCGCCAACAAGGATGTCGTCGTTCGCCCCACCCGACAACGTGTCATTGCCGGCATCACCGATCAATGTATCGTTGCCATCATCGCCCGACATGATGTCGCCCTTGAGTCCGCTACCTTGTTGGCTAGCGTTCTTGAGCAGGGCGTCATCAATGCTTATTTGAGCCTGACCATACAGCTTGTCATCACCCGTATAGCCGGCCATCACATCACTGCCATCGCCGCCGATCAGTGTGTCATTGCCGCCTGAAGCGAAAATACCATCGTTACCGCCACCGCCATCCAGCCAATCGTCACTGTTGTCGGATCTGCCGTTGAGAAAGTCGGTCTTCGGCTCGTCATGCAGCAGGTCGTCTCCGTCCTGACCCAATATCTTGTCTGCGCCTGGACTACCCCACAAGGTATCGGCATGATTGGGGTCCGCTTGGTTCGGGTCAGTGACAAGGTTGCCGAAACTATCCATCTGCCTCGGCACGGTGGCGGCAAGATCGCCCTGAATGATCAGATCGAATGGTGAGACCTGATCGGCCACGGCGGATTTCAAACTGATGCCGAGCTTTCCATTGCTATAGTCCTTGATGATGATGCATCCGCCCTGTTGCCCGGTCACGATGAGATCGTGGCTGCCATCGAGTTGATCTGTGAGCCGATAGCGGTAGGCGCCGGTACGGCTACGCCACTGGTTGAAGCTGACATAGTCAGGGCTAATATCGGAAAGGTCTGTCCCTTCGAAGTTGATGCGGCCATGACCATCGCAATCAAGGATAGTGTCCACCCCCTCGTTCCCGGTAATGTTGTAGATGTCATCACCAGCCCCGCCTTCCAGCCAATCGTTACCAAGGCCACCAATCAGAGTATCGTTGCCGGCCATGCCGTAGAGATGATCATTCTTGGCTCCACCAGTGAGAGTATCGTCAGTTCTGTCTGCGCCAAAAAGGTATTGGGTACGGTTTTTATTTGCAGCATTCGCACTGCCCAACAGGATTGTGGTATTGCTGTCTTGATCGTAAAAATAGCTATCCGCTTTTCGGCCGTCCAGGGTTGTGATGCCAGGAAGTTCTTTAAAATCGCTGACATTGCGCTGAATGACCCAACTCTGCATTGCAGCGCGGTCGGCAATATAGAGATCACTCAGTCCGTGCCCAGTAATGCTGTAAGGTCGAGTCCGCCACCAGCATTGGCGCTTGAGTAGTCTGCCCCAAGCACCGCAAAAGGATTGAGTTCCTTGAGGGCGTAGCGGTAGGCAATGTTATCCTGCGCGATACTGACTGTTTGTGCAGCACTATAGGCGGTTAGGTCACGAAGGGTAAAAGATGTGTTATTGCTATCTATCGCCGCATTGATAGCGTTCAGCACGTCATAAAATCTTTTACGGTTGCTTAGATTGGAAAAATCCCCGCCGCTTTTCCCATAAGGAATTTCCGTACTGCCGTTAAGGTCCAGCGCTGAGGCCAAACCAGACTCACCTAATAGCAGCTTACCCAAGCCTTGCAAGGCCTTCTCCAACGAATTGCCTTCCGCCGTTCCACCAGTACTTAACAACCCCACCGCCCGTTGATTCGACTCGGCTGCAAGAATGTTGTAAGCCGTGTCCAATCCGGGCTTATTACTCATATCCAGACCGAGCTTCTCAAAAACGCTCATGACAGCAAGACTATCCGCAAGCAGAGTGATGGAATGGGTAGTACCGTAGTCACTCGGCGTGCCGGTAAGTGAATCCAGCCATGGGATGACACCGAATCCCTGGATGTCTGGCTGATCTTCGATGAAAATCTTCGTCGCTGGCGCGTGATTGCCCGCATTGGCTACGTATTCCGTGTCGTTGTGCGCACCCTGACCGTAGAGTTGAGTGATATTACCTAGCGAAGTCGTATTTCCAGACAATCCATCATAACTTGTTTTATAGCTTGCCTTAAGGCTATCCACGATGTTTTGGTAACTTTCTTTACCATAGATGTCACCCGTACTTGGATAAGACAGATCGAAACCTGCTGACGCAAGTTTCCCATGAAGGGCAATCACCATTGCCTCCAAGCCGCCCTTCCCAATATTGCCCATACCGGTAGGATTAAATACACAAGCCTGCGTCACTTCTGGATGCAATTGTTTGAAAATATCGGCAAGTTGGCCCGATAGACTGTAGCCAGTCACGTTGAGAATCCCGCCGTTTCCAGGTGCACCAAACCTGCTCTTGAAATCATTCAGTGCCGGGTCGCTTACCCATTCCCCGCCGGTGGTGTCGTAACTTTCACCCAGTCTTAGATGCTCGTAATAGCCTTCCATACTGGAAATCTGACCAAAGGCAAAACCCGTTCTGGCGATCTCCCCATCTGCACCGGGAAGACCATCTCTGGCCCAGTCACCGCCTTTGGTTGAATCTAAGTATTCGGTGGATCGAATGGAGAATGTGTATGCTCCCGTCGAAATATCTCGTATCAATGTCGCGGAAAAACCGCTCGCGGTGTTGGGCAGATGGCTGACAATTTCGTAACGATTTGAAAAATCATCGGTTTGGGAGTCGGTCATGCGTGTGGCGCTGGGGAGGAGAGGAGCAATTGGGGATTTTCCGCCTTGATAAGATGGGTTGTTACTGCCGAATTCAAGAACACCAGTAAGCCCATCTTGAGTTGACGCCTTTTGATCCAAAAAAGATTCTGTTGCCATTTGTTGCAAGACGAAGTTATACCAAGTTTTGATATTCGTACTCATGTTGTTTCTCCCTTATTCCACGTGGTTGACTGGGATTAAAACATTCTGAATGAATTGACTAACACCCTTTGTAAGACCAAGTTGGCATCTATCGCTATTAGTCAGGCGCGTGTATCTGGAATCAGACCTCGGCCAATATCGAACAAATACGCTTCGAACGTTTGCTAGCACCCTATCGGCAAGCGTGGGCCCGTTACGCCTACAGCGAGGCAGAATCAGGGTTGAAGCAATTGACAGCCCCGCGCAACAGCCAA
>CAIJXJ010000216.1 GCA_903824575.1 uncultured Methylobacillus sp.
CTTTTTGTTCAGTTTTTTGTTGACATACAAGCCTGATTTTCCTATAATACAAACAATTGATACTTACTCGTCAAATACAGGAAGGTATTTTCTTAAATATCAAAAGGAAGCCATATGACAATTACGTAGGATTACTTGCAGAGAAGTTTTTGCCATTTTCAAATATAGAACACTCTTTTTGTGGTGATCGTTATGGCGAATATCGAATAGATATTCCCTGTGATGCTGACTATGCGACTCAAGTGCAGTTAAGCAATGAGGTATCTGTAACATCACGTCGTATAAAGAAAACCGTCATTGCTATCACTCTAGGTTCGCAATCAATCCCACTTCATCCCGCACTATTTTCTTCAGATGGATGGACTCTTATTAATGAATACACAACAGTAAATGTCGATTCATTGATGGAATTTATTGCAGAACTATCAAATGAGTCCGCTATTTCACAGCCTTTGGATGCGATACAGTTAACGATACTTCCGACGGTTATGAATTTTGAAATTCCTATCACGCATTTCCGCAAACTACTATCTGATAGAGGTGAAGTATTTATTAATATCAGACCAAATCAAGATAAAAATTTAACAGGTAATTTTGCTGATTTTATTGTTCGTAATGGTTTTAAAAATGTTGCGAGAGCTTCGGTACCAAAAGGTGGTGAGTGGCTAATATGCTTGGCGGATAGCTGTTCATTGGAAAATACTTTAGTACAGGAGCGAAATAAGCTGAGATTTAGATTTTTGGCAGCAAACTAATTAACCTAAAACCCCAAAACATCCCCAATCCTCAGCTCATTCAAATCCACACCCACCAGTCGGCTAAATCCGAGTACCTCGTTAAACAAATTTTCCCGACCATCGGGCTTGAGATGCGTTACCCAGCACTGGATTTCCTTATGCTCAAGTTTCTGAATCTCACTCACCATACTTGTCGAGCTCAAGTGTCCTGAAATTTCCGCTAACGCATGATCAGTGCTATCAAAGGAAGTCTCGATAATCACATGTCGCACATCACTCAGCGCATTGACTGCAGACCAAAATGCATCACAAGGTCCGGTATCCCCACTAAACACTAATTTTCCAGACCCGGAGTCAATAGCATACCCAGTGGCGGATTCACGACAGACAACTCACTGAATTATGAGCGAACTCGAAATATTGCTGGACGAACTGAACCACACCGAGCATCTGCGCGAACAGGCGCGGCAGGCTGGAAATTGGGACATCTACCAAGCCGCCTGCGACAAGCTCACGAATCTTGGCCGGCGGCTCGAATTGTTGCGGTTGCAAACAAAGGCGACATGATGCCACTTTACGAAATCAGGAAGTCAGAACTGCCATTCTACGGCGAGAGGCAGCGGCGCGGCGAACTCCTGATCCCCGGCATGACTGTGACGCCGAACGGCTACAATCTGCAAATCGTCGAGACGCCCCGCGTAGCCGACGCATTGGCGCACCCGCCACTTCCACCCGTCCAGCCCGTCAAAGTGCCGCAAATCAAGCGCAGCGAGCAGGAAACAACCAATTTTGAGCGCGTGGCGGAACTGGTATCCGATGCCGTAGGCCACTGCGATAGCAAGCCGGAAGATGTAGGTTCAAATCCTGCCGCGCTCACCAATCAACCATCACCGGAACCTCGAACTAGCCCATCGGCAACTGTGGGCAGGACGACGGTCGAACCCGTTGCCGCTCCGATGATGGTCACTTGCTTCGACTGCAACACCGCCCACCCCGCCAACGAAGATTGCCCGATATGCGTGCCCCTTGCCCGCGCCGCACAACTCGCCCGCGAACTCCGCCTTGCCTACCACAAGTGGAAGCGCGGAGAAGGACCGAGGCCGGCATGAACAGCGAAATCAAAAAACTGGAAGCGAAACGCGCCGAAATGCAGGCCGAGAAAGTGAAGCGGGAGGCCGAATGAACCGAACTACAAAGCCAGCGTCAAAAGACCAGCGGCACAACTGCGACCGCTGCCACAGAAAATTTCCGCTCGAAGATATGATAATCCTTCATGGCTTGATGCTGTGTGAAAAATGTTTATCGAAATACGTTGGGAAGTCCGAAGCAGGCCGGAAGGTGTTCAAATACTCGCTATGGGGGGCATGATGATGAAAACGAAACACAACCGCCCGCACTCCGGGCCAAACTGCGCGTCATC
>CAIJXJ010000217.1 GCA_903824575.1 uncultured Methylobacillus sp.
GCAATTGCGTCAGCAGTAAGATCAAGCATACTGATATTGCTACTGGCAAGCAAGTTCCTAATGTTTTGCAGCTTTTCCGGATTTTTTATTCTATTGATTTCTTCAATGGTGAGAGCGGAGATGTAAAGCTCATATTCGAAAGCATCATGCTCAAACCATTTTTGAGTAATCAGTTGTCTTAGCGGCTTGGAGGTGTCGAAGAATGAGCTTGGGATGGATGTGTCAAGATAGAGCTTTGTTTCCATCGGATTACCTCTCAACATTATGTGTCAGGATCGCACCAATACGACAGAAATAGTATTCAAAAATCACTTTTCGCACAGAAACTTACAGGAGCTTATATGAATAGACGTGGCAACTTGATTCTAATACTTTTAGCATCAGTTTCAAGTCTGCAAATTCTGACCCTCAGTTTACCGAATGTCTGAATGTCATGCCTGACCCTAAACCCTCCTCCCGAAACGGTTCAGGCATAACTCCCCTTTCAAGAGAGATGTCAGGTGGGGGATGGGGTTAGGGAGCAACGGTTCCTGTCCGTGTTATCCCGTGGACAGGAACAGTAACTATTTCATGAAAATTTCGGCGGTGAAATATCAATTGAATATACTGTCCCCGGAACTCCATCTGATGTTCCTTTGCCTGGTTTAGTATGCCTGCCTAGTGGTCGAAAGGCTGACTGGCGTCGTTTTGGGACAGTATCGTTGCTTGTTGGCAATTTCGTCGTTGTCGACTCTCATCCTAAAAAAAGAAATGTGGAGGTCGCACCATATCTGATTTAAATGAGTCTTCCTCGGATTACCTCCAGCAACTTAAACAAATTACAAGCAGTCGTCCCCTTGTTTTCAGCCCCCTGAATTTTAAAAGCGGAGATGCCCTCTCAGACTAAATAGCACTGAATTTAACCAATAAATGCCGTGACATCGGATTTTATTTTTTGATCAATTAAATTAGTCAGATAATCAGTCGCCTGATGTAGCAAGCTGTTTCTATTATCGTAAACGTCCATAAGTTTATGCTGTTCAAGGCATTCAGCTGCTGAGTCCAACAAATCCCCTATTCCAAACCCAAGATAGTCATATTTACCTGACAAAATGGCCTCTAATAAAACGACCACATCACTTTCACTGTTTACTACAATTGCGTCACCATTAACCTGATGGCCATTTTCTGGGTTTCTACTTGCAAAACCACTCGGGTTTAGCCCCTCGGTATCTTTCGCCGAAACAACACAGTCTTTAACCTCTTTTTCAATATTTGCGCCACGCTTCTGCAAAAATTGAATCCAGACTTCCTTCTTTTTTGCCACTGCATAGGAAAGAGGAGTGTGAGGTTCACCGTTGACGAGACACTCACCATTCACATCAGCGCCGTGTTTTAGTAGTAGTTCTGCCATCGCCGCGTCATTGTTATAAATCGCCAAGAGAAGGGGAGTTTCTTCGAAGTTATCTGATCCGTCGTAGCTGTACTTAATGCAGTCGGGATCAGCCTTGTGCATGAGTAGCAGTTGCACAATTTCGGCATGACAGTTTTCGACAGCCAAGGTAAGGGGATAACCTTGCTCCTGTCC
>CAIJXJ010000218.1 GCA_903824575.1 uncultured Methylobacillus sp.
CCTGTGCTTCAATGGCGGCGACGACTTTGGTTCCTTGAAAGTTGCTTTTGAGTTGTTCTATCACCGCATCGGCTGTTGCGTTGTCGTGAAATAGTTGCGAATAGAACACCGCTTTCATATAGAGAATTCGCGCCACGGCATCCGTTTTTTCCCCTTTGTGTTTTTCCAGCAGGACATCGAACTGTTTGACATCGTTCCCCAAGGCTGCCTCTGTTGTCTGGATCGTTTGGACGTCAGCTTTGATTTTGGCGACCAAATTGTTGAGTTCAACAGAGGGATCGTTGGTCTCCGCAGCGAAAGAGTTTTGGCCGGACAACAACAGCCCTGCAACGAACAACGCGACCAGATATTTATTCTTCATGGCTAAAATCAAATAAAAGAGTTCAAGAATTTAGCAGCTGGGCGTCCCCTTCGCAAATTACAAATCAATGCCAAAGGGAATGATTGCTTCCATCATCACGCGTCACTTCATTTCGTAAGTGAACGCCTCCTATGGCGCGCGCCGAATATCGCCCCGGCGCTCTGGATTTAGTGATGTTCCTGGTGATCCATATCTCCCGGATGATCCTGATGGCCCATATCTCCCGAATGTTCATTATAGTCTCCATATCTTGTAGGTCCCCCACGGTCCGAATGCTCCCGACCTCCCCAGAAAAGACACCCGGTGGAAGTGAGCAAAATGGTGAGGCATATTATATAAAGGACGGATTTCATATACCGAATCCTTCCACATATTGAGTGTGGTTGCTATGGGGTGTTCACCCCACCGAAGAATCCATCAGCCGGTTTTGTCGGCATCGTCCGATAATCGTGCGAAGTAAAAACACCCAAGCGCGATGAGAATTGAAGCCGATGCAATGAGCGTCGCCTGTGTGCCGGGCCGTTTAAGGTCGTTCGTCCAATCCTCGATTAAAAGGCCCATTTTGCCGTAAAGCTGGCCCATCTGCCGCTGCTCGGCCCGGTTGAAACCCACCATTGAAAGATCATCGCTTAAATCCGGAGAACGCGTTCCCATCCAATAAACAAGGCACGCACTGCTGATTCCAAGCAGGAGCACACTGATGCCAATCACCTTGAGTCGCGCACTCCGTTTGGAGGAAGAATGGGTGCCGGAGGTTTTGTCATTTGCCGTCATTTGCAAAGTGTTCTACGCGCACTGTCGGGGAAACGCAAGTCCGCCGCTGGGTGGTATCTTGGTTTTTGTGCAGTCGCGGAGCGACTTGGCGAGAATAACCGTGACTTTCAAGCCACGGTTGCAGTCCCAACCGGATGTCCGTCGCGGAGCGACGGTTGAAATCAACCCGGCAAGAGAATTCAAGCGTCGCTCCGCGACGCCACCGTGTGGGAAACCTTTCCGTGGGCTGAAGCCCACGGCTACCGTCTTGGCCTCGCTCCGCGAGGTTCGGGCAGCCGCTCAAAAATTGAAATACAAAGATGTCAATGGCTTTTTGAAGAATTTGAACAACCAAGTAACCAAGCAACAAAGTTATGAATAGAACTCCTTCGTGACTTTGTTCCTTTGTTGTTCAAAGAGTTTGGTGGTGAGGTGCCGCTGGTTGCTGGATTGCCTTTTATGCCTGAACCGGCAATGATGTCCGC
>CAIJXJ010000219.1 GCA_903824575.1 uncultured Methylobacillus sp.
GGATAAGGATAGTGCGAATCCAACGGTGTTTCAGATCGGGCTTTTGGATTCCAATCTTCGGGCGTTCATTGAGGATCAGACGACCTCATTTGAGTTTAGTTCCAAGAACCCGAAAGAGGCCGCCAAGGCGAATATCAACGCATCCAAGCGCAATTTGATGGTTGTCCGCTTTGGGGTCAAAGGACTGGAGAATTTTATTGATCCCAGAGACGGCAAGGCGGTCAAGTTTGATACGGTTTCCCTGCCGGTCAATGGCAAGAGTTACAGGGTCGTGACCGATGAGATCGTTTCGATGTTTCCAAAGGCACTCATTGATGAACTGGCCGATGTTATCCTCGCGGATAACACCTTAAGCGAGGACGAAACAAAAAACTGACACTGGCGGTCTGGCTGCACAAGTTTGAGCTGGACTGCCGGACATGTTCAGAGAGTCAGAGGGCCGAGCGCGGATGCGAGGAAGATTCGCCTATCCCGGGCATATGGAAACTCGACACTTGGGAGTTTCAGAGATGTCCTCGGCAAATGGTCAGCAGGGGGAGCCTTGAATATCTAAACGCTTTTTTCTTTTTCGGTAAGGGGTATCTTCCCAACGCTGGCGGATGGCTGGATCAGCCTTTGAAATTTGTACAGGCCATGCTCGTTGTTGAGCGTGAGGCCGCTCGGGTCAGGGAGGAAAAGGAAGATGCCAACAAACCGGGAACTTGAAATCATCATGCGCCTTAAAGACGAGGTCACCAGTCGTCTTGCCGGCGTTCAGGGCAGTATCGCAAAGTTTGCGGCTGATTGCCATAAAGTCGGCAGTACCATGCGACAGGTCGGTCGTGAAATCGAGTTGGTCGGCACAAATTTCTTATTTATGGGAGCGATGATCACCGGCCCGCTCGCTCTTGCCTTTAAATCCGCAGAGAAGTATTCCCTTTCCGTCCATAACGAACTCAAACGCCTCGACAATGCTTTTATAGGACTTCAGGTCTCAATCGCGCAGGCTCTGGTGCCGGTTGTGCATGAGCTGGCCAATGTGTTTGGCAATCTTCTTAATCTCTGGAACAGTCTGTCGCCGGCGACACAAAACATGATTATTCAGGGCGCAGCCATAACCGGCATATTCCTAACTCTTGGGGGGACGATTATTTCTTTGGTGGGGAGGATCACGAGGCTTACGGGAACGATCATTGATCTGGTGGGCAAGTTTGCCCTGTTTGCTTTGGCCAATCCGTGGCTGGTCGGGATTACGGTTGTGGTCGCGGCATTGATCGTGGTCTTTTTGAAATTCAGGGATGTGGCGGTGCCGGTCTTAAACGCAGTTGAGATTGGCGCGGAAATGGTCTACATCGGGTTTGTGAAGCTGATTAAATATCTTTTGGTAGGGTTTGATCAGGTGACGCTTGGGCTTCAAAAGTTTTACGAGCTTTTGAGCAAACTGCCCGGGCAGTGGGGTGAGCCGTACCGGCAGGCAGCCGCAGGCTTGACCAAGTTTCGCGGGGAGCTGCAGCAGTTGATTCAGGCGTCAGACACCGAAATGTCCAAGATGAGCGACAAGGTTGCCTCAACGCTTTCAACGGGCGAAGGCAGTTTGTCGGGAGGGTACGACAAGGCGCGGGAGTCGATCAAGAATTTCGTTGATTCACTCAAAGGCCTTGGCAATGACGTCAATATCAAAGAGGTCGCTCAACAATTCGATGCGCTTCAGTCTGTGGCAGAGGGATCCGCGCGGGCCATGGGACAGTCGTTTAAGCATTTCTTCAGCGATGTCTTTCACGGTCAGATCAGTAGTGCCAAGGATTATTTCACGGAATTTGGAAACATGATGCTGGATACCTTGGCGGAGGTCTTTGCCAAGGTGCTTCTCATTAAAACGGTCGGGGCTATGTTCCCGGGCATGATTCCCTTCTTTCATCAGGGCGGGATGGTGTACCACTCTGGCGGGGTTGTCCAGCCGGTTTATGCCCACAGTGGCCTTGCGCCTGATGAAATCCCTATCATCGCGCAGTCAGGTGAGGGCGTCGTCTCGCGCAAGGGCATGGCATCCCTTGGATCAAGCAATCTCAAGAAACTTAATCGTGGAGAGGGTATCGGGGATTCGAGCCAGATGTTTAACGTCTATATCAATGCCAATGATGCAAAATCTTTCCGCGACATGCTGGTTCA
>CAIJXJ010000220.1 GCA_903824575.1 uncultured Methylobacillus sp.
GCGTATGATCCTCAGAGCCATCCGGCTTTTTTGCGTCCTTGTCATGGCCGTCTTGGGGAACTGGATTGCCGAAACTGGGATGGCTTGTTTTAGAATTCAGTCATTGAGCCAGCGTTAAACGTATTATTCAGAATCGACTATCTAGATGGATAGGTAGTCGTCTAACAGGCCAAGTGTCGCATAAAAGGTATCCAATTGAATGAAGCCATGCAGGGTGCGGGTGTCGCCCAGCACTGCTTTTGAGGCGTTTACATCGAAATAGGTCCGAGCGTTCTGGACATTGCCGTGGCTCTCAATCGGCGTTCCTGACAAGATACACCCGCCGAGGCCTTTGGAATTTTGGCTGCGCAACGTCTGCAAGCTCATCGCGGGAGCCCTCCGGTCAGTGCCAAGGCTTCCTGCAGACAGTGAACCGTTTAAGTTGTCGTTTGAGTTCAGCATTTTCTGCGTGTAATGTTGTAAAGCAAAAAAGGCCCGATTCTGTTAAGAACCGAGCCTTTTTAGATCAAAATATTACACTTTTTTACACAAAATAGCCGCAGGCTGCTTTTTCAAGCCCTCAATCTATCAAGCGGAAAATGAAGAGCCGCAGCCGCAAGTGGTGGTGGCATTCGGATTCTTGATCACGAACTGCGAACCTTGCAAGCTGTCCTGGTAATCGATCTCGGCACCTGCCAGATATTGCAGGCTCATCGGGTCGATCAGCAGAGTCACGCCATCGCGGTCAACGCTGGTGTCGTCGTCGTTGACTGAATCTTCAAAGGTGAAGCCGTACTGGAAGCCTGAACAGCCACCACCGGTGACGAAAACACGCAGTTTCAGGTCGGGCGAGCCTTCTTCATCGATCAGTTCTTTCACCTTCTTGGCCGCATTGTCGGTGAAAACCAACGGGGCAGGCATTTCAATGACGGTATCCATAATATTGCACTCCTAGTTTCTGTAACTGTTTGATTATGCGCGCACTGGAGCCATGGGTCAATCCGGCAGGACTGTTTCCGCTTCGGCTTGACCCAAATAAATGAGTTTCCCCTCCACCACGGACCCCATGTGCATTTCCAGACTCTTGTAACGAACATCTCCAGTGACCCGGGATTTTGCCTGAAGCTCCACATAGGTGCTCGCGTTGACGGGGCCCACGACGGCGCCATTGATCACCGCATGGGAGACGGTGATAGCACCCTCGATTTGTCCGTGTTCACTCAACACCAGCGTGCCGGATTTTCCACCGACTTCGTTAACGTTGCCACGAATTTGACCATCGACGCGCAGACCGCCACTAAAATTAATATCGCCATCCACGGTCGTTTCTGCACCGATCAACGTATCGATGCGACTCTGTGGTTTTTGGCGGTTTCTTGAAAACATGCATCACCCTCTCTTAATTCGGTAAATCGGCTGCCTGCGTCAGGGTGGACTGCTTTCCACCTGCGGCTATATATTGTACTTGCAGGGTCTGGCTGCCTGAGTGCGGCAACGCAGTAAAAAATCCTTCGATGCGCTGATAATATTTGAAATTCACCTTGATGCCACTTTGTTGCCCCGGCGGTTCAACATGGCGCGCTGTCGGCTTGCCATCCTGCACGTCATTCAACACCAGTTCCAAGCTGCCTTGGACCAGTTTGTCATGCCGCCCGGATTGCACCAGCAAAATCTGATATTGATACTCGCCCGCATGCGCGCCATGACTCAGCTTGACACTGTAAATCTTGGGCACGCCGGTGGTTCCACCTTCAATCATGATGTTCTTGTAGAAGGTTACTTCCTCTTTCATCCGTATGCTTTCATCCTGCATGGCGGCCATTTCCTTGGCGAGGTTGCTTTGTGCTGCATTCGCAACCTGCAACTGGCTCTCAAGGTGAACCACTTTCACTTGCAGGCTTTGCATGTCCTCCCACTTCTTAGCGGCCAATTGGTCCAGAGGGAGGGCATGACGGCCGACAAACTGCCAATAAGCCAAGCCGTAGCCCAGCACCAGCACCAGCAGTACCCCTGCCAGACTCCAGTACCAGGGTAGGGCGGCACGCACCGCAACTTGTGGCGCCATGATGCCAAAACGCCGCTGTAGTTCCCGTAGTCTTTTTCTCATGGCAGCAACGGTACTATTTCCAGCCCAATGGTTTCCGCCAGACCGAACATGATGTTCATGTTCTGAATCGCTTGACCTGCGGCACCCTTGACCAGATTATCGATGACTGACAACACGACGATCATGTTTCCTCCCTGCGGACGGTGGACGGCAATCCGGCACTGGTTGGAGCCGCGTACGGAGCGCGTCTCAGGATGTGAACCGGGGGGTAGCACATCGACGAAATGTTCATTCCTGTAGTAGGACTCGAACAACTGTTGTATGTCTGCGTCCTCTGTCATGCGCGCGTAGAGGGTCGCGTGGATGCCGCGGATCAGGGGCGTCAGGTGAGGCACAAAGGTCAGCCCGACTGAATGATTACACATCAAGCTCAGGCCTTGGCTTATTTCGGGCAAATGGCGGTGGCCGGCTACTGCATAGGCCTTGAAGTTGTCGCCCGCCTCGGCAAACAGGCTGGAGACTTCGGCCTTTCTACCAGCACCGCTGACTCCAGACTTGGCGTCGGCGATCAGACTGGCTTCATCCACCAGGCCGGCGCGGAGCAAGGGCAGGAATCCAAGTTGTACCGCAGTTGGATAGCATCCGGGGTTTGCGACCAGTCGCGCGTGCACAATTTCACTCCGGTTGATTTCCGGTAAACCATAAACGGCAGTCTTGATGAGATCCGGACAGGCATGAGGCATGCCATACCATTTTTCCCAGATTGCGACATCCTTGATGCGAAAATCGGCGGCCAGGTCGATGACGCGAACCCCGGCATCCAGCAACGCACGGGTCTGTTGCATGGCGATACCGTTAGGGGTGGCAAAGAATACCAGATCGCAAGCCTTAAGATCAGCCTGCTCCGGATCGGTAAAAGCGAGGTCAATGGTGCCGCGCAGGCTAGGGAACAGGTCACAGACCCGCTGACCCGCTTCACCACGTGAGGTGATGACAGACAATTCCGCATGCGGGTGCCGTGCCAGCAGGCGCAACAACTCGACACCGGTATAGCCGGTGCCGCCAACGATTCCGATCTTGATCTTTTTCATGAATTTCAAGCCTGCGTTTCATCCAGAGCGGCCAATCTTAATCATCGGTCTCTGAAAAGGCAATCATAAATCCCTCGCGCGCAGGTCTTGGGAAATAAAAAAGCCGCTAAAAAGCGGCTTTTTTTCAGTTCCAGACGATTAACGCTTGGAGAACTGCTTGGCACGACGCGCTTTACGCAGGCCGACCTTCTTACGTTCAACTTCACGTGCATCGCGAGTCACGAAACCGGCGGTGGACAGGGCGCTCTTCAGAGCCGCATCATAATCGATCAATGCACGCGTAATGCCGTGACGAACCGCACCGGCCTGGCCAGACTCGCCACCACCAACCACGTTCACCATGATGTCGAAGCTGTCCGTGTTATTGGTCAGTTCCAAAGGCTGACGCAAAATCATGCGCGATGTCACGCGGGAGAAGTATTCGTCGACAGGCTTGTCATTGACGACAATATTGCCCTTGCCGAGCTTCAGAAAAACGCGGGCCACAGAACTCTTGCGGCGGCCGGTTCCATAATTATATTTACCGATCATGCTGGATCCTTAAATTTCCAAGGGTTTAGGTTGCTGCGCAACGTGGTCATGCTTGGGGCCGGCATAGACCTTGAGCTTGCGGAACATCGCATAGCCCAGCGGACCTTTCGGCAGCATGCCCTTGACAGCTTTTTCGAGCGCGCGGCCCGGGAAGCGGCCCTGCATCTTGCTGAAATTGGTGGTCGAGATACCGCCGGGGTAACCGCTGTGGCTGTGGTAGAGCTTACCGTCGGCCTTGTTGCCGGTTACTTTAAGCTTTTCCGCATTGACTACGACGATATAATCGCCAGTATCCACATGGGGGGTATAAATTGTCTTGTGCTTGCCGCGCAGGCGGTGAGCAATTGCGCTGGCCAATCGGCCCAGCACCACGTCCGTAGCATCTACCACGAACCAGTCGTGTTTTACTTCGTGCGATTTAGCAGAAAAGGTTTTCATCGTTGCAACCGTGATCGCTGAAAAAATTAAAGAGGCGGATTTTAGGCCGGAGTCGCGAGCTTTGTCAAACGAAATATAGTGATTAAATCAAATAGCTTAATCCCAGTCCTGCAAAAACCGTCGCTCCCAGCCAGTTGTTGTGTAAAAACGCCTTGAAGCAGTGCGTCTGGACCCGCGTCCGTACCAGTGTGAAATGATACAGGGCCAGGCCGGCGGCGATCAGCAGGCCCGCGTGATAGGGCCAGTGCAGGCGCAGAAGCCAGCCCACCCAGGCCAGCGTAGCCAACATGGCAGCATAGCAAGTCATGATCGCCAAGATCTCGAATCGGCCGAAAAACACGGCAGAGGAATGGATGCCTATCTTGAGATCATCTTCGCGATCGACCATCGCGTATTCGGTATCATAGGCGATAGACCAGAACACATTGGCCAGCAACAACAGCCATGCGACGGCCGGTACGGCACCATTTTGTGCAGCAAAGGCCATCGGGATGCCAAAACCGAAGGCAATGCCAAGATAGGCTTGGGGCACGACAAGAAAACGCTTGGTAAACGGGTAAGTCATGGCCAGTAACAAGGCCAGTATTGACAACTTGATAGTCAGGGCATTGAGTTGCAACACCAGGCCGAATGCCAGCAGGCTCAGGCCGGCCGAGAGCCACAGTGCCTCGCGTTTGCTTACCTCCCCGGATGCTAGCGGGCGGCTACGGGTCCGTACCACATGCGGGTCGAAATTTCGATCCGCGTAATCATTCATCACGCAACCGGCCGAGCGCATCAGCACCGTGCCAAGCAGGAAAACCCAGATCATGACAGGATTGGGATGGCCAGCGCTTGCCATCCACAGTGCCCATAGCGTCGGCCACAATAGCAGCAGGATGCCAATCGGCTTGTCCAGTCGCATCAGGCGTTCATAGGCGTCAAGCCGGCTGATCAGGTGTTTCATAGTTCCAGCACGTCCGGCAGGAAAACTTCCGTCACCAGTATTGGTGCACCTTGCAGCATGAAGACCGAGCGGCGCGCCCACAGCATGGGCGACGTGAGCTTTAATAACGAAACGGCACGCTGGTACAAGGGATGACCGGGCCGCAACTTGCGATAGGTCAACTGCGTGCGCATGACCCCGGCCTGGGCGAACAGGGCGGCCCCCAGCGGTCGCGAACCCAAATGTGCAAGATCACGCCAGGCGCCGTGCAGGCTGTGACGCGGCAATACGCTATGCGCGTACACGACTGGACGGCCATTGCAGCACAGGCAAACCTCGCGTAACAGTGCTTGATGCTGCCGGCGCATGTCCAGTACGACCGCTTCATCCGGCTGTAGTCGCCCCAAATGCTGTCTGACATGGGTTACCGAAAACGATCGCGCGCTGGCCTGCAAGCGCCGTGTCAATGAGCCTGCGGTCACCAGCCACTGCCGGTAGGCGCCGCTGCCAATAGGCTTGGCCAGCCATCTGGCGCGACAGGGAGAATACTGGGTGAGTGTTTTCACAGCTTGGATTATGCCATATCAGACCGTTTAAACCTTGACGTAGTCCCCGGTCTGCCCAAGCCAGCGCTGCAAGTGCAGCTCAGCCGCCTGCGGCTGTTCACGCAATAGCTGGTCGGCAATTTTTCGGGCAGCTTCCAGTAAATCGGCATCACGCTCCAGGTCGGCGATTTTCAACAGTGGCACGCCACTCTGGCGTATTCCAAGGAATTCCCCGGGGCCGCGCAAATTTAAATCGGCCCGCGCAATCGCAAAACCGTCGGTGTTTTCGAAGATGATCTTGAGGCGCGCACGTGCGGTGTCCGACAGGGGCGCCTGGAACAGAAGAAAGCAGGCACTTTCTGTCGAACCCCGCCCGACCCGCCCGCGCAACTGGTGCAGCTGTGATAAACCCATGCGTTCGGCATGCTCGATCACCATCAGGCTGGCGTTGGGAACATCTACGCCCACTTCGATCACCGTGGTCGCGACCAGCAGATGTACTTCGTTGGCGTTAAAGGCCTGCATCACCGCCTGCTTTTCGTTGGGCTTCATGCGGCCATGGACCAAACCGATGTTGAGCCCGGGCAGGGCGGCCGTCAGCAATTCATGAGTCTCCAACGCAGTCTTGAGTTGCAGCGCCTCGGACTCCTCAATCAACGGACATACCCAGTAGGCTTGGCGACCCTGCTGGCAAGCATCACGCACCCGGGTCAACACTTCGCCCCGGCGCGAGTCGCTAACCAGCTTGGTGACCACGGGCGTACGGCCGGGTGGCAGTTCGTCAATCACTGAGACATCAAGGTCGGCGTAGTAACCCATCGCCAGCGTTCTGGGAATGGGAGTGGCGCTCATCATCAACTGGTGCGGCAGCCGTCCCTTCTGACGCAGCGCCAGCCGCTGGTGCACGCCAAAGCGGTGCTGCTCATCGATGATGGCCAAGCCTAGTTTTGCGAACTGGACCTGCTCCTGAAACAGGGCATGGGTGCCAATGGCAATTTGTGCCGTACCATCGGCCACTGCCGCCAGTGATGCCGTGCGCATGACCTTGGTTTGTGTCCCCGATAGCCAGTAGACGTTAACGCCGAGGGGCGTCAGCCAGTCATGGAGTTTCCGGTAATGTTGCTCGGCGAGGATTTCGGTGGGCGCCATCAGAGCGGCCTGCCAGCCATTTTCGATCGCCTGCAGCGCGGCCAGTGCCGAGACAATGGTCTTGCCGCTGCCGACATCGCCCTGCAGCAGGCGCTGCATGGGGTGGGGTGTGCTCAGATCAAGACTGATTTGCGCCCAGACTCTTTGTTGCGCGCCAGTCATTACAAACGGCAGCGCATCGAGTAGCGCGTTGGTGAGATATCGTTGCGGCTCGAGCCGGGGCGCGCCTTGTGAACGACGGCGCGCATGGTGGCGGCGCATGGAGAGTTGTTGTGCCAGCAGTTCGTCGAAGGCCAGGCGACGCCAGGCGGGACCACTTCTTTGCTGCAGTGATTCTATCGGCGTGTCGGGTGGAGGCCCGTGCAGAAAGTTCAGGCTGACGGCGAAATCCGGAAGCTGAAGCCCGGCATAAATCGCCGTCGGCAGGATCTCGCCAAGATCTCCTTGCTGCAGGGCCCAGCGCACCAGCTTGCGCAGCATGGCTTGCGACAGGCCGGCGGTGGTGGGGTAGATCGGCGTCAATGCGGCACTTAATGGCATTTCATCACGTGCCACATGGCATTGCGGATGCACCATCTCCAAGCCAAAAAATCCCGGTCGCGCCTCGCCGAAGGCACGGATGCGGGCGCCGGTTTTGAGCATGGCGACCTGGCTGGGATAGAAATGCAGAAAGCGCAGGTGCAACAGACCGCCAACGTCATCCTGTAATTGGCAAATCAGCGCGCGGCGGGGACGGGATAGGGTTTCTGCATGAATGATTTCGCCTTCCACCTGCGCCTGCTCACCGACGCGGAGATCACGGATCGGCGTGAGCCGGGTTTCATCGACATGACGTAGCGGCAGATGTAGCAGCAAGTCATCGGCGCGCTGCAGACCTAGCTTGGCCAGGCGGGCCAGCATGGGCTTGGTGACGCCCTTGATCGTGCTCAGATCAGACACGATTGAAGGGCTTTAAAAAATCAGACTCCCAGCACCAGCACGCCATCGGCTTCAACCAGAGCACCTCTAGGCAATGAGGCGACGCCAACGGCAGCACGCGCCGGGTAGGGTTCGTTGAAATATTCGGCCATGATGGTGTTGACCAGTGCAAAGTGACCGAGGTCTGTGAGAAAAATATTGAGCTTGACGATGTCCCTCAACGAACCGCCGGCCGCTAAGGCCACGGCACTGAGATTATCGAACACGCGCCGCACTTGAGCCTCTATGCCTTCCACCATTTGCATGCTGGCGGGGTCGAGGCCGATCTGACCGGAAAGATAGACCGTAGCGTCAACCCTGACGGCCTGGGAATAGGTGCCGATGGCCTTAGGGGCGCCGTCGGTTGAAATGATACTGCGTGTCATGATGCGTCCTTAATAGTCTTAGTTTTACTGATTTCTGTGTTCTACAATCGCGCCCTTGACCCGATTGATGCGCACTACTTCAGGAATCTTGCGCAGTCGGCGCATCAACGTTGCCAGATGCTCGCGGTCCTTGATCTGCACCGTGAAATGCATGTTGGTATAAGCACTGTTATCACCCTCTTCCATGCTGACATTGTCGATGTTGGAGCCGGCATCGGCAATACCAGTCGCCACCTTGGCCAGCACGCCAGGCTGATTGGCTACTGCCAGTTTGAGGTTGACCATGAACAGGCGGTGGGTGTCCGGATCCCATTCGACGTCCAGCCACTTATCCGGATCCATGCGGAATTTGCGTATGGCGGGGCAATCGTGGGTGTGAATCACCAGGCCCTTGCCCTTGTTGATGAAACCAAGGATCGGGTCTCCTGGAATCGGACGGCAACATTTTGCGAACTGCACCGCCATGCCCTCCGACCCGCGGATGGTGATCGAACCTAGTTTGTGCGACCGTTCCCCAGGGGCTTCCGCCATCGCTAGCAGTTGGTGGGCGACCATGATATTGAGGCGCTTGCCAAGGCCGATGTCGGTGAGGATTTCTTCGCGGGTCTTGATGCCATAGTCACGCAGCAGCTTTGCCCAGCGCGATTCTTCAATCAGTGCCGGATCGGCATGCAGCGCGCGTAACGCCTGATTGAGCAGACGTTCGCCCAGCACGGCGGATTCTTCCGACTTCATGGTCTTGAGGAAATGCCGGATATGGGCACGCGCCTTGCCGGTAGCGACGTAGTTGAGCCAGGACGGATTGGGCTTGGAGTGGGATGCGGTAATGATTTCCACATGGTCGCCATTGCGCAGCTCGGTGCGAAGCGGTGCCAAATCGTGATTGATCTTGACTGCGACGCAGCGATTTCCCACATCGCTATGCACAGCATAGGCGAAATCAACCGCTGTTGCGCCGCGTGGCAGCGCCATGATCTTGCCCTTGGGAGTGAATACATAGACCTCATCCGGGAACAGGTCAACCTTGAAGTGTTCGAGAAACTCGGCTGAATCGGTGCTCTCGGACTGAATTTCCAACAGCCGTTGTAACCATTGATGGGTGCGCTGCTGCAGGGCCGAGAGGTCTGCGTCACTGGACTTGTAAAGCCAGTGCGCAGCGACGCCGGCTTCGGCGATATTGTGCATTTCGCGACTGCGGATCTGCACTTCGATCGGCGTGCCGAACGGACCGAACAGCGTGGTGTGCAGCGACTGGTAACCGTTAGCCTTGGGGATGGCGATGTAATCCTTGAACTTGCCGGGGATGGGTTTATACAGGCCATGCAGGGTGCCTAGTGAGAGATAGCAGGTCGGCATGTCCTTGACCGTTACCCGAAAACCGTAGATATCGAACACCTGGGAGAAGGTGCCGGTCTTCTCCGCCATTTTCTTATAGATGCTGTACAGGTGTTTTTCACGGCCGCTGACCTCGGCCTCGATTTGGGATTCTCCCAGGCGGTACTTGATCGCCTCCAGAACTTTTCCCACCACTTCACGGCGATTACCGCGTGCAGCCTTGATGGCCTTGTTCAGCACAGCGTAACGGCGCGGGTAGATATTCTTGAAGCTTAAGTCTTCCAACTCCTGGTAAACGGTGTTGAGGCCCAGCCGATTGGCGATCGGGGCGTAGATTTCCAGGGTTTCACGTCCAATGCGCCGCCGCTTCTCGGGCGCCATCACATCCAGCGTACGCATGTTGTGCAGGCGGTCGGCCAACTTGACCAGAATCACGCGCACATCCTGCGACATCGCCAGCAGCATCTTGCGGAAGTTTTCCGCTTGCGCGTGCGTTGCGGTCTGAAACTCGATTTTGTCGAGCTTGGAAACGCCGTCCACCAGTTCCGCCACCGTTTTTCCGAAGCGCTCAGCCAGTTCCGGCTTGCTGACTTCGGTATCTTCCATCACGTCATGCAGCAGCGCTGCCATCAGGCTGGGCGGGTCGAGATGCAATTCGGCCAGGATGCAGGCCACGGTGACGGGGTGGGTAATGTAAGGTTCGCCGGTCTTTCGCAACTGTCCCGCGTGCGCTGCATCGCTGAAGCGGTACGCTGTCATCACTTGCTCGATGTCGTCGGGCTTGAGATAAGTTCTCAACAGCAGGCTGAGTTGCGAATCCTCGCCGTCGGCAGGCAGCAGAGGAATAGGCGGCGTGTTGGCTTCGGGTTTACCGCCCATGACTTAACAAGCCGCTAGCTCAGGCCTGACCGCGATTGAGAATTTCAAGCCCCACTTTTCCAGCGGCAATTTCACGCAAGGCAACCACAGTCGGCTTGTCGCGGTGGGTGTTGCTAACCAGAGGTTCGGAGCCGTTTGCCACCTGGCGGGCGCGGTAGGCGGCGGCAAGGGTCAACTGGAAACGGTTTGGAATTTTCACCAGACAATCATCAACGGTAATACGGGCCATGGGGGAATCCTTTAAATGATTTTTTGCAGCAAGTCATGCTGGCGCGCTAGCTGTTTTTCACCACGCAAACGCTGACTGCGAACGATGGCCAGTAAGTCGTGCAACGCCACATCGAACTGGTCGTTGATTATAACATAGTCAAACTCACTGACATGACTGACCTCCTCGCGTGCCGCAGCCAGGCGTCGTGCAATCACCTCGGCCGAATCCTGAGCGCGTTTGCACAAGCGCTGCTCCAGTGCATCCATGGACGGCGGCAGAATGAAAATGCCGATGGCCTGTGGATAAAGGTTGCGTACCTGCGCCGCTCCCTGCCAGTCTATCTCCAGCACCAAGTCGTGGCCGTTCTTCAATTCAGACTCGACGCGGGTTTGGGACGTGCCATAGCGTGCTCCATGCACCTCGGCGCTCTCCAGGAAATCCCCCGCCGTCAGCTTTTCCAAAAAGTAGTCTTCGGTCTCGAAATGGTAATCCACTCCGTCCACCTCACCGGGTCGCATCGGGCGCGTCGTGTAAGAGACGGAAAGTCGCATCGCGCTATCTGTGGCCAGCAGGGCACGAACCAGACTGGTTTTGCCGGCGCCCGATGGAGCCGTAACGATGAATAGATTACCCGGTAGGTTGATTGGAGCCATAGCTTCATTAGTCAAGGGGATGAAGTGCCAATTTTACCCAATTCCACGCCCGGCGACAGGTCAAGCTGTCAAAACGGCAAAACTCAAGCAGCTAAAATGGCAGAAATAGTGCCGTGGCCAGATTTTGTGTCACCCGGGCAATCAGACGCTGGGATTTTTCGGAAATCGTGAGCGCAAACAAATCCAGTCGCCCGACCATCTTGCCGAACTCGCGTTCAAAGCTCAGGTTGCGCTCCTGATCGCCCTGCTCATTGGACAGCAGATAGAGTTGTCCCTTGTCATCGCGCGCATTGGACAGTTTCCACACGGCAATTTCAATATTGCGGGCCGCATTGTAGACGTTCTGCGGATCAATACTGTCAGTCATGAAAAAATCGCTCTTGCCGCCATGCGCCTTCAGCAGCATGGTTTGCAGGCCGACGATCAGGGGTAGTACGCGGTCGCCTGGATAGTCCGGAGAAAATGCGAGGTAAAGCGCTTCGACTCCCTGTACCTCATTGATCTTTTTAAATTTCCAGCCGTGATCACCCTCAAACACCCAGTCCACCATGACCTCGACACTGTCTGCCGTGCTTTTTCTTAATTCGCGCGGATTACGCCGGTAGAGTTTGCTCATGAGCAATTTGAGGCTTTGTGTATTTTCACGCATTTCCACATCGGCCAGATGATCGACATCGGACTTGCCCAGAAAGCTGATGGATTTGCTTTGCTCAGGCTTTGGAATAAGGTGGCCATTAATCGGCGGTTCACTGGACGTGGCACAACCGGCCACTAGCCAGGCGGCAAAAAGCGCCGCCGTGCAGCTGCTTGGCCGGATGCTAGTCATGAATTTGAACGTCAATTACAACCATTAAGCGCATTCAATGCTTTGCTTTGGGTACACGTAGGGGATCCGCCGTATAGAATACTACTCAAGATTCTGAATCTGCTCACGAATCTGCTCGATCAGCACTTTCAGTTCCATACAGACTCTGGACGTTTCGGTGGCGGCCGATTTTGAGCCTAAGGTGTTGGCTTCGCGGTTGAGTTCCTGCATCATGAAATCCAGACGCTTGCCTACTGCCCCGCCCTTGGCCAGAATGCGCCGGACTTCCTGCAAATGGGTAGTAAGGCGGTCGAGTTCCTCATCCACGTCGATCCTCTGCACGAACAGGGTCAACTCCTGACGGATACGTTCGTCATCTGCCGTTTGCATGACTTCCTTCAATTTTGCTGCCAGCTTTTCCTGATAGGCTTGGATCAGGATTGGCAACAGCGGACGTACGCGCTCTACCTGCTGTTCCATCAACACTACACGTTCGAGTATCAGCCCTTTGAGCTTTTCGCCTTCGCGGCCACGTGCAGCGGTCAAGTCCTGCAAGCCCTGCTCCAGCAGGGCCAAAACGTCTGCTCGTACGGTGTCGTCGGCAACTGACTCGGTGGCAAGCACCCCAGGCCAGCGCAGAATATCTGCCACGCTCAGACCGTGACTTTGCGGGAAATGCCGTTGCACTTCAATGCTGAGTTGGGCCAGTTGCCGCAGCACGAGATCATTGACGGTGGCCCCGGCGCCGGCGTCTTTTGGTGCGATCAGCGACAGCCGACACTCAACCTTGCCGCGGCCCAGGCGTGCGGCAATCGCTTCACGTAACGCAGGTTCGATGCTGCGTAGCGCATCATCCAGACGCAGGTGCAGTTCAAGGTAGCGGTGGTTCACCGTGCGCAATTCGAGCAGCAGAACGCCTGCCGCTATTTCGCGCTCCTGGGCTGTAAAGCCCGTCATGCTGAATAATAGACCGCTCATCGTTTCCAGCTTTCTGATATTTTTGGCTCATATTATCAAATCCACGACGGTTCATGACAGAATAGGCTTTTAGTCATGCATTCTCATTACTCCCATGCAGGAATCCGAGAATCACGCGTTACCCCAGGGATACCGGTTGCAGGACTACCGGATCGAAAAATTGTTGAGTGCTGGCGGGTTCAGTTATGTCTATCTGGCCCGTGATCAACAGGGTACGCGCGTGGCGATCAAGGAATATTTGCCCATTGCCTTGGCCAGGCGCACTGCAAGTGATCTGGTCGAGGCCAATTCGCCTGAAAATGAAATCAACTTCCGCCTTGGGCTGAAATGTTTTTTCGAGGAAGGGCGAGCGCTCGCCAACATTGACCACAACAACATCATCCGCGTGCTTAATTTTTTCCGTGCCAATGATACGGTGTACATGGTGATGCAATACGAGCGCGGCAAATCTTTGCAGGAATACATCCAGTCACATGCCATGCCAGCCAAGGAGGCGTTCGTCAGGCGCCTGTTTTCCGAGATGCTGGGTGGTTTGCGTGAAGTACATGCCAGCAAATTGCTACATCTGGATATCAAGCCTGCGAATATTTACATTCGCCTCGACGGCTCTCCTGTTCTGCTGGATTTTGGTTCTGCGCGGCAGACCCTGGCCAACGTGCATGCGGCCCTGCCACTCAGTTTTACGCCAGGGTTTGCACCGCCGGAGCAATATACCAATCGCAAACTGCTGGGTCCCTGGAGCGATATATACAGTGTGGGGGCCTCTCTTTATGCCTGTCTGATGCGCGCCTCGCCGCGTGCTGCGGATTTGCGCCAACGGCAGGATACGCTGTTGCCTGCCATTCAGGTTGGCCGTGGCATCTATTCCCAACACTTGCTTGAACTGATCGACTGGTGCATGAAGCTCGATCCCCTGCAACGGCCGCAAAGCGTGTTTACGCTGCAAAAGGCACTGCAGGAAGCGCCACTCGAAGACAGCTCGTTGCTGGCGTCAATCAGACGAAGATTACGCCTGTGAAATTTACTGTTTATCAAGGTAGTCGCCAGGGCTCACGTAAAAACAATCAGGATCGTGTGGCCTATTCCTATAGCCGTGAGGCGATGCTGGCAGTGCTGGCGGACGGCATGGGAGGGCACGGTGGCGGCGAGATCGCTGCACAGATCGTCATCAATACGCTGATGGAAGCGTTTCAGCATACTGCCATGCCCTATCTGCCTGATCCCTTTCAGTTCCTGTCTGAGACCATCCTGCTGGCGCATGAGGCCATCGAAAATTACGCAACCAGTCATGGCCTGCCTGAGTGCCCGCGAACCACGGTTGTTGCTGCCATCGCCCAGCGCAATGTGCTCCATGTCGCGCATGTCGGAGATTCTCGCCTCTATCATTTTCGTGATGGCATGGTTCTTAAGCGAACCGAAGATCATTCCAAGGTGCAACTGATGTACCGTCGCGGCTTGCTTAATCTGGGACAGCTGGGGACACATCCTGAGCGTAACAAAATCTATAATTGCCTGGGTGGTAACGTCAAACCTGAGATCGAGCTGTCGACAAAGCTGGAATTGCACGAGGGCGACACCATTCTGTTGTGCAGTGATGGCCTGTGGTCACTGGTCGGTGATGAAAAAATGGCTGAGATTCTGTCCGGTGAGCTCGTCAATATGACTGTTCCAAAATTGCTTGATCTGGCGGAATCACGCGCTGACGCAAAAAGCGACAACATGAGTGCCATCGCCCTTAATTGGGGCGGCAGGGCGTCCCCCAGGCTACAGGTTTCAACGAATGCCATGCCGTTCGCGAGCACGACAACTATCCTGATGAAACCGCATCAAGACGCCGCAGGCGATGCGCCGATAGACGAGGCGAAGATGAGCGACGTTGAAATCGAGGGTGCAATTGCAGAAATTCAGAATGCCATCAAGAAACTGCAGAAGTAACAGGGCAGAAACTGCCCCTCTAGCAAGATATAATTAAGACCTTTTGATTAACAGCAAGAGGCAAACCATGCGCCCTAGTCAACGCACGCCTGGACAATTGCGTCCGGTCGAGATCATCCGCCGCTATACCAAACATGCCGAGGGGTCGGTGCTGGTGAAGTTTGGCGACACGCACGTATTGTGCACCGCCAGCGTCGAGGAAAAAGTGCCCCCTTTCCTGCGCGGCAAGAACCAGGGTTGGGTGACAGCTGAATACGGCATGCTGCCCCGCTCCACCGGTAGTCGCATGGACAGGGAGGCTGCGCGCGGCAAGCAATCCGGTCGTACCCAGGAAATTCAACGCCTGATCGGACGTAGCCTGCGTAGCATCATCGATCTCGACAAGCTTGGCGAGCGCACCATCCAGATCGATTGTGATGTGATCCAAGCTGATGGGGGCACCCGAACCGCCAGCATTACCGGCGCATTTGTCGCCTTGCATGACGCCGTGGCAACCTTGTTGGAAAAGCAGCTGATTGCCGAATCGCCGCTGCGTGATTTTGTCGCCGCCATTTCGGTGGGCATCTATCAGGGCACGCCGGTACTCGATCTCGATTATATTGAGGATTCCAGCTGCGACACCGACATGAATGTGGTCATGACGGCCGGCGGTGGTTTCGTCGAGATTCAGGGCACCGCAGAAGGCGTGCCATTTCAGCGCGCCGAGATGGATGCCCTGCTGGACCTGGCCCAGGCCGGCATCAAGAAACTGATCGCGTTGCAGAAATCAGCCCTTGGCCTGTAGCATGAAAAAACTGGTCATCGCCACCGGCAACGCGCACAAGCTCGATGAAATCAGTGTCTTGTTGCAACCGTTGGGCATCGAAGTGTTGTCGCAAGCCGTATTTGGCGTGCCGGAGGCCGCCGAACCGCACATCACCTTCATCGAAAATGCACTGGCCAAGGCACGGCATGCGGCGCGGTTGACCGGCTTGCCGGCACTGGCAGATGATTCAGGCCTGTGCGTATCCGCTCTGGGCGGGGCCCCCGGCGTGATTTCAGCGGTCTATGCGGGAGAGCCACGCTCGGACGCACGTAACAACGAAAAACTTCTGGCTGCGATGCAGGGCATGGCAGACCGTCGCGCCCATTACCATTCGACCCTGGTGCTGTTGCGCCACGCCGAAGACCCGCAGCCCATCATTGCCGAAGGCCAATGGCATGGCGTAATTTTGGAGACTCCACGCGGGACGAGCGGGTTCGGCTATGACCCGCTGTTTCTCGATACCACGCTTAGCCTAAGCGTCGCCGAAATTTCCATGGACGACAAGAACCGCATCAGCCATCGCGGCCAGGCCTTGCGTTTGTTGCTGGAGAAGTTGAAACAACAGTCGTTAGTCGCTACTCGTTAGTCGAAAAAACCCAGTCCCCAGCCCTCATGCCAGTTCCAGTACCCCTCAGTCTTTACATCCATTACCCCTGGTGCGTGCGCAAATGCCCGTACTGCGATTTCAATTCGCATGAGTCGCGCCAGCAGTCGCCGGATCAGGCCTATGCCGACGCCCTGATTGCTGACCTGGAACAGACGCTGCCGCTGGTGTGGGGCAGGCGCGTACAGAGCATCTTCTTCGGCGGCGGCACCCCCAGTCTGATGTCACCAGAGGTGTTGAACGAATTGCTGGCACGCGTCCGCATGTTGCTGCCGCTGGCGGTCGAGGCTGAGATCACGCTGGAGGCCAATCCCGGCACGGTGGAGGCGACACACTTTGCCGGTTTCAGAGAGGCCGGCATCAACCGCTTGTCGCTTGGCATTCAGAGCTTCAACGACACGCATTTGAAAGCCCTTGGCCGTATTCACGACGCGAATGAGGCCAGGCGCGCGGTGGAATTGGCACTCGCCAGTTTCGATCAGGTCAATCTGGACCTGATGTATGCGCTGCCTGAACAAACCATGGCGCAGGCGCTCGCCGATGTGCAGGCGGCCATCGCCTATGCGCCTGCTCACTTGTCGGCCTATCATCTGACGCTGGAACCCAATACCGCATTTCATCACGCACCGCCGCCGCTACCGGATGATGACACCAGTGCCGCCATGCAAGAAGCGATCGAGATTGAGCTGGCACAAGCCGGTTACCAGCATTACGAAACCTCGGCCTTCGCCTTGGCCGGCCACCAATGCCGCCACAACCGCAATTACTGGGAGTTCGGCGATTATCTTGGGCTGGGTGCCGGCGCCCACAGCAAAATCACGTTGCCACAGGGCATCCTGCGCCAGGCCCGCATCAAGCATCCCGCCGCCTATCTGCAAGGCGTTGCCGACAATACGCAGATCGAAAGCGAGCGCATGCTGACGGTGCAAGACCTGGGGTTCGAGTTCATGCTGAACAGCTTGCGACTGATCGATGGCTTCGAGCCTGCCCTGTTCGAACAACGTACCGGCTTGCCCTTATCCTCCATGGAACCGGCCTTGCTTGAGGCCACGGGTAAAGGTTTGCTGAGCCGCACTGACAACCGAATTGCGCCGACCCTGCTCGGCCAGCGTTTTCTCAACGAACTGCTGCAACTGTTCTTGCTCTGATGCAACGCATCATCGAGGCCGGAGGGGCCGAACAAACCATCAACAAATCACGCTTTGTCGCGTGGTCAGAATGCTGCTCGGATGAACGGGCGGTGGCCCTGATGCTGCGCCGCATGGCCCGTGAGCACGCGCAGGCAAATCATCTGGCCTATGCCTTCCGGGTACAAACGCCGCAAGGACTGGTGCAGCGTTTTCATGATGCCGGGGAACCCTCGGGCACTGCAGGAAAACCTATCTTGCAACATCTCGAAGGGCGTGACCTGATCAATGTGGCCGTTGGCGTGATCCGCTATTACGGTGGCATCAATTTAGGGACGGGCGGATTGGCGCGCGCCTATGGCGGCACTGCAAAGTTGGCGCTAGATGCCGCCCGCATCGGACCATTTGTGGCGATGCAACAGCTACGGATGGTGCTGGATTATGCCAGGCTGGACAGTTTCACCCGGGAACTGGAAAAACTGGGTGGGCAGATCGAGAACAAACAGTTTGGCGAGCATGTCACTATCGTCGCCACGATTCCTGCTACTGCTGCGGCAGGATTGCAGCTGCGCTATGACAGCTACAGGACTTGAGTTGTCACCTGCTCAATATGGACTTACATCGTTGGATGCCAATAATCGGGGCAAAATTTTGTGGGTGGCAAACGCTGCCAAGTCAATTAGAATGGAGCTCTAATGATATTTTTGACACAGCGAATACGATTGATCATGCAGTGGGCTCTAGCTGTTTTACTGGTAATGTTCGGCACAACGAATTCATCGGCAGACGAATACCATCTGGGAGAGGGATACACCACAGGCAACATCAATATTGCCGGCTATATCAACCTGGTGGCAGAAGCGCCGCGTGACGGCAAGGCACAGGCGGTAGGCGATGACATGAGTCTGTTTGTCAGCGCTCACTTTAACAAATATTTAAATCCGTTTTTTGAGGCAGAGTATTCTGGTGCCACCCTCTGGCGCGAGGGGGGCGGTCTGTTTTCGGATTTCAAGCCTACCTTCGTGCTGGAACGTTTGTATAACGACAGCAATCTAACCGAAAATCTCTCTTTGCGACTGGGCAAGCTGCTGACTCCGGTTGGAGAATGGAACACCATCCACGCCGCCCCGCTGGTATGGACCACGACGCGGCCGATGACCACCACCCGCAGTTTTGCCAACTATACATCCGGGCTGGAACTCAATTACCTGCCTGAGAACAGCCGATTGCCGGAGATACAACTTTATCTTCAGCCGGATGGCGAGATCATGCCGCGCAGAGATGAGTTGCGTGGATTTATCCATGTGGCAGGCGCTCATCTCAACTGGGAAAAAGGACTCAACGACAAGATCGGCCTCTCCTTGCAGCATGCGGATGTCAATCGCAGCGATGACACGCAGACCTTGCTGGGGTTCAATGCGCGCAAGACCCTCGATAAATTCGAGATTGAAACCGAAGCCACTTACACCTGGATTCAGGGCGCAAAACTGAAACGGGTGCGCGATGATGAATGGGGTGCATACCTGCAGGGAGGCTACGCACTCAGCGAAAAATGGTCGCTGGTTGCGCGGCAGGAATATTTCTCCGACCGTAATACGACACAAACCTCCCGTAATTCCCTGCTTGGCATGGTCTGGCGTCCAGACCCCGCCATCGCCTGGAAGCTTGAGTATGTCAAACAGGATGGTGCTCGTCTGAGTATTAGTAGCGGCGTATATGCGTCATTTTCGGTGCTGTTCTAGCCATGCGCCTGCCACTTTATTGTTTGCTGTTCTGGATGCTGGGCAGCACTGTTGCCGATGCGGAAGAGTTGCTGGTTATCGCCCACCCCGGCGTGGCGGTATCCAGCTTGTCGGCTGATGAGCTGGCGGAAATTTATCTGCTTAAAACGAGCTCCTGGGCTGGAGGCGGCAATATTGTCCCGGTCAACCGCGAGGTTGCCAGCGGTGCGCGCACGACATTTTCAAATGTGGTACTGCGCCAGCCGTCCATGGCACTCAATGCCTACTGGAATCAGATGCACTTCAAAGGCAAGTCGCCGCCCCTGGTGCAGGAGTCAGATCAGGCCGTCCTGGCTTTCGTGCAGAAGGTTCCCGGTGCGGTTGGTTACATCAGTGCCGGTGTCGTTCCGCAAAACGTGAAGGTACTGGCGAAGCTGCCATGAGGCGTTGGCTGACTAGCTCCATCGGCCGCAAACTGCTGGCATCTTTTGTCGGCATTTTTTTCGTAACCTACCTGTTGACCGCAGCCTTTGTCTTTACCAGCGTACGCAACTCCATGGCGCACGCCGAGAGTGACGCGCTCACCCATCTTGCCAACCAGAAAATCGAACAAGTATCGAGTCAGGTGCAGGGCCTTGCCACTAATCTCAACGCCTGGTCACAACTGGAGGTGATGAACGACCTGATTTCGGGAGACGTGGACAAGCGGGTGGCACGCACTCTGGTCAACCTCAAGCAGCAGTATGCCTTGACTGGCGAAATTTATGCCTTCGACGCGCAGAACAAGCTGGTGGCGGCGTCCACTGCGCAACCCCTCAATGTCGTGCTGCCGGCGATCTGGGTTAGCCCGGGAAATGCGCCGACATTCATCGACAAGCATTTTAATCCGTTGACCGGCCAGGCAAGCATCGCCTTGAATACGTCCATGAAAGCCAGTTTCGCTTCCGATTTTAAAATCGGCACGTTGGTAGTGACGGTGCCTTGGGGCTCGATCGAAAAATTGCTGACCGAAGGCAGTCAGCGCATCCTGCTTTATAAGGATGAGTCATCGGTGCTGCTTTTTTCAGGCAAAAATCAGGTCAGGATTGAAAAAAATGAGTTGCCGGCACTCACGGCACGTGAACCTGAACTGATGCTCTCATCAGTGCAGTATGTCGCCGGTTACTCCCAGGAATATCATCCCCTGCTCAATGACTGGCATGTGGCGGCGCTCAGGGAAACCAGCATCGCTTACCTGCCCATTCGTCTGGTGGCGCTCAAACTGGCATTCCTGGGTTTCTTGCTGGGCATTCCCATCGTGCTGACCGTACGCTGGCTGTCACGCAGGCTAACCCGTCCGGTAGAGTCCTTGACGCGTGTCGTGTCTGACATTACCAGTTCTGGCGACTTGTCCCAACGCTCTGAAGTTGACTCCTCGGATGAACTCGGGACCCTGGCACGGGCCTTTAATGTCATGGCGGAGAATTTACAGCGATCAGCCATCGATCGTGAAAAGTTTGTGGTCGAACTTGAGGATTTGAACAAGACCCTGGAGCAGCGCGTGAATGCGCGTACCAAGGAGCTCGAAGCAACCAACAATGAGTTGACCGGCGTCATCGGTGACCTCAAGTCTGCACAAAGTCAGCTGGTGCATGCCGAAAAAATGGCCTCTCTGGGCCAACTGGTCGCCGGTGTAGCGCATGAGCTCAACAATCCGATCAGTTTTATTTATGCCAATTTTCCGCACCTTGAGAACTACACGCAGGTCATGCTGGAATTGATTGAGGAAATGCGCCGATTGCCGATGGATCAGGATCATCGAGCCGGCATTGAGCAGAAGATTCAAGCCATCGATCTGGAATTCATCAAGGAAGATACCTTGAAGATCATCCGTAGTGGCAACTCTGGCGCGTCCCGCATCAAGGAAATCATTTCATCCTTGCGCAGTTTTTCCAGGCTGGATGAGGCCGAATTGAAGAGTGTACTACTGGAGGATGGCCTCAATGACACCCTGGCCATTCTGCAGCATCAGATGAAGGGGCGCATTGAGGTGGTGCGGGATTACCAACTCAACAAACCGGTGATGTGCCGCGCCGGTCAGATTAATCAGGTGTTCATGAACCTCATTTACAATGCTATTCAGGCGACGGAGGGTCCAGGCATATTGCGCATCACGACCGTCCGTGAGGGTGAGTTTGCCGTGATCAGCATAGACGACAGTGGTAAAGGCATTCCGCCGGATGTAATTGGCAAGATTTTTGACCCATTCTTCACCACCAAGAAAGTTGGCGAAGGCACGGGTCTCGGGCTGTCAATTTCCTATGGCATCGTGGAAAAACACGGCGGACATATTGAGGTCACTAGCGAGGTGGGTCGCGGCACCAAATTTACTCTGCGACTCCCGATGAACCCGGAATTCGATTAGACATTGGCTAAGGACTAAGAAAGAAACAGATGGGAAATGATAAATTCAGGGTGTTGTTCGTTGATGATGAAGCCGACGTTCTCGATAGCCTCAAGCGCGCCTTTCGGCTGGATTATCAGATATTCACCGCCAATTCTGGCGCGGAAGGCATCGCGCTGCTCAAAACTGAAAAGTTCGATCTGATCATCTCCGACCAGCGCATGCCAGACATCACCGGTGACGCGGTATTAAAATTCGCCATGCAGGAGCAGCCGGAGGCGATTCGCATTCTGCTGACGGGCTACTCCGACATGGAGTCCCTGGTGCGTTGCGTCAATGAGGCCGGCATCTACAAGTACATAACCAAGCCGTGGGAGCCGGAAAACCTACGTCTGACCGTGGTACGCGCATTGGAGAGTCTGACTCTGGGGCGGCAACTGGCGATTGCCTCCGCCCATCTGAAGGACGCCTATCTGGACGCCGTGACCATGCTGTCGGTCGCTTGCGAAGGCAAGGATGAAGATACCGGGTCCCATGTGCGTCGTGTGCAACATTACACCGAAGTGCTTGCTCTGGAAATGGGCCTCGCGCCAGATGCTGCCGAACACATGGGGCTCATGAGTATCTTGCATGATCTTGGCAAAATGTATATTCCAGATGCAATTCTCAAGAAACCGGGTAAGCTCGACGCGGCCGAATGGGAGATCATGCAGCGCCATGCCGAGTTCGGAGTGAAAATTCTGGGCGATAATCCTTTTTACGAAGTTGCCCGGGAAATCGCCGGTTGTCACCATGAGAATGTCGATGGCAGTGGCTATCCCAAAGGGCTCAAGGGGGATGAGATCCCACTGTCGGCACGCATTGCCAAGATCGCCGACGTTTTTGACGCCCTGACCTCACGCCGCCCCTATAAGGAGCCATGGACAGTCGAACAGGCTTTTGAGTGGATGGATGGCCAGTCTGGTTCGCAACTGGACGAGAAGGTGATGCAGGGTTTTCATCGCATTCACGCACGGGGCGAGGTAGATGGGATCATGCAACGGTTCCAGACTGCAGCCATAGAAATCCAGCCCGACACACGAACTTAACAGCGATCTACGCCGCCTCCGTTACCAGCAATTGCACGAATAATTGGATTTTCATGTTGGCCTCGGTATTGACCGATGTAAATTCAAGTCCGGCAAAATTTTGGTTGCCATCCTGTTTTAATTTGACAACCTTCGCGTAAATGTCGGTGACCTTGAACTCAACCAGGGATAATTCAAACTCAAGTTTGAAATCATCGAGGATTTTGATCGGATCATTAATTTTGATCAGAATGCCGTGATAGCCGATGTCGTGAATGGTTGCCTTGATTGACTGTGGCAACACACATTTATTCTGAATCTGATTGAGCAGGCACGGAATCTTGACGCCGACACGATGACTGCGACGAATTTCCTTTCGCGGTACTTCGAGGTTTAGCGCGGGAATGGAATATAACTCGCGCAATTTAACCGGTTGTGGCTTGCCTTTTACAAATACCTCCATGGCTTCGCTGACGTTAACAAAGTCACGGCACTGATCATAGGTGCTTTCGCTGATCAAGACCTGGCCACGCAGGGTGAAGGCTTCGATACGGGAAGTGAGATTGACCTCGTCCCCGATCACCGTATATTCGGAATAAAAGTTTGAACCGAACTTGCCCGCCATGACGCTGCCGGTGTTGATGCCTATGCCCATGAATAGTTCAGGCATATCTTGCGGGCGGTCATGACTGTTGAGGTCCCGCATTGCCATCTGCATCTCGATGGCGCAAGCAAGTGCACGCTCCGCATCGTCCGGGTATTCGACCGGAGTGCCAAACAGGACCATGATGGAGTCGCCCATGAATTTATCGATGACTCCATGATGGCGTGAAACAATTTCGTTCATTCGGCTCAGGCAACGATTGAGCATCGCAATCACCGTTCCGGCAGGAAGGGTAGCGGTGATGGAGGTGAAGCCTCTCAGATCGGCGAGCAAAATGGTGACCTTGCAACGCACGAAGGAATGTTCCGGACTGGTTACGTTCTTGTGGTTACCGGCCCCGCATGCATGCTGGATGATGGACTCCATCTCCGCCTTGGCGGCGTGATTGAGAGGCGCGCCCGTTTCGCGGGCAATTAGCACCTGCAGTCGGCGGACAGCCTCTTTGCTAGAGTCGTCTTTCATCGGTCGAAATGAGATTATGTGATTAAAAAGTTCAATCTACACAGCACAATAGCATACGAATAATTTAAATGGGGTTATTAAGTAAAAGTTGTATGCTATTGGACTTTAACATTAATCAAATAAATCAATAAATTAAATCAAATCAAATCAATGTGTCCATAAAATTCGAATAAATGATGGACAGTCATTTCGTTTTGTCCATTTCTATATTTGTATAATGCTCATGACGATTTAATCGTTCGCCGACATTTGTTTGTGGAATGGAATCTAGCCGATAGATACTTAATTTTTCCTCAGCAAATCAACGCGCATTGGCATGTAAAATGTTGCTCCGTTCGTGGTTATGTGGGCATTAAATTTTAAGCTAGCCTCATAAAATTGTTCTGGCGATAATATGTGATGAGAGTGAGTTGCATTAAGTACCTGCTCTTCGAAATGACTAAAGCTTTCAAAATGCAC
>CAIJXJ010000221.1 GCA_903824575.1 uncultured Methylobacillus sp.
AAACCATTTTCGGCCCCAAAATATCTCTCATCCTGAAAGGAAATACCATGAACAAACTGATCGCTGCCCTGATTGCTGGTTTCTTCGCTGTTTCTGTCAATACTGCCTTTGCCGCTGATGAAGCTGCTGCACCTGCTGCATCAACTGAAAAGCCAGCTGCTGCACCAGCTGCCAAGAAGAAAGCTTCACACAAGAAATCACACAAGAAGGCTGCCGCACCTGCTGCTGACGCTGCCGCCAAGTAATTTGTAACAGGGCCATAAAGAGCAGGGCTTAGGCCCTGCTCTTTTCATTTTATGGCCGCAATGACACAACATTCCGGAGAACTGTCATGGCCGATGATACCAAGGAACCCTGGCTGAACTATCTTGCGTTAACGACAGTGATCTTCGCTGTCTGCGCGACCTTGGCCACTTTCAAAGGCGGTGGCTATTCCACACGCTCTGTCATGAGCCAGTCCCAGGCGTCTGATCAATGGGCTTTTTTTCAAGCCAAGAGTATCAAATCCAATCTGGTACAAATGCAGAAAGAAAAAATGGAACTGGACCTTCTTGCCTTCCGCAAGGACGTACCGGCCCTGACAACAGAAGCCTATAAAACCAGAATAGGGGAATACACGAAAAAGATTGCTGGCTACGAACGGGAAAAGACCGAGATTCAGACCAAAGCGAAACAACTGGAAGCGGCTCGTGATGATGCTCAAATTCATTCCAAGTCATTTGGCATTGCCGTCATCCTGCTGCAAATCTCCATCCTCCTGTCTTCGATTGCTGCCTTACTGAAGAAAAAAATCATCTGGCTGGCAGGCGTCGCGACTGGCTTGGTCGGCATCATCCTGTTTCTGGATGGATTCTTGCTGTTTATGTAAGCAAAACCACCGGTCTGTTTCCATGACCATTGCGCGTGCTGACAAAATCAGAGGCGGCGACTTGAACTTTTATCCGTCAACCCCATCTTAACTCTGCATTCAGCACAATGGATGTTCCCGTCCACAGGAGGTTTCAATGCTTAAAAACACAATTTCAGGTTTTGCTTTTGCTGCTGCATTATTGATGTCGGGAACGGCACTTGCCGCCGACACGCCAAGCTTGCATCAGGTCTATGAGGCGGCCCAGGCAGGCCGACTGAATGAGGCCCAAGGAATGATCCAGCAAGTTCTGAAGGAGCATCCCGATAGCGCCAAGGCGCACTTTGTCGATGCCGAAATCCTGGCCAAGACCGGCCACCTGAGCGAGGCACGCGAAGAAATTAATGTCGCTGAACGCCTCGATCCCGGCCTGCCGTTTGCCAAACCACAAGCAGTACAGGCTCTCAAGGCCCGCGTTTCCGCAAGCCCTGCAGCCAGGCCCCAGGACACCAGGGCGCCGCAATCCTCTGCCCAAGAAAGCTTTCCCTGGGGGATACTATTGCTGATGATTGGAGCGATTGCCGTAATCACGCTGATCATGCGTGCCGTGAATGCCCGTAATGCCGCACAGACGAATTACCCGGCGCCCTACCCTTCAGGTTCGAGTGGCTATCCCGTTGGCGGGCAACCGGTTCAAGGCGGTGGTTTTGCTGCTCCCATGATGCAGGGCCAAGCGCCCGGCATGGGTTCCGGCATCATGTCCAGTTTGGCAACCGGCGCGGCTCTCGGCGCCGGAATGGTGGCAGGCGAGGCACTAGTGCATCATTTCATCGATGGCAATGGTAATCGCACCGAGTACAATCCAGGCATTTCACCCGCCAATGCAGACACCTCATCCAATGACATGGGTGGATCGGACTTTGGTATCGCCGACAATTCCTCCTGGAATGATAATTCCAACATGGCCGACATTTCAGGTGGTGACGACTGGACCTGATCCTAAGATAATCAGACATGGCAACTTGCTGCCATGTCTGATGGTTTCTGTCATTTTCTAAAGCTTCACCCAGCGCAACAGGGTGTTGATCAACTGTTCCGGGTTGATCGGTTTGGCGATAAAATCGTTCATGCCGCTGGCCAGGCAGTTTTCACGTTCCTCCTCCGTCACACCAGCCGTCAGTGCGATAATGGGCAAGTGCTCGAACACTGGTTGCCGACGAAGTTGCCTGGTTGCCTCAAGGCCGTCCATGACAGGCATGCTGACGTCCATCAACACAGCGTCAAAAGGCTGTGACAGAAGCAGCGCAATAGCATCCTGCCCATTGTTGGCGATGACGGCGTTCATCCCGGACAGTTTCAAAAACTCCTTCACTATTTGCTGATTGATACTGTTGTCTTCCGCCACCAATATGCGGGCGCCATGCAACAAACCGGCCTGGGCATGCAGTTCAGTCTTGAGACCGCCCTCCTCACTGGCGCCACGCCGACGCACAGTGCGCGCAGGCTCTTGGACGCCCATGTCCAGCAACAGCTCAAAACTGAAAGTGCTGCCTTGACCGGGAGTACTCTCTATCGCAATATCACCACCCATCAACGCCAGCAGATCGCGGCTGATGGCGAGTCCGAGTCCGGTACCACCGAATCGGCGCGTGATGGAACTGTCCGCCTGGCTGAAAGGCTGGAACAACCTCTGCTGCTCCTCTGCGCTAATCCCGATGCCGGTATCGGTCACGGCAAAGCGCAGTTTCAACTGCCCGGCATGAAATTCGCTAGCTCCCACCTTGAGTGCTATCTGTCCAATTTCCGTGAACTTGATTGCATTACCCAGCAGATTGGAGAGGATCTGCTGCAAGCGCATCGCGTCGCCGATCAAATTGCTGCGAGGCGTATCACCGGATACATCAATCAGGAAATCCAGACCCTTGGCGTGCGCCCGCTGCTCAAACAAATTGCGCAGATTGTCCAGCACTTCATCCAGGTCAAACGGACTGTGCTCTACCGTCATGCGGCCAGCATCAAGCTTGGAAAAATCGAGAATATCGTTGAGGATGCCGAGCAGGCTCTGCGAAGAGGAAGAGATCTTGGAGAGATAATCACGCAATTCCGGGCTGCTCTGCTGGTTAAGTGCCAATTGCGTCAGCCCGATAATGCCGTTCATTGGCGTGCGAATCTCATGACTCATGTTGGCGAGAAACTCGGACTTGGCATGTGCCATGGCTTCGGCCTGTTCCTTTGACTTCAGTATGGCGTCTTCCATCCGCTTGCGGTCAGAAATGTCGGCCAGCACACAATGCGTTTTGACGAACGAACCATCCGGATCACGCTGAATGCGACCATTCAACAACACGTTGACGACGCTTCCGTTTTTCATCTTGAGGGCCAGTTCAATGCTCATGTGACCACTTGATTTGAATTCATCAAATTTCTCCGTAAAAACCGGCTTCAGATCATCAATCCAGAATTCCTCAAAGGACCTGCCGATGAGTTCATTGCGGGAATAACCCAGCATGTCGCATAGTTGCTGATTGACGTCGATATACCGGCCTGTAATGTCCAGTGACAGGTAAGCCACGGGCGTATTTTCAAACAAGCCCCTGAAACGCAACTCGCTTTCACGCAATTTAGTCTCGGCGGCGCGGCGATCGGTAACGTCCTCGGCGATGCAGAGATACCCGGAAACGTCCACGCCACCATTCCTGATACTGGTGACAGCAACAGAAACCGCCAGGTTCGATCCGTCTTTGCGTAGCCAAGTCCATTCTTTTGCACTGGATTCATCCACACCCAAGCAGGCCAGCAGTCGCTCCAACTCGGTAACGTCATGCACAGCCGGTTCAGCGGACATTGCTTCGCCAGCGCTCAATTCGTCTGTCAGATGGAACTGTGACAGCGTCATGTTGCCGATGACGTCAACGGCCTGATAGCCCAAAATGCGCTCCGCACCCGGATTGAACAGGGTGATACGCCCCGCTGTATCCATGGCAATAATCGCCATACCGCTCGCCGCATCAAATACACTACGCAAAGACGCCTCGGCCGCCTGCAACTGACGGGTGCGCATTACCACCTGAGACTCGAGGTTCTCTTCAGAATGCCTGACCGCATTGACCAGAGTCAGGAAGGCACTGGATAACTGTCCCAATTCACCATGCTCCACCAACGGGATTTCTACCTCCATGTTGCCGGTAGCGGCAATTTCCCGTGTAATCTCCGTCAACCGGGCCAAAGGTTCAATCAGGCGCAGCGAAATCCGGCGGGTTCCGATCATCACCCCAAGAAACAATGCCAATATTCCCACCCCATAACTCGTGAGCAGAGGCAGCAGTGCGCCGCTCATGGGTGATCGATGACTCCAGATCACCACCTCGAGCGGAAATGGCGTTACGCTTGCCGAGTGTTTGAACAGTAATCGCCGGCTGGATACCATGCCGGAGTCAGCAGCAGCCAAGGGTCCGATATGGATCAGATCTCCCGCAACACCGCTACGCACCAGTGCAACATGCTCCAGATCAAGATCACTCGGAATAGCCGCAAAGATGTCATGAAGATCCAGTTGCGTAACTACGATGCCTTCTATGGTTCCGCTATAGGAATAGGCAACGCCCTGAAAGATGGTCCAGGCCAGATGTCCATTACTCAGGGGCAACAATGCACGCGCGGTTTTCCCGTCATGGAGCACCTGAGCAAACTGAGGCGAATCGGCGTGGCAATCCGACATGCCGGCTAAAGTTCCGGCAAGTCGCACGCCGTTGATATCGCACAGAGCGATACCGTTGGCGGCAGGAATGGGCAGGGTGAAGTTCTTCAAAAAGGGCTCAACGTAGACATTACGCCCCTCTGAATCGAGCAGCGCCGAGATGAAGATGGTGTTTTTCGCCAAGTCCGCCGATGCGCTTTCAGCCACATTGATGGTGCGCTCTACCCGCTCGGTCAGACGAATTGCCTTTTCCCGCATCTGATCCTGCAGGGCCAGGCTCTGTGACCAATAAAGCACGATCAAAGAAATGAGCGCAACCAACAATCCGCTGCCAATCGCAATGACCGATGCCTGCAATGCAACAGTATTTGCGAGGCTGCGCCTCCGCCACTGTCGAAAAGCGGTCAGCACCGGGAAATAATCACTGGACACCGATGTGCGGTTCAATGGCGCCATCATCGGCAAAGCGTGCCATGTAAACCTGATTGATGCTCAATGCCTCATGACGTTTTGGCGTGAAAGGCTGGTCATAGCGACGCACCAAGCCCTGATAGGAGCCCAGACTTTCGAGCGCCCTCTGAATGGCCTCCCGATCAGTGCGTTTCGCCTGTTTGATGGCTATTGCCAGCAAATGCACCAGATCGTAGCTGTGAGCCACGCCGACCGGTGAGACTACCTTGCGTGGATCATCGTTGCCACTAACTGCTTTCAAGCCAGCCAGGACCCGCCTGGCGACAGGGTCCCTCTTGCCGATGAAGGAATAGGTCTGCACCACAGACAAGTCAACTTTTTTCAAGGCCGCCGCGCTTTTATCATAAAAGCTGCCACCGGTGAGACCCCAATGTGCCACCACGGGCAGGCGCTGTTCCTTGGGCAGTTCCGCCATTTCCCGCAGCATGATATTGGCTTCGCGGTCGTTGGCGATGAAGATCAACGCCCCGGCGCCCGCTTGGCGCAGTGTCTGATACTGCTGCAACAGGCTGGTATCTCCCGAGTTATACCACTGCGAGCCAACAATCTTCAGTTGTGCGTCATGGCTCTCGATGTCTTCGGCGGCCTTGAGACTGCTGCGTCCCCAGGCAGTATTAGGCAGCAAGATGCCGACCTTGTGCGCCCCGATCTGGTTAGCTTTCCTCAACATGACTGCCAATGCCCAGGCGTCGCGCAGCGACAGGCGAAACACGTAGTTCGGCGCATAACTGTTGTCAATGATAGGATCCGCCGCCGCCCAGGGATCGAGGAGCGGCATCTTGAGGCGATGGATTTCCGGCAGAGTTTCCACCACCGCCGGGCTGAAGCGACCGCACAGCACGGCCACAACATCGGGGTCTGCCGCCAGTTCACGCAAGTTGTTGAGCGAGCGCGCCGGAACGCCGCGATTATCGCGGATGATGACCTCAAGATTGCGCCCGAGAACGCCACCGGTGGCATTAATCTCATTCACCGCGACTTGCGCACCATTCTGTATCGCTTGCGCCGAAGTGCTGTCGGGAACGCCGAACTCGGCATCGATGGCAATCTTGATATTACCCGGCGCGGCAGCGGCGACTGCACTCCACAACAAAAGCACGGCAACACAGCGTCGAGACATCATCTGTTTGAAATGGAGCATCCTGTATTCCTAGAAATGATATTCGGCGCGGATCATCGGCGTGCGTGCCTCGGACCCTGGCACATTGGATAGATTGCCAAACTTGTTCTTCCAGAACTGGTACTCAAGGCCCAGCCTGAAGGTGTTTTTGCTGATCCCCAGATAAGTGCCTGCATCGGTCATCAATTCCATGTCAATGTTGGTTTCAGGCGCGGTTCCACCACCGAATTCATTTCTGCCCTTGGCTCCAATGTAGTTGGCATAACCTTCAAACGTGACTGGCAACGGTCCTGCCTGAAATGGCAGCTTCCATGCCGCAGACAGCATCAGATTAGTGTCATAGGTATAACGGCTTTTTATTGCGTTCGGGTGATTACTCTCATCCCGAGCCAGCAGACTGACATTAAGAAAGCCGGGGACATCGAACATCAGGGTCGGCCCCAGCACCAGCAAGTGTTTTTCCGAACCGTAGCTGTCATTCTTGGTGTTCCAGTCAAAGCCGGCAGTAAACCCTACACCACGCACCGGGCCGAACGCAAGCGAGCGATCCAGCACCCGGCCAATGTCCAGCGTGTGGCGATAAAGCACATAAGTTTCCTGAGCGCCACTCGTCGTGCTGCCACGGGCGGGATTCTTGTCATCCGACACCAGGTAGTCAATGTTGAGATAATTGGTGCCGTAACGATAACCATCAGCGTGGGTCAGGGCAAAGATGTGCTTGGAGATATCATGACTGTTGTAGGGTTCGGCAAAATTCGTCCCGTAGCGCCAGCTCAAGGCAGTATCAGACCAGTCGAAAGCACGGGCGGGCAGCACTATGAAACCCACCAAAATGGCAGAAAAAAAACCTGCCAGGCTCATCTTTTGACGCGTAACTTGTAATTTCATTTGATCCCCACTAGCCATTTCTCATCTTGCTGACTCTATTTTTAAACACCACACCCCATTAGATAGGGGAAAAGGACATTTTAGACGTTTGACTTCTAAAACAAGCTATTTCCGCTAAATAAATGCTGATACAATAATATTTATTCTAGCTTAAGTTTTCGTTGGGTCTTAAAAGTCTCAAAAAAAATAAATACTGACACAAAACCAAATTTTCCCGGCAATAAAATCAATACAAAATAAAACGTAATCCGCGCCAGGAAAAAAGGGACATCTTCCATACTATCAGCGCCACCCCTAGGAATAATCCCGATGCGTAATAACCAACCAGTGAATGGTACTGAATATAAACTGCCAGCAGGCATGACCATCATTTCGC
>CAIJXJ010000222.1 GCA_903824575.1 uncultured Methylobacillus sp.
GCGTATGATCCTCAGAGCCATCCGGCTTTTTTGCGTCCTTGTCATGGCCGTCTTGGGGAACTGGATTGCCGAAACTGGGATGGCTTGTTTTAGAATTCAGTCATTGAGCCAGCGTTAAACGTATTATTCAGAATCGACTAATTAAGGGATAGCCTAAGCTAAGCCCTTGTATTCTTTGGTGCGCCCGAAGAGATTCGAACTCCTGACCCCTTGGTTCGTAGCCAAGTACTCTATCCAGCTGAGCTACGGGCGCATCGATGAAAGGCGGTCATTATACCTGAGTACGATTGTAAATCAAGCCTGCTTGGCTGCGACTCCTCGGCAATCATCCATAGCACCACGCATTTGATACGATGTGCTGTTATCCACATTCTATTGTTTCCAGGCATAGCTACCTTTATATACAAAATTTTTAAGTTACTATTATGTAAAACAAATAGATATCAGCCATTTCATTGGATTAAGTGCGTTAATGCGCATTAACGTTCTGAATGAAGGCATTTGTTAAGCTTTAATAGAAACGGCCACAGATTTCTCTGTGGCCGTTTAGTCATGTTACTACTAGAAACACCTTGCCATTGCTCACTTACGTGGTAATGGTAACGTTATTACACGGTTGAGCTTGCCAGTTTTGACTGACAACTAAACAGATTAGAAATGATAAGCACGTTCGCCGTGCTCGGTCGTATCCAAACCTTCGCGCTCAACTTCTTCGCTAACCCGCAGACCGATAACCGCATCAACCAGCTTGTAGGCGATAAAGGCAACCACACCAGACCAAACAAGGGTTGTACCTACAGCCCAGGCTTGACTAGTGACTTGAGCCACCATGTCGAAGTCAGCGACCTTGTTTGCGACATAGTCGTAAACACCGGTGCCACCGAGTGCCGGACTGACCAACACACCAGTACTGAGTGCGCCAAAGATGCCGCCGACACAGTGCACGCCGAATACATCAAGCGAGTCGTCGTAGCCGAGCTTGCTCTTCACGTAAGTCACGAAGGTGAAGCAAAGCGGGGACACGATCAGACCTTGAGCGATGGCGCCCATCGGGCCGATGAAACCGCAAGCCGGGGTAATCGCAACCAAACCGGCAATTGCACCGGAAGCTGCACCCAGCATGGATGGCTTACCCTTAAAGTACCATTCTACGAACATCCATGAAGCTGCAGCGGCACAGGTTGCCAACAGGGTGTTTGCGAACACCAGAGTTGCAGCGCCGTTGGCTTCCAAGTTGGAGCCGACATTGAAACCGAACCAGCCCACCCACAACAGAGATGCTCCTACCATGGTCAGCGTCACGCTATGTGGAGCCATTGATTCCTTGCCAAATCCAATCCGCTTGCCCAGTACCAATGCGCCGACTAAACCGGCAATACCTGCGTTGATGTGCACGACAGTACCGCCCGCAAAGTCAAGCGCACCCTTCTGGAACAGGAAGCCGGCAGCAGCAGTTGCCGCGTCACCTGCAGCTTGCGTAGTGTAGGCATCCGGTCCCGCCCAGAACCATACCATGTGTGCGACAGGCAGGTAGGAAAAGGTGAACCACAGCACCATGAACGCCAGAATGGCGACAAATTTCATCCGCTCGGCAAAAGCACCCACAATCAGCGCCGGCGTGATGACCGCAAAAGTCAGTTGGAAGCACATATAAATGTATTCCGGAATGACCACACCCTTGCTGTAGGTAGCGGCAGTTGAATCCGGCGTCAGGCCGTGCAGGAACAGACGGTCAAAACCTCCAAAAAACGGCGTACTGCCTTGCGTGAAAGCGATGCTGTAGCCATAAATCGCCCACAGCACACCCAGTACGCAGGTAATCATGAACGTCTGCATAAGTACAGATAGCATGTTCTTGCTACGTACCATGCCGCCATAGAACAAACCCAACCCTGGCACGCACATCATCAGCACCAGAACGGTGGCGACGATCATCCATGCGGTATCCCCCTTATTGGGGACAGCGGCAGGGGCTGCTGCAGCCGGAGCAACAGCAGGAGCCGCTGCAGGGGTTGCGGCGGGCGCAGCTGCCTCTGTCGCAGCCGGAGCAGCGGCTGGTGCCGCTGCATCGTCCGCCAGCGACATGCCGGAAAATGCCAGCGTACTCAACAACATTAAAGCCGAAATAAAGCGCTTCATGGCATGCTCCTTATAGTGCATCCGGACCGGTTTCACCGGTACGGATACGAATGACTTGTTCAACATCGAACACAAAGATCTTGCCATCGCCGATCTTGCCAGTGCTGGCGGATTTCTCGATCGCCTCGAGTACCTGATCGAGCATATTGTCGTTGATAGCGGCTTCAATCTTGACCTTGGGCAAAAAGTCGACAACGTATTCGGCGCCACGGTAAAGTTCCGTGTGCCCCTTTTGCCGGCCAAATCCCTTAACTTCGGTGACGGTGATGCCCTGCACGCCGATGGCGGAGAGCGCCTCACGCACCTCGTCAAGCTTGAACGGCTTGATGATGGCGGATACGAATTTCATGGATGTCTCCTGATAACATTGGTTAAGCCGACGAGTCAGACCTCTGGATCAACCCGCCGGTACTGCACTTAAATGCTTAGAAACTCTTGCTCAACGACAACACAAACTTGGTCTTGTCGATGGTCTTGGTATCGGTTATGCGATCAAATGACGCAAAACCCCTATAGGCATCAGTCCCGGTGGTGCCGGAAACTGCGCCATTGATCGCCCAACCGCCATCGAAGCTCTTGGTCAGGCCGACCTTGTACCAGGTCCAGTCCAGATTGGTGCTGCCAGAGAGCATCTGACGACCCACTTCACCCGCCAGATTCAAACCCGTCACCGCAGGGATGTCATAACTTGCGCTACCCACTATGTAGCCGGAGCCACTGGTACTACCAGTAACGCCGGCAGACTTGTCACCGGCAAAGCTCTGACCATTTGGCGGATTAGTTGCTAAGGTGCCTGAGTTATTGGTGTTCCAGCCATAAAATTTGGTCGGATTGTAGCCGCCCTTTACGTTAAACCACTTCCAGCCCAGATTTGCGTAAAGTTCGACCGTATTCAGCTTGGAGGATGAATATGGTGAGGTAGGGTTGCCTGCAAGTGCCTTGTTGAAGTTGCCTCCCGGATAATAAATATAGGTACCGCCCACGTCATACCTGAAATCGGTAGCGAAGGCATTGCGAAAACCTACACTCCAGTCGGATTCCAGATTGGCATTCGCAAGCCAGTGGCTGGAGACATTGGAACCCCAAACGCCGGCATAGAAACCGGAAACATGGTCTGCTTCAATTCCAGCCTGCACTGCTGGCTTGCCCCAGGTTTGGGTTTGGCCATGCCACAAATAATCACTGACCAGCCCAACCGAACCCGGGAAGGTCCAGTTTGGAACCGGCGCTGCTGCGGCAGCAGGTGCAGCAGCGGCTGGTGCCACTTCTTCCGCCAGCGCCAGCATTGGCATTACAGCGCCCATACCGAACAGGGCCGTCAACAACATCGATTTCTTCATCATTTTGTTTCCTTTCAAATCATTGTCAAAAAACTACAGATAATTCATAGCAACACTCATGCCATATTTTATATTTATTTATAATCAGTAAGTTACAAATAAATACAGTTACCCGTAGTGTTCCCATGAAACCATTTGGTGCGTGAACATTGGGTAATGCACTTAAACGGTGCTATTGCATAAAGGGTTCATCGCCCCCAACTTTGTTACACTGCAGATTAACAGCCGATCCCAGGAGAACAACCATGCTGGACCATAAAGTGGTAGAGGATATCAGCCGCCGCATCAGCGGATTGATTGCGGAGTCCCCGATGGCCGATATCGAAAAGAATCTGCGGCCCTTGCTGCAAAACCTGTTCGCCAAGCTGGAACTGGTGACACGTGAAGAGTTTGACGTGCAAAGCGAGGTATTGTTACGCACCCGTGAACAGCTGACGCAACTGGAACAACGGTTGGCAGCATTGGAAGCGGGTTCTACACCAGAACAATAATGAACCTCGCCGTGCTCTATAGCCGGGCATTGTCCGGCATGGATGCTCCACTCGTGACCGTTGAGGTCCATCTGGCGCCAGGCTTACCCGCCTTTCAAATTGTTGGACTGCCTGAGGCCGAGGTCAAGGAAAGTCGTGATCGCGTCAGGGCAGCACTGCAAACGGCACGCTTCGACTTTCCTGCGCGACGCATCACCGTGAATCTGGCCCCCGCCGACCTGCCCAAGGAAAGCGGGCGCTTTGACCTGCCCATAGCGCTTGGCATTCTCGCGGCCTCCGGACAAATTCCACAAAACCGTCTAGCGGCCCATGAGTTTGCAGGTGAGCTGGCACTGACCGGCGCTTTGCGCCCGGTGCGTGGGGCACTGGCAATGACGCTGAAGGCGCATCACGATGGTCGCGCTTTCATCCTGCCGGTAGATAGCGCAGCAGAAGCCTCGCTGGTGCAGGATGCCGAAATCTATCCGGCCAACACGCTGCTGGAAGTTTGTGCCCATCTTGCCGGGCAGGCGCCGCTGAAAAGACTTGCAGCCTGCCCGCAGACTAATCCCGTGTGCTACCCGGATTTCACCGAGGTCAAAGGCCAGCTTTTGCCCAAACGCGCGTTGGAAATTGCCGCCGCTGGCGACCACAGCATCCTGTTGTGCGGGCCACCGGGTACGGGAAAATCCATGCTGGCACAGCGTTTCCCCGGCATCCTGCCCGAAATGACGGAACAGGAAGCCCTGGAATCCGCCGCTATTCTGTCGCTTAATGGCAGCTTCAAGCTGGAACAGTGGAAACGCCGTCCATTCCGTTCCCCGCACCACACGGCATCCGGCGTCGCCCTGGTTGGCGGTGGCAGCAACCCGCGCCCGGGCGAAATTTCTCTAGCGCACCATGGCGTGCTGTTCCTGGACGAATTGCCAGAATTTCCGCACGCCGTGCTGGAAGTTCTACGCGAACCCCTCGAGTCCGGCCGCATCACCATTTCACGCGCCGCCCGCCAGGCCGACTTCCCTGCACACTTCCAGTTACTGGCAGCAATGAACCCCTGTCCGTGCGGCTATCTCGGCCATGCAAACAACAAATGCCGTTGTACCCCGGACCAGGTGACTCGCTATCGCGCCAGGATTTCCGGGCCGCTACTTGATCGCATCGACATGCACATTGAAGTCGGATCCTTGCCTGAAAACGAGTTGACTGCCGCTGCCACGGGCGAATCAAGCAGCAGCATCCGTGAACGCGTACAGGCAGCCAGGCAGCGCCAATACGCCCGGCAGGACATGGCCAATGCGCAGCTTGGCACCCAGGAGATCGATCTCTATTGCGTGCCGGAGGATGCCGGTGCTGCATTGCTGAAGCAGGCCATTTCCCGACTCAACCTGTCTGCCCGCGCTTACCACCGCATCCTCAAGGTCGCCCGCACCATCGCCGACCTGGCTGGCTGCGACAATGTCCTGTCGCTCCATATTGCCGAGGCCATTCAGTATCGTCGCCATGAGCTATAAGGCTTTTATCTCGCATGAAGTGGCCAACTGGAAAACAGAAAAACGGTTTGCCTATTTGTACCGTGTGATTGCCGATTCGGAAAGTGGCACGCCGCGCCAACTTTTGTTCCTTGAATTGGCCAAGGAGGCCGACGGTCAGGCGACGCTGTGGCAATATGAACTGAAAAAATCCGGTACCCCCGTGCCCGGGGCCTATCACCCGGATCTATCAGTCAGCATTCTTGCCTGGCTGATACGCAAACTGGGGCCTCGCAGCGTCAAGCTCCTGCTGTCAGCCCTCAAGTTGCATGGTCTATCCGTCTATTCCGGTTGGCAGCCTGAAGATATATCACCCTCACCCATGCCTGATGAGGAAAACCCCCAGCCCCACAATCACGCATTGGCTGAGTTGCGCATCGCCCTGTTCGGCCTCAACGATGGACTGATGTCCATCGGCTGCCTGCTGGCGGGCTTGGCAGGGGCTTATAGTGAAAATTCCATCATCCTGCTGGTCGGCGCGGGCGGAGTCCTGGCAGCTTCGATTTCCCTGGCTGCAGGCGAGTATGTCACAGCAAGTTCCAAACGCAAGATGCTCAGTCAACCCCACACGTTAAAAATCAACGATCGGATTTACCCGGCAAAGGAAACTGCCGAGTTGGCTACAATCTATCGGGCACACGGTATGTCGGAGCTGGAAGCCCAAGCACAGGCCAGGCGCATGATCAGCGATCCCGAAATCGGGCAGGTGTCCCAAGCGCTGGATGGCCTCGTCCTCAACCAGCAAGAAGCAGGCTCGCCCTGGATCGCGGCCCTGTTGTCATTTTTTGCCTTCGTGGCTGGAGGCGTCATCCCCTTATCGCCCTATCTGCTGGATGTACGCCGCTACCCGCTGCTGATTTCAATCGTGGTGACCAGCTTTGCCCTGTTCGGCGTCGGCGCCGCGCTATCCCGCTTCACAGGGCGCGGCGCACTATGGGGAGGCCTTCGCATGCTGCTGATCTATGCCGCTGCGGGAGGGGTGGCCAATCTGATCGGGAACTTCCTGGGTGGCGGGATCGGCTGACATCGTTGTTGGAAATTCCATCCAAACAGTGGCACAAACACCGGCGCGTGTTGCCGCACGAAATCAGGACCTAATACGCAAGCGATCAGTGCTTGCTAAAGCGGTTGCTCTTCCACCGTGAACAAGCGGCGGTATTCGCGGATGGCGTAACGATCGGTCATGCCGGCAATATAGTCGGCCACGGCGCGCGGCTTGTCCGACTGCGCATACAGTTGAAAATCATCCGGCATCAGGGCAGGATCTGCATCGAACACCGTGAACAGCTCACGCACGATGTGCTGCGCCTTATGGCTCATGCGGTTGACGCGGTAATGACGATAGAGATTGGTGCGCAGGAAGCCCTTGAGCTCGCGTTGCTGGCGTTGCATGTTGCTGCTGAAAGCGATCAGGGGAGCATTTGCCCGAACCTCATCAACGCTGGCAGGATGCGCCGCCGCGATATTCTCGCTGCTCTGGCGCGACAAATCTTGTACCAGCGCATTGATCATGCGCCGCACGGTTTCATGCACCAGTTTGCGTTCGTTCAAGCCCGGGTAGCGATGCCGGACCTCGGCCAAATGGTGCGCAAACAGTTCAACATCGGCCAGTTGCGACAGGGTAATCAAGCCCGAGCGCAAACCATCATCGACATCATGATTGTTATAGGCGATCTCGTCGGCCAAGTTCGCCACCTGCGCCTCAAGCGAGGGTTGTCGCTGTTGCAGGAAACGCTGGCCAACCGCACCGAGATGACGCGCATTTTGCAGCGAGCAATGTTTGAGGATGCCTTCGCGCACCTCGAAACTCAGGTTCAGACCGTCGAATTCGGCATAGCGCTGCTCCAGCACATCCACCACCCGCAAAGACTGCAGATTATGCTCGAAACCACCGTGTTCCGTCATGCACGCATTCAAGGCATCCTGCCCGGCGTGCCCAAACGGCGTATGGCCGAGATCATGCGCCAGGGCAATGGCTTCAACCAGGTCTTCATGCAAGCCCAGATTGCGGGCAATGCCACGGCCGATCTGGGCGACTTCCAAGCTATGAGTCAGACGGGTACGAAACAGGTCGCCTTCATGATTGACGAAGACCTGAGTCTTGTATTCCAGGCGGCGAAAAGCCGTGGAATGGATGATGCGATCGCGGTCACGCTGAAATTCGTTGCGACCCTCAGGCGGCGCCTCAAACTGTTGGCGGCCTTGCGATCGCTCAGGATCAGCGGCGTAAATTGCCAGTGATTTCATGTCAACGCGAGTGTCGCTCTGAGTTCGGCGGGCGGATAATCACCGGTCATCACCGCAGTACCGATGGCCTGCAGCAGAATGAAGCGTATCTTGCCATTTGACACCTTCTTGTCCAGTCCCATCAGATCCAGATAGGCATCCACCCCCAAGTCAGGCGCGTGGGTCGGCAGGTTCGCAGCCCGAAACAGACGTTCGATCCGAGCCACTTCCGCATCATTCAGATGATCCATGCGCCGGGAAAGGTCGGCCGCCATCATGGTGCCTGCAGCAACCGCCTCACCGTGCAGCCAAACCCCGTAGCCCATACCATTCTCAATGGCATGACCAAAGGTATGGCCCAGATTAAGCAGGGCACGCTCACCCTGTTCATGCTCGTCCAAGGCAACCACTTCTGCCTTGTTGACGCAGGAACGATGAATGGCATACGCCAGCGCTTCCGCATCGCGCTGCATCAGCTTTGGCATGTTGGTTTCAAGCCACGCGAAGAACTGTGGATCGCGGATCAGTCCATATTTGATGACTTCCGCGAGGCCTGCCGAGAGTTCACGCTCCGGCAAGGTATTCAGGGTCGAGGTATCGGCCAGCACCAGCTGCGGCTGATAAAACGCGCCTATCATGTTCTTGCCACGTGGATGATTGATGCCGGTCTTGCCGCCCACCGAGGAATCCACCTGCGACAGCAAGGTCGTCGGCACCTGAATGAAGGGCACGCCGCGCAGGTAAGTCGCCGCCGCGTAACCGGTCATGTCGCCGACCACTCCACCGCCCAGAGCGATCAAGGTCGTTTTGCGCTCACATCTTTGTTGCAGCAGCGCATCGTAGATGATGCCTAGCGTTTCGGCATTCTTGTACTGCTCGCCATCCGGCAACACGACAGGCAGCACTGAGATACCTGCGGCTTCCAGCGGCGCCTTGATCTGCTCCAGATACAGGGGTGCCACCGTGGTATTGGTCACCACCGCCACCTGCCGGCCCTTGAGGTGGGGCAGGATCAGGTCAGCCCGCGCCAGCAGTGCCTGACCGATGTGGATTGGATAGGCGCGGTCCAGCAACTCAACACTTAGAGTTTGCATTTAATGCGCCCGGGAATTCAATTGTGCTTCGAGTTGAGCGACGATGGTGCTGACCGATTGATCACCTGTATCGATGACCTCATCCGCAATTTCCCGGTACAGCGGGTCGCGTTCCAGATACAGGCTTTCCAATTTGGCACGCGGATTATCGGTCTGCAATATGGGTCGATTCTTGTCGCCGCGGGTGCGGTGAAAGAGTTCTTCCGGTTGCGCGCATAAATAGATCACCGTGCCATTCTGACTGAGATTTTCGCGATTCCGTTTGTCCAACACCGATCCTCCACCCGTTGCCAGCACGATGTCACGCATTCGCACCAATTCAGCTATCGTCGCCGTTTCACGCCGGCGAAATCCGGCCTCCCCCTCCAACTCGAAAATGAGCGGGATCTTGACTCCAGTGCTGTGCTCTATTTCATGGTCAGAGTCATAGAACGTCTTGTGCAGGTGCTTGGCAAGAACTTTCCCGACGGTCGTCTTGCCCGCACCCATGAGTCCTACTAAAAAAAAATTGCCCGTCATTTTCATAACGGGCATTTTATCCGAAGTGGATTGATTCAAGAAATCGGCTGTCAGAACAAATCCTGTATGATTCTTGGCGTAATGAAGATCAGCAATTCTTCCTTGCTGATATTTGTGATATTGCGCTTGAACAGATTGCCGAAGATCGGAATATCCCCGAAGAACGGAACTTTGTCCGCCGTTTTGCTGGAGTTTTCCTCATAGATCCCGCCCAGCACAGCAGTTTCGCCGTTGCCTACCATCACTTCAGTCGATACTTTGCGCGTGTTGATGGAAGGAACACCATTATAAACGACGCCAACAGAATCCTTGTTCACCGCCAGCTCCATGCTGATCTTGTCATCCGGCGTAATGTGTGGCGTGACATCCAGGGTTAGATTGGCTGCCTTGAAAGCCACGTTAGTGGCCCCGCTGCTTGAATTCTGCTGATAGGGAATTTCCACGCCGGAATCGATGGTTGCCTTCTTCTGGTCGGCCGTAATCACGCGTGGACTGGAGATCGTCTTGCTCTTATTCTCCGATTCAGAAGCTGAAATTTCCAGATTGATGAGTGCGCCCAGAGGAGCACTGAAAATACTGACCCCGATCTGGCCAAGCCCCGTTCCCGCTGCCGGCATGTTGGTCATCAGATCGCCGCTGGCATTACCCAATGCATTGGAGGGGCCCTGCGCACGGGTCAGTGCTTGTGACTGCGTTGCGGTTCCTGCAACGGAAACCGTACCGCCCTTCTTCTGAATGCCAAACTTTGCCCCCAAGCTCTTGGCCAGAGATTCGTCAGCGATCACAATGCGGCTTTCAATCAGCACTTGACGCACCGGCACATCAACCACATTGAGCAAGCGCTGAACTTCTTCCAGATGCTTGGCGGTGTCTTGCACGAACAGGGTATTGGTACGCGCATCGGTGACCGCACTGCCACGCTTGGACAGAATCTTTTGCTTGGGATCCGAAATAATGGTCTTGAACGCATCGGCCTTCTGATATTTGAGCTTGAATACCTCGGTATGGGTCGCCTCCAGATCATCAATCTGCTGCAACGCCTCCAGTTTCATTTTTTCCTTGGCCGCCAGTTCCTCAGACGGCGCGACCCAGATTACGTTGCCGGTCTTGCGCATGGCAAGTCCACGGCTTTCCATGATGATGTCCATGGCCTGATCCCAGGGCACATCCTTCAACCGCAACGTCAGATTGCCGTTCACGGTGTCGCTGGTAAGAATGTTGAAGCCGGTAAAGTCGGCGATGACCTGTAACACCGAACGCACTTCGATGTTCTGAAAATTCAGTGACAGCTTGTCGCCGCTATAGCCTTGGCGCGAGCCCTGCACCAGCTTGCTGGGATCCTCGATGATGGGTTTGACATCGACAATGAATTTCTTGTCGGCCTGGTAGGAGGAATGCTCCCAATTGCCCTTGGGCTCGATGATCAGGCGCACATTCTTGCCTTGCTTCATGGCATCGACATTGAGTACAGGCGTATTGAAATTCACGACATTCAGACGACGCTCAAGGTTGGCAGGAATGCTGGTATTTATAAAATCGATGACGATATTCTTGCCCTGCCGGCGCATGTCGATGCCGGTACCGACATCGGACAGATCGACCACCACGCGTCCTTCACCGTTCTTGCCACGCAGAAAATCGATGCTGTTGAGGGCGTGCGGCTGGTCGGCGACAACCGGTTCAGCAAACTTGGTCACCTGCGTCAGCGCCACCTCCTCCTGCGGTTGTAGCAGAATGGATACTTCACGACCACCAAGGCTGGTGGAATAGCCTGACACCTTGTTCAGATTCAGCACCACACGTGTTCGCCCCTTGGCCTGCGCCAGGCTGAGGCTGTGCAACATGCCCTGGTCAACCGCGTAAGAATTCTTCTGCGTGCCGTTAGCCACATTGGGGAAATCAAGCGCTATGCGCGGCGGGTTATTCAAGGCAAATCCGGCCGGAGCGTTTTCCATGGGCTGGGCCAGCGTCAGCTTGATGCTGACTTTGCCGCCGGCCAATGTCGAAAACTCGATCTTTTCTATTCTGTTGGATGCCAACTCTTCCTCTGCCGCGACGGCCATTTGCGCCGCCAGGCTTGCCATCACCATCAGGCAGCCTGCCGTCAACATCCCTATTTGCTTGAATAATTGGCTCATTTGTTACTCCAGTTCCTATTCCTGCAAATTAATGCTTGCCGCTCGCTCGACCCAATCGCCGGAGAGTTCGTCTTGCACAATTTCTTTGATCTTGATTTCATTGTCGGAAATATCCACCACCATGCCCAGATTCTGCCCCAAATAATTGCCGATGGTAAGTTGGCTGATTGCGTTGTCAGGGGCCTTCAGAAGGGCAAACTTCAATTTGCCTTTCTGCAGGTTGCCTACATACTTGAGACTCTCTAGCGGGAACGCCTCCAGCGCCTCACGCGGACGGTTCAGGTCCGGGCGCAATCCGCCGGTTTTCACTGTTTGCGCCCGGCGTGGCTTGAACGGATCGTTAAGGGTGCCATCCTTGTTGAAATCGAGCGGTACAAACGAAGTCACTTCCGGTAAAGGATCTACCTTGCCCCGCATGTCGCGACCTGACTCTTTGATGAACTTGTCCAGATCATCCCCTTCCTTAGGGCCGCATGCGACCAGCAGGGCACCGACGAGAATGACACAAAGCCGCGTGATCACCCGGCGCATCTCCAGATGGCTGCTGCAATAGCGAACTAATCCCCTCATGGCGACCTCTTGGCTTTCTTGTCCTGCTTCGGCGCAAGTTCGCTGGCATCCAGGTATCGATAAGTTTTCGCCACAGCCTCGACCGTCAACTGGCCTTCCTTGCCCCCCTTGCCTTCTTTATTACCTGCAATCGGCGTAATTTTCAAGTCATTCAGGGTGACGATGCGCGACAGTTTCGAGATGCCTACGGCAAATGCCCCCAAATCAAAATAGCCGCCGGTCACGCGAATCGAAATCGGCATTTCCGCGTAGAACTCAGCTGCTTTCTCTTGGCCCGGCTTGAACAGTTCAAACTCGAGACCGCGCTCGAGGCCGACCTGATTGATGTCGGTCAGCAGGCCATCCATTTGTGATTTGTTAGGCAATTGCCGCAACAGGGCGCCAAAGGTGCGCTCGATATCGACCATCTGCTGCCGATAGGCCGGCAGGTTGACCGCCTCTTTTTTCTTGGTCAGGAATACTTCACGCAACTGGGTCTCCTTGACCTTGGCCTGGTCGAGCTCATCCAGCGCCGGCTGCCACAGGAACCAGTAGCCACCGCCCACCATTATCAGCAATACGACACCCAGCAACACTGCCTTGACTGCGGGCGGCAGGCTACCCAGGTTCTTAGGGTCTATGCGGTTGAAATCGTCGAGATTCATCGCGCTTTCCCCCGGCCCTTCAGGACATCAGTTGCGGCTGGCTTCTTCACCTTCTGGTTGACCTTTAGGGTAAAGGCGCTCTGCTTCAAGTTGCCGGACGTGACCGACTTGATTTCAATCAGAATCGGAGACTCCAACCATTCTGAATTGCCAAGATTGCGAACCAGGGTGGCAACACGTGCATTGGTATCGGCAACGCCGTCCAGCATAATTTCGGTGCCCTGTTGCTTGATTGACTTCAGAAACACGCCCTCGGGCAACTGCCGTGCCAGTTCGTCCAGCAGCGCCACCGCCTGACTGCGATCACTCTGCAGATTCTCCACCACCTTTTTTCGATCGAGCACGCTGCGAATTTGCTCTTTCAACTGCTTGATGTCGGCAATTTCATGATCCAGCTGGACCGTCGCCAGATCGAGCCGGCTATTGCGGCCTTTCTGAGTATCGATTTCCGCACTGATGAAAGTTTGCCCCATGAACACGATGCCAGCGCCGGCAACCACAGTTGCCACCAGCATCAGATTGAACTGCCGCTGGCGTTCGGCGCGCTTGATCTGGCGGTGCGGCAGCAGGTTGATGCGTATCATTACTCAAACCTCCGCAGCGCCAGACCACAGGCGATCATCAAGGATGGAGCATCCTGCGCCAGATACTGCTGCTTGATCTTCGCCGACAATGACATGCTAACGAAGGGATTAGCCACAATGGTATTGACACTGGTTCGTTCTGATACCGCCAGATCCACGCCCGGAATGGACGCGCAACCACCGGCGAGCATGATGTGATCAACCCGATTGAACTGGGTCGAACTGGTAAAAAACTGCAAGGCACGCGCGACTTCTATCGCCATCGATTGCACAAAGGGCCGCAACACCTCAGATTCATAACTGTCAGGCAGGCCCCCCTTACGCTTGGCAACTTCCGCCTCCTCGCTGGACAAGCCAAAGCGACGCTGGATTTCCGTCGTCAACTGCGCACCACCGAAATTCTGTTCCCGGATATAGACCGACTGATTGTTGTGCAGCACATTGATGTGCATCATGACGGCACCCACATCGACGATCATGACCGTCTGGTCCCGCCCGGCGTTAGGCAACTGGTTGGCGGCGAGCCGGTAAGCGGCTTCGGTGGCGTAAGTCTCCACATCCATGATGACGACTTTCAGCCCTGCGGCCTCCGCTGCCGCTTCGCGGTCCTGAATCTTTTCCTTGCGCGAAGCTGCGATGATGACCTCAACCTCGTCCGGGCTGGCAGGCGAATCTCCCAATACCTGAAAATCAATATTGACCTCATCGAGCGAGAAGGGAATATATTGATTGGCTTCGGCCTCGACCTGCAACTCCATGTCTTCCTCGCGCAAGCCCTTCTGCATCAGGACCTTCTTGCTGATCACGGCAGCAACGGGAAGCGCAACCGCCACCCGCTTCTCGCGCGTCCCCATCAACTTCCAAGCACGCTTTACAGCCTCACCAACCTGCTCAAGGCTCGCAATATTGCCATCCACCACGGCATCCTTGACCAAGGGGGCAATTGCATAGCTCTCGATGCGGTATGCACCCTTGATCCCCTCGGACAATTCCACCATTTTAACTGAGGAGGAACTGATATCGACACCGATCAAGGGCGGCGTATGCTCATTGAAGAAGTCGAATTTCAAACCGAAATTCCCTTTCTATACTCGTTAGTTACGCGCAATACGGATAATTTACCTTAGATCCTAGCAACAACTATCGGTGGTGTAAAGCAAAATTATTGTTTACAACATTTACCCTCGGCCAAGTTTATAATGCAGTTCTCTCCCGTTTCGACTGAAACATACTCTATGTTCCCGAAAAAGTGGTGGCAGCTCCTGCTGCTCTCTGTTTTTATTGGCGGCCTGGCCGTATCAGCCCTGGTGGCACTGGCCGCCATCCTGATTTATCCCGATCTGCCATCGCTGGATGCGCTAACCGATTACCGCCCCAAGGTTCCCATGCGCGTCTACACCGAGGATGGCTACCTGCTCGGAGAATTCGGGGAAGAACGCCGTGCCGTCGTCAAGATCAAGGAAGTGCCAAAAGACCTCAAGCATGCCATTCTGGCAGCCGAGGATGAACGCTTCTACCAGCATGGCGGGGTCGATACGCTGGGCGTATTGCGGGCAGCAATTGCCAACCTCACTGCAGGTGGTGCCAAGGAGGGTGCCAGCACGATCACCATGCAGGTTGCACGCAACTTTTTCCTGTCCGGCGAGAAGACTCTCAAGCGCAAATTGAGTGAGGCACTGCTAGCCATCAAGATAGAGCACTTCCTGTCCAAGGATCAAATCCTAGAGCTCTATATCAACCAGATTTATCTTGGTCAGCGTGCCTATGGCTTTGCCGCAGCCGCTCAAGTCTATTACGGCAAACCGCTGGAAAAATTGAGTGTTGCCGACATGGCCATGCTGGCCGGCCTGCCCAAAGCGCCATCACGCTACAACCCGCTAGTCAATGCCAAGCGTGCGGAAGCGCGCCAGCGCTACGTGTTGCACCGCATGAACGCGCTCAGGTTCATCAGCGACACACAACTGCAGACAGCGCTGGAACAGCCGACTCGCGTGCGTCATTCAAGACAGGTACGTGAACTCGCCGCAGACTATGTGGCGGAAATTATTCGCGCAGCCCTATTCGAACGCTATCAGGATGAAATTTACCGTAGCGGCCTCAAGGTCTACACCACCATCAGAAAACCAAATCAGGAAGCCGCCAATGCAGCGGTTCTGCAGGGCATATTCGACTACGACAAGCGCCATGGCTATCGCGGGCCGGAAGGCACGGTCAAGGTCGAATCCGGCAAGGGCTCGCTGGAGGAGGCCATGGATGACGCGATGGCAGACATTGATACCTCGAACGGCCTGGTTCCGGCAGTGATCCTGGAGGCTAATGCACTTCATATCAAGGCATACCGCAAGGACGGTGGCATGACCGAGATCAGCGGCGACGGCTTAGGCGTAGCCAAAAAAATGCTGGCCGAAAAAGACCCGGACAAACTGAAATTACGTCGCGGCGCACTGATTCGCGTGTCCGAGATTGACGGGCATTGGCAGTTATCCCAGTTGCCTCAGGTCGAGGCCGCGATGGTCGCCGTCGATCCTAAATCCGGCGCAGTGCGGGCATTAGTTGGCGGCTTCGATTTTAACCGCAACAAGTTCAACCATGTGACACAGGCCTGGCGTCAGCCAGGGTCAAGCTTCAAGCCATTCATCTATTCCGCTTCACTGGAAAAAGGCTACACCGCCGCCAGCGTGATCGAAGATGCGCCACTGACCCTGACAGCAGCAGAAACGGGCAGCGGGCAAGCCTGGGAGCCGCATAATTTCGACGGCAAATTTGAAGGGCCAATACGCATGCGCACAGCCCTGACCAAATCCAAGAACATGGTTTCCATTCGCATCCTGCAGGGCATTGGTGTCGATTATGCGCAAGATTACATCACCCGCTTCGGCTTCGCGGCCAAGGACCACCCAGCCTATCTGGCCATGGCGCTGGGCGCAGGCTCGGTCACGCCCTGGCAAATGGTTGGTGCCTACTCGGTGTTTGCCAATGGCGGCTACCGCGTCACGCCCTACCTGATCGACAAGATCATCGACAACAGCGGCAAAATCATCGAACAGGCCAAGCCTCTCATTGCCGGTAGCGGGGCGCCACAGGCGATCGATCCACGCAATGCATTCATCATGACCTCCATGATGCAGGACGTTGCCCGCATCGGCACTGCGGCAAAGGCACGTGAACTGGGGCGCTACGATCTGGCCGGCAAGACTGGCACCACCAACAACCAGATGGATGCCTGGTTTGCCGGCTTCAACCCGACGCAAGTCGCCGTGGTCTGGATGGGCTTCGACCGTCCACGCACATTGGGTGGACAGGAAACTGGCGGACATGCCGCGCTGCCGATGTGGATCAGCTATATGTCAAAGGCGCTGGCCGGAATGCCCGACCAGGTTTATGCCGTACCTGAAGGCATCAGCTCACTCAAGATTAACCAAGCCACCGGCCAGCACGTCAGGGATGTTGATAATGGTTTGTATGAATACTTCTATAATGAATTCCCGCCCCCCGAAGCCGACTCCGACAAGCAGCCGGAAACAGGAAGCGCCAAAGTTGGTGAAGAACTGCAACCCGATCAACTCTACTGAAGTGTTCACAAAAAAATGGCCGGCGCGCTTCGTTCACAACACCTGAGACAACTCGTAGCCCAACAGGCTGCCCGCATGATGGCCGAAGATGGCGCCCAGAATTACGCCTATGCAAAACGCAAGGCAGCCCGTCAACTTGGCGCAACGGATGACAGTTGCCTGCCCAGCAACTCGGAAATCGAGCACGAACTCAAGCTCTACCTTGAAATTTTCCGCGCCGACCAACAGCCGGAATATCTGCTGCAACTACGCGGAGAGGCGCTTGCAATCATGCGCCGCCTGGAACACTTCAAACCGCATCTTGCGGGAGCCGTGCTCGATGGCACGGCAGGACGCTATGCCGAAACGGAAATACACCTGTTCGCAGACAGTCTCAAGGATGTCGAGCTATTTTTGTTAAACCACAACATACCCTACCAGATGCAAGAGAAGCCCTGGCGCTTTGGCCATGAGCGGCGACAATTACCGGTTTTTGCACTGGAGGGCACGCATGGCACAATACGTCTTTACATTTTTGCCACCGATGACGTGCGCCACGCTGCACGAAACACCTCCAGCGGCAGCATGCCGGCTCGCGCCGGCATTAATACCGTCATTACCTTGATAGAACCTAGCACGACACCAATATGACCGACCAAAACGAAACCAGTACTGCCCAAGGAGTTAGCCCGAGCAGCGATGATTCCCGTTTTCTGCTGCACAACCACATGGAGATTCTGCGCATCCTGCGCGGGTTAAGCAAACGCCACGAAATGGTGAGTGCCTTCTTCAATAACGGTCGAGATTTGCTGCTAACTTCCATCATTGAAGTTGATGCCAATAACAATAACGTGATTCTGGATTACGGCTCCAATGAAGCCCTCAACAATCGCATCCTCGCCAGCGACCGCATCATTTTTGTAAGCTTCCTGGACAGCGTCAAAATTCAGTTCGTGGCTACGCAGATTAAATTGACCGGCTACGAAGGCGCGAGCGCCTTCCAAATCGTGTTGCCGAACGAGGTACTGCAGCTGCAACGGCGCGAGTATTACCGGCTGCCAACGCCCATCATCAATCCACTGACGTGCCGGGTGCCGCTGGCCAATGACCACTCGATTGAAGTGACTTTGACCGATATTGGTGCGGGCGGCGTTGGCATCATCATTGGCTCTGACGCAGAGGCCGCACTGAAGCCCGGTGAAATCTTCCCTGGCAGCCGTATTGAGCTACCGGGAATAGGGACATTGGAAGTCACTTTGCGCGTTCAGAGCACGTTTACCGTGACCCTGAAGAATGGCTCCACCGCTCTGCGTGGTGGCTGCCAGTTCGACAATTTGCGCCCCGCCATGCAGGGACTGATGCAACGCTACATCATCAAACTGGAACGCGATCGGATCGCCAGTGCTTAAAGGCGAGGACTGAGATAAAACAAGGACTGAAAGGACTGAGGTCTCAGGACGTTAAGTTATTGGTGGCTTGGAAGGCGATCTACCCAATAATCAGGGTGACGGTGTTGGTGCGCAACAGCAATCACGACAATTCTCTCAGCTCTGATGATATAGAGCATTTTGTAAGGAAAACGATCCAGGAAAAAGGCCGTACTGGCTCGATCTCAACTTGCCATGCCAGCGGGCGCCCTTGAATAAGCTTGGCTGCGACTTCCACCTCACGTTTAAACGACTCACCTAGTCCTTGTTGCTGTCGGTTATAAAAACGCTTTGCCTCAGTCAGTTCGTCACGAGCCAGGGGTTAAAAAAATAAACTCCACTATAAAATCCCTGAACACCTCTTCCATTGAAACTGTTGCCAAGCGTCCTTCATCGTAGGCCTTTACCCTACGCAAAGCCTCATCTTGCCAAACACGATCAATTTCTGCATCAGGCTTATCCAAAACTGGTATGTAACAATTCCAGCAGTAAATAACGATCTGAAGCCTTCAGGTTCAATGCTTGCTCTGTCACTTCGGCGGTGGACATCACATTCTCCTTATCTAGCCCATATCTACATACAATTCTGCGTTGTTAGTTTATACCGCAGGTGCATAGTTGCCCACCGTTTTGCTGTGGACGATGATTTACCTTGCAGTGATGACGGTCAGCGGGGCCATCAGGCATTTCCAGTGAAAATGCAGATCCCCATTTTTCAGGCACGCGGCCCAGCGGTAACCAAGACCCTTGATCAGAACAGAGCCCGCAGGAACTCCGATCTTGCCCGCAATTTGCGCCACCCGTTTCTTGATCCGGGGCAGGCCCTTGTCATTGTAGAAGGACTCTAATGCCTCAGTCCTCAGTCCTTGTTTTTACATCAGTCCTGTTTTAGCCATGTTGCGACATCCATCGCGTAATAGGTCAGCACGGCATCCGCCCCTGCACGCTTGAAACACAACATCGCTTCGAGCACGCACGAGCGTTCATCCAGCCAGCCATTTTGCACTGCCGCTTTGAGCATCGCGTATTCACCGCTGACCTGATAGGCGAAAGTCGGCACGCCGAACTCCTGTTTCACGCGGCGCACAATGTCGAGATAAGGCATGCCAGGCTTGACCATCACCATGTCGGCACCTTCCGCCAAGTCGAGCGCGACTTCTTTGATCGCCTCGTCCGAATTGGCTGGATCCATTTGGTAACTGTATTTGTTGCTGGTGCCGAGGTTAGCAGAAGAACCGACGGCATCGCGGAATGGACCGTAAAATGCCGAAGCATATTTCGCGGAATAGGCAAGGACGCGGGTGTGAATAAAACCATCGAACTCCAAGGCCTGGCGCACCGCCGCGATACGTCCATCCATCATGTCGGAAGGTGCTACCACGTCGGCGCCGGCCGCTGCATGGCATAAAGCTTGTCGAACCAGCACCGCCACGGTCTCATCATTCATCACATAGCCGCCAGCGTCGATCAATCCATCCTGGCCATGACTGGTATAAGGGTCAAGCGCGACATCAGTGATGATGCCGAGGTCAGGAAAAGCTGCCTTCAAGGCCCGGATTGTACGAGGCACCAACCCCTCGGGATTGTGCGCTTCCCTGGCATCCAGCGATTTCAGCGACTGATCAATCACCGGAAACAACGCCAGCGCCGGGATGCCCAGCCTGACGCACTCGGCGGCCGTTTTTAGCAAATGGTCGAGGCTCTGACGAATAACTCCCGGCATGGAGGCAACGTTTTCCTCACGGTTCTCGCCGTCCAGCACGAATACCGGGTAAATCAGGTCATCGGGCGTGAGCACGGTTTCCCGCATCAGGCGACGCGAAAAGTCGTCACGACGCATGCGGCGCGGACGGGTCGCAGGATATTTACCGAAATTTGTCATGGCTTAAAACCCTTAATCCTAAAAAAACTAATTAAACGCCGGTGAACACGGCGCTTAAATTTACGTTCCGAAAACACGCGCCAGTTCCACACCCGGATCCGGCTGGCGCATGAAGGCCTCACCAACCAAAAAGGCATGCACGTCATTGTGACGCATCAGGGCCACATCGTCGGCACTGAAAATGCCGCTCTCCGTCACCACAATGCGGTCCGGTGGAATGTTGGCAAGCAGGCCCAGGGTAGTCTCCAGTGTCACGTCGAAGGTACGCAGGTTGCGATTGTTGATGCCAATCAGCGGCGTCTCCAGTTGCAGCGCCAACTCCAGATCGACGTCATCATGCACTTCCACCAACACTGCCATGCCGAGGTCATGAGCAATGGTTTCCAGCTCCGTCAGGCGTGGCAGATTGAGCGCTGCCGCGATCAACAGGATACAGTCGGCTCCCATCGCCCGAGCCTCATAGACCTGATAGGGATCAATCATAAAATCCTTGCGCAATACCGGGATGTCGCAGGCGGCGCGTGCCAGTCTGAGATATTCCGGGCAGCCCTGGAAATAGGGTGCATCGGTCAACACCGAGAGACAAGCGGCACCATGGCTGGCATAGCTGGCCGCGATTGTTGCCGGCTCGAAATCTTCGCGAATCACGCCTTTCGAAGGGCTGGCCTTCTTGATTTCGGCGATGACGGCGGGCAACCCTGCCGCAATCTTGGCTTGAATAGCCTGAAGAAAGTCACGTGGCGGCGCGGCATCTACCGCCTCATGCATCAACAGCAGCAGCGGTTTGTCGCGCATTGCGGCAGCCACTTCCGTATGCTTGGTATTCAGAATTTTGTTCAGGATGTCAGACATGGGTTCGTTCTAAGTAGTTTTCCCGGACGGGAAAAAATCACGGATATCCGCCACGATCGGTCGGGTCTTGCTGCCAAGCAAATGATAGGCCTCCATCAACGGCAGGATGTCGGGCCTCGGGATAGCCGCCTGCGGCTGGTCCCAGTTCTCATGCAGACACCAATAGGGATCGATATCGAAGTTCAGATGCATGCGACAGGTCAGCGGGCGGCACTCGTAAATGGAGCACTCCCCGTTTTTAAGGAAAATGCAGGGCGTTGCAGCGGAAAACTCAGAGCGCTCATGGTGAACGTTCTGTTTAAGCGCCCGTGGAGTGCTCCCGGTATGGTGGGCGATATACTGGGCCTCAAAGTCGGCAATGGGGACATGGACGTGGCAGCAATGACCGCAACCTCTGGCACAGGCGGCAAAGGGTTCGGCGTGCTTGAAGATCAAATCGGCCGTCCGCAATACCTCCTGTAGCTTGATCGCAGTACGCGCATTCATCTGTGCGATGCGTTTGGGCAGGGAGACCACGCGCTGGTACAGGTCCGGGGGGACCGAACCGAAGAATTGATCCAGTTTGGTCGACGCCAACTGGCGTCTTTGCTCGGGCGTATATCCTGCCTTGATGGGAATAGTCATGATGGAAATTGTCGTGCCGCTGCCGTCAGCGCTATCAGTTGTTGCAATTTGCCCCTGGCACTGCCATCGGCTATCACCTGCGCCGCCCTGATAACGCCTGCTGGCAAGTTCGCAGCCTGGCCGGCCACGTAGATCGCGGCGCCAGCATTCAACAGCACGATGTCACGCGCCGGACCCGACTCGCCATCCAGTACCGCCAATATCATGGCTTTCGATTGTTCGGCATTCTGCACCCGGATGCTGCCGGTCTGGTGCAGACTCATGCCAAACTGTTGCGGATTGATCACAGATTCTCGCACCAGCCCGTCCTGGAGTTCGGCAACATAAGTGTCACCGGAAAAGGAGATCTCGTCCATCCCGTCGGCGCCATGCACTACCAGCACATGCCGGCTACCAAGTTGTTGCAGCACGCGTGCAAGTTTTCCGGTCAAAGCGCGATCGAACACGCCCATCACCTGATTCCTGGCACCAGCCGGGTTGGTCAAGGGGCCCAACAGGTTGAACAAGGTACGCACCCCGAGTTCTCGCCGCACAGGAGCGGCATGTTTCATCGCACTGTGGTGATTGGGCGCGAACATGAAGCCGATGCCTATGCTATCCACGCAAGTCGCTACCTGTTGCGGACTCAAATTGACGTTGACGCCAAGAGCCTCCAGCACATCCGCACTACCGCAGCTAGATGAGACCGAACGACCGCCGTGCTTGGCAACGCGGGCACCGGCAGCAGCCGCGACGATAGCCGAAACGGTAGAAACATTAAAGGTTTGAATGCCATCCCCACCGGTGCCACAAGTATCGATCAGATGCTCATCCTGGGCAACTTCGACCCTTGTCGACAACGCCCGCATTACTGTCGCGGCGGCGGCAATCTCGTCCTCGCTTTCACCCTTCATGCGCAAGGCAATCAGGATGCCGGCGATCTGCACCGGCGTGTAAACGCCTGCCATGATGGCGTTCATCACTTCCAGCATTTCTTTAACGGTCAAATCACGCTTGTCCAGCAGCGCTTGCAGTACGGCCTGCGGCGTCATCAGTAAGCCTTGAGAAAATTATCCAGCAACTGGTGACCGTGCTCGGTGAGGATGGATTCAGGGTGGAACTGCACGCCCTCTATGGCCAAAGTCTTGTGGCGCACGCCCATGATCTCCTGATCTTCCGTCCAGGCGGTTATTTCCAGACAGTCCGGGCAAGTCTCGCGCGCTATCACCAGCGAATGATAGCGCGTGGCGATGAACGGACTGGGCAAGCCACGGAACACGCCAACATCACGGTGAATTACCGGAGAGGTCTTGCCATGCATCAATTGCTTGGCATGCACGATGTTGCCTCCAAAGGCCTGGCCTATACTCTGATGCCCGAGGCAAACACCCAGAATGGGAATCCTACCGGCAAATTGGCGAATCAGAGGGACGGAAATCCCGGCCTCGTTCGGCGTGCAGGGCCCGGGAGAAATCACAATATAGCGAGGATCAAGTTCCGCCACCTGCTCCAATGTAATTTCGTCGTTACGGAATACCTTTACGTCCTGCCCCAACTCGGCCAGATATTGCACCAGGTTGTAGGTGAAGGAATCGTAATTGTCGAGCATTAACAACAAATTACAGCCCTCGTCGCGAGAAGGTCAGGGTGGCATTGGTGCCGCCAAAACCAAAACTGTTAGACAGCGCAGTCTGGATGTTGGCGTGGGCGATGGGAGTTCGCACGATATTGAGGCCTGTCGCTACCGGATCCAGCGTTTCAATGTTGGCGGAAGCAGCAATAAAATTGTGCTCCATCATCAACAAGGTATAGACCGCTTCATTGACGCCAGCCGCTCCCAGCGCATGACCGGACAGTGACTTGGTTGAGGCGATGGCGGGGCCATCATTGCCGAATACGGCGCGAATCGCCTCCAGTTCCTTGGCATCGCCGACCGGCGTACTGGTGCCATGAGTATTGATGTAGTCGACCGGACCGTCCACGCCAGCCAATGCCATCTGCATGCAGCGCGTGGCACCTTCTCCGCTTGGCGCCACCATGTCGTAACCATCGGAGGTGGCGCCGTAGCCGACCACTTCCGCGTAAATCCTGGCGCCACGAGCACACGCGTGTTCATACTCTTCCAGCACCAGAATGCCGCCACCGCCGGAGATGACGAAGCCGTCACGATCGGCATCGTAAGTACGCGAGGCTTTTTCCGGCGTATCGTTGTACTTGCTTGAAAGTGCCCCCATGGCATCGAACATGAAGGACAGGGTCCAGTGCTCCTCCTCGGCACCGCCGGCGAACACGATATCCTGCTTGCCCATCTGGATCTGTTCCACGCCGTTGCCAATGCAGTGCGCACTGGTCGCGCAGGCAGAACTGATGGAATAGTTCACGCCCTTTATTTTCGCGCCGGTAGCGAGACAAGCGGAAACGCCGCTGGCCATGGCCTTGGTCACCATGTAAGGGCCGACACGGCGCACGCCTTTTTCGCGCAACGTGTCTATGCCTTCCAGAATGCTTTCATGTGAGGCCCCACCTGCACCGACGATCAGGCCGGTGCGCACGTTGGAAACCAGATCGGGCGGCAGCCCTGCATCAAGAATTGCCTCCTGTAGAGCGAGCCAGGCATAGGCATGGCCCTTGGCCATGAAGCGCATCAACTTGCGGTCAATCAACTCCTGCACGTTGAGTTTAATGGAACCGGCAACCTGAGAGCGCAGGCCCTGATCGGCATATTCCTGCTGAAAGGTAATCCCCGAGCGACCGGCACGCAGACTGTCGAGAACTTCGGCCTTGTTGTTGCCCAGGCTAGACACGATACCGAACCCGGTAACGACGACGCGACGCATAAACGCCTCCTCCTAGAAATTGTCCGTGCGGGTAAACAGACCGACCCGAAGATCGTTGGCCACGTAAATCTCGCGACCGTCCACTTCCATGCGGGCATCAGCGATGCCCATCACCAACTTACGCATGATCAGGCGCTTGATGTCGATGGTATAGCGCACCAGCTTGGCTGTTGGTAACACCTGGCCGGTAAACTTGACATCCCCTGCCCCCAGCGCACGCCCTCGCCCCGGGCCACCACTCCAGCCAAGGAAAAATCCAAGCAGTTGCCACATGGCATCCAGACCCAAGCAACCAGGCATCACGGGATCCCCCTCGAAATGACAGCCGAAAAACCATAAATCCGGCCGCACATCGAGTTCGGCGATAATTTGTCCGTTACCGTATTTGCCGCCGTCGCTAGTAATCGACACGATGCGATCGAACATCAGCATCGGTGGCAATGGCAGTTGCGCATTGCCCGCACCGAACACTTCACCGCGTCCACAGGCCAGAAGTTGATCGAAGTTATAGCTGTTTAGATTTTTCATATTGAGACCTGATTGATTTAATCCGTATTTTCCTCGGAAATGGTGGCAAACGGAAGGGTTGATCGAATATCAGGCGATGGCAAGCATTTCTTCGAACGCGTCCAGTGGTACCGGACGCCCGAAAAGATAGCCCTGAAATTGCATACAGCCATGCAATTTCAGAAATTCCAGTTGCGTCTCCGTTTCCACACCCTCGGCAATGACTTCCAGTCCAAGAGCGCCTGTCATGGCGATGATGGTCTGCACAATGGCCGCGTCGTTTGGATCGCTGGCAATGTCCCGCACGAAACTCTGGTCGATCTTGAGCTGATCGAGCGGCAAACGCTTCAGTTGGCCCAGCGACGACTGGCCAGTGCCGAAATCATCCATCGAGAACCTGACACCCAATGCCTTGATCTCGTGCATTTTTTCTATGGTGTCGCCAACATTGTCCAGCACCAGGCTTTCCGTCAACTCGAGCTTTAGCAGTCGCGGATTGGCCCCGGTCTGTTGCAACACCTGCTGCACTTGCTGGGCGAAATCCCTCTGCCGAAACTGGCGCGCACTGACATTCACCGCCAACTCCAACTTCTTGCCAAATTCATGTTGCTCCCAGCGCTTCAGTTGCGTGCAAGCGGTCTCTAACACCCAGAAACCGATGGCAACGATCAAACCGCTATCCTCGGCTACCGGGATGAACTGCACCGGCGATACCATGCCACGTTGCGGGTGCAGCCAGCGCAACAACACCTCGGCCCCGGTAATTTTCCGATGCTGGTCAACCTGAATCTGGTAATACAGCAGCAGTTGCTGCTGAGGCAGACACTGACGCAGGTCATGCTCAATCTGGATGCGGGTCTCAAGGGCAACCTGCATCACCGGATCGAAAAAACGGATGGCGTTGCGCCCGGACTGCTTGGCCTGATACATGGCGGCATCGGCATGCTTGAGCAGGTCTTCCACCGCCTCCTGCTCCCCCAGAAACAGGCTGACGCCAATACTGGGCGTGCTATGGTGCTCAAAACCACGCAACAAATAGGGCTGGTTCAATGCATCCAGCACCTTCTCCCCCACCACCTCGGCATAGGTCGCCGCTTGCTCGGCCTGCTCGCTCAAACCCTCCAGGATGACGACAAACTCGTCCCCACCCAGGCGCGCAACCGTATCTTCCGCTCGCACGCAAGCGCTCAGGCGCTGCGCCACCTCAACCAGCAACAAATCGCCGACCGCATGACCGCGCGTATCATTAAGCGTCTTGAAATTATCGAGATCAATGAAAAGTACCGCGCCATGATGCTGGCGCCGCATGGACGATGCCAATGCTTGCTGCAGACGATCCAGCAGCAAGCGGCGATTGGGCAGACTGGTGAGTTGGTCGAAATAGGCCAGGGTATGAATAGCAGCCTCAGCCTCCTTGAACTGGCTGATATCGGAAAATGTGCCGATATAATGCGTAGCCACACCATCCGTGCCCTTGATAGTGGAGATCGTCAGCCAGTGCGGATACGGGCTGCCATCCTTGCACTGCTGCCAGACTTCGCCCTGCCATACGCCTTCGCTCTGTACCTTCTCCTGCATTTGCTGATAAAACAGGGAATCATGGTGTTTCGACTGCAGAAACTCCAGCGTTTTTCCAATCACCTCATCGCTGCCATACCCTGTCAAGCGGGTAAATGCGCTGTTGACGCGCAGGATATGCTCGCTGGCGTCCAGCACGAACACCCCTTCCTGCACTTCAAAGGCCGCTGCTGCAATGCGCAGTTCTCTCTCCGCCGCCCGTCGTTCCGTCACGTCACGACCGATGACCACCAGCGCGCGGCGCGCCCCGGCGCTATCGAACAACGGCATCTTACGCACTTCAAAATCGTGCAAGACACCGTTTTCATCTAATGCCTGCTCTGATGACAGGGTTAACTTTTCCGCCTTCCAGGCCTTTTCATCCTCAATCATGCAGGCCTCATGTACACTGCGAAACTCCGGCCGGGCCTGTGCCAGCTCCATTTCGGTCTTGCCACGCCAGTCAAATCCATGCAGCCGAAACAGGTTCTTGGCCATTTCATTAGTAATCAGCCAGCGACCGTTACCATCCTTGAAAAAAATCGCATCGGGGATGGCCTCGATCAGCGCGGTCAATCGCTCCGTGAGCAGATTCAGCGCCGCATCTTTCTGCATCAATGAGGTCCGGCCGGTGTCGGCCTGCAGACGCAGGGATACATTTTCGAGCAGGAAGACGTGCTGCCGTCTTACCATCGTAATGAGGAACAATAAGAACAGCAGAGTCATGGCCGACATGGTCAACCCGGCGTCACTGCTTTCGGCAAACAGCCGTAGCATCAGAGGCAACAACAAGGGCGTAATGTAGCCGAGGGCACTGACCATATCCATGGAATAGGTCACCATCGCAGCCGCCGTCACCCCGGCCAGGGCAAATGCCAGGGTCGCCTGATGTGCGGGATTATGTGGCGGGAATAATAACCAGGCTGACACTCCCCACAGGATGCCGGTAATAAATGCCCCGAACCGGAAGCGTTGCAGCCAGCCCTTAGGCGTCGCTCCCTGTGGCAGCCGGCGCCAGGACAGGTACAAACGGGCTCGCCCAAGAATGGAAAGCTGAATCAGGACCAGCCAGGTTGTTGCCGCTATCGCGCCGACAGCCGGTGACTGCACATAGGCCAGCAGCATTGCCAGCAATGCGGTGGTAGCAAGCGAGACCGGCATGCCGGAATAGAGTTGCCGCACCTGTTCAGCATGCAGGGCATCCATCCCGGCGGTCGCAGGGCGTAGAGGCATCTTAAGCGTTATCCAGCCCGGCTAGCGCTAATTCTGCGGCCCGCAACACGGCCCGCGCCTTGTTCAGCGTTTCCGTCCATTCGTTATCGGGCACCGAATCGGCCACGATACCGGCACCAGCCTGCACATAAAGCATCTGGTCCTTGATAACTGCGGTTCGAATCGCGATCGCCACATCCATGTCACCATTGAACCCAAGGTAGCCAACCGCACCGGCATAAATACCGCGCTTGGAAGGCTCCAGTTCGTCGATGATTTCCATCGCCCGTACCTTGGGCGCCCCACTCACCGTGCCGGCAGGAAAGGTGGCCCGGAGCACGTCGATGGCATCCATGCCGGGCTTCAGCCGGCCTTCAACGCTGGACACGATATGCATCACATGAGAATAGCGCTCGATCACCATGTTATCGGTGACGTGCACGCTGCCGGTTTGCGCCACGCGGCCAACATCATTGCGACCGAGATCCATCAGTTGCACGTGCTCAGCACACTCCTTGGGGTCGGCCAGCAACTCCTCCGCCAATGCCACATCCTGTTCGCGCGTCTGGCCCCTGGGGCGGGTACCTGCGATAGGACGGGCGGTGACGATATCGCCTTCGAGCCGCACCAGGATCTCGGGTGAAGAACCGACGATATGATGATCATCCATGTCGTAATAGAACATGTAAGGCGAAGGATTGAGACTGCGTAACGCCCGGTACAAGGACAACGGGGAGGCCGCAAACGGCTGCGACATGCGCTGGGAGAGCACCACCTGCATGATATCGCCATTGAATATATAGCGTCGTGCCTGCTCCACTGCAGCCTTGAAGCCGGCCTCGCCAAACTCCGAAACGGCTGTTACCGGTGCCATGGCAGGGGCAACGGCAAGCTGTGCGGGTTCGCGCAAGCTGCCGATCAGGGCATCGAGGCGTGCCTGTGCCGTCGCATAGGCATTGGCTTGTGCCGGATCGGCATAGACGATGAAGCTGAGTTTGGAAGCCAGGTTATCCACCACTGCCAATTCTTCGGTCAGCAACAACTGGATATCCGGTGTGCCGACCACATCGGGCTTTTGTACACCCGCCAAGCGACGCTCGATATGGCGCACGGTTTCATAGCCAAAATAGCCGGCGAGGCCGCCGGTATAACGCGGCAGGCCGGAGAGTGGCGCCGGTTTGAAACGCGCCTGAAATGCCTGCACGAAATCCAGCGGGTCAGTGTCAAGGACGGACTCGACCACCCCGCCGTCACGGATCACTTGAATATTGCGACCACGGGCAAGGATACGTGTCCTCGCCGGCAGGCCAATGAAGGAATAGCGCCCGAAGCGCTCGCCACCCTGCACCGACTCCAGCAGATAGGAATAAGGGCGATTGGCAAGCTTCAGGTAAAGCGAGAGCGGGGTGTCGAGATCGGCATAGATCTCGGCTACCAGCGGAATGCGGTTGTAACCTTCGCTGGCTAATCGATTGAATTCTTGTTCGGTCAGACGGTGCAACATGAAAATCTCCAAATCTGGTCTTGTCATCGGCGCGCTTTTCCAAGCGCCGGGCGCATGCTTAGCTCACGGCCACCATCGCCAACCGACTGTTAACAGATTGAAGGATATTGACGTCATGCTTTCACGATCAGTTGACTGGCCTCAAATACGCTTTCCACCACCCGATCGAGATCCAGTTTTTCCACCGGCTCGCCGTGGTTATAGCCATAAGGCACGCAAAAAATATGGCATCCGGCCGCACGCGCCGCTTGTGCGTCATTCTGCGAATCACCGATCAACAACATTTGATCCGGCCGCACGCCGAACTGCTCGCAGGCAAAGAGCAGCGGCAATGGATCCGGCTTGGTTCTGGGCAGCGAGTCGCCGGACAGTATCAGCTCGAAATAATCTCTGAGGCCGGTGTCACGCAACAGTGGCAGGGTAAATTTCTCCGCCTTGTTGGTGATGCAGGCCAGACGGTAACCCGAGGCCTTCAGCACTTCCAGCCCTTCCACCACCCCCGGATAGGGCCGGCTGTACAGGCTAACGACCTCGGCATAGTGGCGCTCGTAAAGCGGGCGGGCCAGTGCGAACAGTTCGGCAGCCGGTTCCGCAAACATTTCACCAGTCAGCACGCGCTTGATCAGGCGATCGACGCCGTTGCCGATATAGGTCATGACAACGGCCATGTCCACCTGCGGCCGTTCCATTTCAGCCAGCATGCGGTTGGCCGCCTCTGCCAAGTCGGGCGCCGTGTTAAGCAAGGTACCATCGAGGTCAATCACGACGGCCTGCACCGCTAATGGCATATCCAGTTTAGACATGATCAATGCTTTGCCTTGTCTTTGGGGGCATCTGCTGGGAGCGCATCTTTCTTGGCCGCGTCTTTCTTGGCATCGATAGCTTCCCCGTCTTTTTTCTCGTCCACTGGTTTATCCGCTTCAGCCTTGGCTGCGGCGGCACTCAAGTTGGGGTTAAGCTTACCCGCCTTGATATCCTCATCTGCCGATTTCCAGCCATCAAGCAATGATGACGGGCTTTGCGCCTCGTTCTCCTTCATGCAATCCTCCGGCACCTTGCCGGATACTCGACAGGCGAAACCAATGGCTTCGGCATCGGCCATTTTCTGGTCGGCAGCGCCAGTCAGTTTGTCGCAACCGGCGAGCAACAAAACAAGGATCAGGAGAGAGAGTCGCACGGGAATCAGACCTTGGCCAGTTCAGCGCGCAGGGCAGCGACGATGGTGTTGTATCGGTTGGGGTCAGTGGCTTGTGGCGCACCGAACAAGGCAGAACCGGCGACAAAAGTATCGGCACCGGCACGGGCAATCTCGGCAATATTGGCCACATTCACGCCACCGTCGATTTCCAGCCAGATCTCGCGTCCCGTCTTGTCACGATAGGCATCGATCCTGGCGCGCGCCAACCTGAGTTTATTCAGCGCTTCCGGGATGAATTTCTGACCACCAAAACCAGGATTCACCGACATCAGGAGCACCATGTCGATCTTGTCCATGACATGATCCAGATAATCCAGCGGCGTGCCCGGGTTAAATACCAGACCGGCCTTGCAGCCATTTTCCTTGATCAGCGCCAAGGAACGGTCGATGTGTTCGGAGCCTTCCGGGTGAAAGGTAATGATATTGGCGCCAGCCTTGGCAAAATCAGGAATGATGCGATCGACCGGCTTCACCATCAGGTGCACGTCGATGATGGCGTCAGTGAGCGGGCGAATCGCGCTGCACACCAGGGGGCCGATAGTCAAATTAGGCACATAATGGTTATCCATCACATCGAAGTGCACGATATCGGCACCGGAGGCGAGAACATCGGTAATTTCCTGACCCAGCTTGGCAAAGTCGGCGGACAGAATACTTGGGGCGATACGGAACTGCTGGCTCATAATGGCTCCATGGAAAAACGCAAAAACGTCATTTTAACCGTAATCAGTCGCCAATAAACACTCTAACAGCCTGAAATTGTTGCTTATGCCCGCGCGATAACGGAAAATTGCGGCATGCATCTGTTTGCCCTCGGCGTTAACCATACCACCGCCCCCCTCTCCATCCGCGAACACGTCGCTTTTCAGAGCGAGAGTTTGGGGCAGGCGCTGCGCGACTTGGTTGCGCACCATCCGGTAAAAGAGGCAGCCATCCTCTCCACCTGCAACCGTACCGAGCTTTACTGCAACACCGATCAGCCGCAGGCAGCATTGGACTGGCTGGCACAATATCACCGCCTGCAACTATCCTCGATCCAGCCATACACCTACGCGCTGAATAACAATGAGGCAGTGAAACATGCCTTCCGCGTCGCTTCCGGCCTCGACTCCATGGTGCTGGGTGAGCCGCAGATCCTGGGCCAAATGAAGCAAGCGGTAAAAGTCGCTGAACACGCCGGCACGCTTGGCACCTTGCTACACAAGCTGTTCCAGAACACCTTTGCCGTAGCCAAGGAAGTGCGTACCACCACCGATATCGGCGCCAGTTCCGTTTCCATGGCGGCGGCCTCGGTCAAGCTGGCGCAACGCATCTTCGGTGACTTGAAACCTCTCAAGGTGTTGTTCATCGGCGCTGGCGAGATGATTGAGCTTTGCGCCGAGCACTTTGCGGCGCAGCAACCGGCCATAATCACCGTCGCCAATCGCACCCTGGAACGCGGCGTAGCACTGGCCTCACGCCTGGGCGGCAATGCCATCATGCTGGCAGAATTACCGGAACACCTGCACCAGTTCGATATCGTCATCACCTGCACTGCCAGCCAGTTGCCCATCGTGGGCCTGGGGATGGTGGAACGGGCAATCAAGACACGCAAACATAAACCCATATTCATGGTGGATCTGGCCGTGCCGCGCGACGTGGAACTGGAAGTGGCCGATCTCGACGACGTGTTCCTCTACAGCGTGGATGACCTCGCCGAAATCGTGCAGGAAGGCATGGGCAATCGCCAGCTGGCTGCGGTGGAGGCCGAAATCATCATCGATGTGCGTGTCGGTCATTTCATGCACTGGCTGCAATCGCGTGAAACCGTGCCCACCATACGTGCGCTGCGCGACCAGGCCGAACGCACGCGCCGCCACGAGATGGAAAAAGCGCTCAAACTGCTGAGCCGTGGCGAAGACCCGCAGCAGGTACTGGAACAATTGGGACACGCCCTCACCAACAAATTCCTGCATGCGCCCAGTCATGCCCTCAATACCACCACCGGGGATGACCGCGCAGCGCTTGAGGCACTGATGCGCCAGCTCTATCAGATTCTATGAAACCCTCCATACAAAAAAAACTGGCGCATTTGTGCAACCGCCTGGAAGAGCTGAATCTGCTGCTGTCAAGCGAGGATGCTACCGCCAGCATGGACAACTACCGCAAGTTGTCGCGCGAGCACGCCGAACTTGGCCCCATCGTCGAACAATATCTGGCCTACAAGCAGGTCGAGACCGACATCCGGGATGCCGAGGAGATGGCCACTGACCCCGACATGCGCGATTTCATGGAAGAAGAAATCAAGGCGGGACGCGAGAAACTGGAAACCACGGCGCTGGAACTGCAGAAACTATTGCTACCGAAGGACCCCAATGACGAGCGCAGCATCTTCCTGGAAATCCGGGCCGGCACCGGCGGCGACGAATCCGCCCTGTTCGCCGGCGACCTGTTCCGCATGTACAGCCGTTACGCCGAGCGCCAACGCTGGAAGGTTGAGGTGGTCTCCGCCAACGATTCCGAACTAGGCGGCTATCGCGAAATCATCGCCAAGGTCGATGGCTTTGGCGCCTACTCGAAACTGAAATTCGAGTCTGGCGGTCACCGCGTCCAACGCGTGCCGGAAACCGAAACCCAGGGACGCATCCATACCTCGGCCTGCACCGTCGCCATCATGCCGGAAGTCGATGAAATCATGGATGTTGACATCAATCCGGCAGATCTGCGCATCGACACTTATCGCGCCAGTGGCGCCGGCGGCCAGCACATCAACAAGACCGATTCCGCAGTACGCATTACCCACCTGCCCACCGGCATCGTGGTCGAGTGCCAGGATGACCGCTCGCAGCATCGCAACAAGGCGCAGGCCATGTCTGTCCTGGCTGCGCGCATCAAGGACACCCAGGTGCGTGCGCAGCAATCGAAGGAAGCCGCCACCCGCAAAAGTCTGGTCGGCAGTGGCGATCGCTCCGAGCGCATCCGCACCTACAATTTTCCGCAAGGCCGCATCACCGACCATCGCATCAACCTCACCCTGTATAAGATCGAAACCATGATGCAGGGCGATCTGGACGAACTGATCAATGCATTGGTGGCTGAACATCAAGCCGAACTGCTGGCGGCCCTCGGCGATGAATCGCTCTGAACCACATAGAAGCAAAAAATTCTGGGGCCTATGATGAAACAACAGACTTTCTGACCATGGCCGCACCCGGCGATAGGGAGCCTGTCTGGCGCACGCCATGAGCATCTCGGCGCTACTGGTACAGGCCAGTCAACAACTGTCCGCTGAACTTGCCCTTCCCATGAACGAGGCACGCATCGAGTCGCAAGCCTTGCTGCGCCATGTCCTGGACGGCGTGTCCCGAGCCTGGATCATCCTGCATCAACAGCAAGCGCTCACACATGAGCAGAGAGGCTGGTTTAACGAACTGTTGCAACGCCGCCTGCAGGGCGAACCCATCGCCTATATCCTGAGCCGGCGCGAATTCTATGGGCTCGATCTCGCGGTAACGCCAGACGTGCTCATTCCGCGGGCGGACACCGAAACCCTGGTGGATGCGGCATTACAGCACATCCCTCTTCACCTGCCGTGCGCCATACTCGATCTTGGCACCGGCAGCGGGGCGATTGCCATCAGCCTGGCCCTGCACCGCCCTCAGTCCAAGGTGACGGCCATCGATTATTCAAGCGCCGCCATTGAAGTAGCACGCGGCAATGCCGAACGACTCGGCGCCGACAATCTGCAACTGCTGCAAAGCGACTGGTTCGGCGCACTGAAAAGCCTGACCTTCGATGTCATGGTTAGCAACCCGCCCTATATCGCGGCCGCCGATCCGCACCTGAAATTGGGCGACCTGCGCTTCGAGCCCCTGTGTGCACTGGCCTCGGGCACGGACGGGCTGAATGACATTCGCAGCATCGTGGCACAGGCGCCCGCTTACCTGGCAACAAAAGGCTGGCTGCTGCTGGAGCATGGCTACGATCAGGCACCAACCGTGGCTAACTTGCTGCAGGCTGAGGGATTTGAAAAAATCCGCCACGCAACAGACCTCGCGGGCATACAACGGGTCACGCTGGGCCAAAAACCGTGACGCAACCAAGCTCTCGGTTGGTGACATTAGCAACAGCCTGCCCACCTCCAGCACATCTGTTTTCCCAAAAATTGTAAACAACATGCATAATGCTAGGATAAGAAGGTATTGAGGTTCTATATCCTCCCCCCTTTATTCCTGACGAGGTCAGCATGCTTATTTCAAGAACAAGCCAGTACGCAATCCAGTCAATGATCTACATCGCAACGCAGCCGATGGGCACACCCATTCTGAGCCGAGAGGTCGCCGAAAAGCTGCAGGTACCTGCCGCCTACCTCGCCAAAATAATGCAGACGCTGTGCAAGGGAGGACTCGTGACCTCCTATCGCGGTCGGCTCGGTGGTTTTTGCCTGCGCGAGAGCCCGGAAAAAATCGACTTGATGCGCATTCTGCAGATTACAGAAGGTCAGGATTTCACCAAGGACTGCCTGCTGGGCCTGAAGGTCTGTAGCGATGAAACCGCCTGCCCCATGCATGCGGAGTGGAAACCAATCAAGATTGAAATCATCGACTTGTTGACACGCCAGACCTTATCCATGCTGAGCGAGGCGGTGCTGGTCGGCAAATACCGGATCAGTGATCTTCCCTATGCACTCCTGCCAGAGGGCGCGGCGGACAAAAGCTGTTCGCCAGGGACCGGGGACTGAAAACTCAGGATCGCGTTCACTTGATCCTGGCAAGATAGCGTTTGAGTTTTTGATCCTGCCGCCGTACACTTGATTAAATGTTACGAAATCAAGGTGTGCGATGAACGACAGCTTCAAGACCCATGGTGGCAAACGACCGGGCGCCGGGCGTAAACCTGGCACCGGACAGGCCGAACCCAGCACAGTCATGCGCGTACCACACAGCCAGGCCGGCACGGTGCGCGATTTTCTGATCGCCCTCAAGCAGAAACGCCAACATGCCGCGCAAGACAATGTTCTCGAACTCTCGTGCCTGGCACCCGACAACCGCCACATCGCACTTCCGCTCTACACCACCCGGGTGGTCGCCGGCTTCCCTTCCCCTGCAGACGATCATGTAGAGAAGCGCCTCAGTCCCAGCGACTATCTGGTGAAAAACGACAGCGCCACCTTCTTCGTGCGCGTAAAGGGCGACTCCATGATAGACGCCGGCATTTTCGAGAATGACGTGCTGGTGATCGATCGATCGATCGAGGCCAGGGTCGGCGACATCGTACTGGCCATTCTCGAAGGCGAATTCACCGTCAAGACCCTGGGCCGCTCAAAGCAAGGGCCACGGCTGATACCAGCCAATGACCATTACCCGGTGATCGAGATTCGGGCCGGCCAGAGCTTCGAGGTGTACGGCGTGGTAACCGGCTCCATGCGCAAATTCAGATGAAGCGCGCCATCGCGCTGGTCGACTGCAACAATTTTTATGTCAGTTGCGAACGGATATTCAACCCGAGGCTGGCAGGCAAGCCGGTGGTGGTACTGTCCAATAACGACGGCTGCGCCGTGGCCCGCAGCAATGAAGTCAAGGCACTTGGGGTCCGCATGGGCACGCCCTGGTTCCAGCTCAAGGAGTTGGCCCGACAACATGGCATCATCGCCTTTTCTTCCAACTATGCCTTGTATGCCGACATGAGCAACCGCGTGATGACGATACTGTCCATGTTCAGTTCGCACCGTGAAGTCTATTCCATCGACGAGAGCTTCCTCGATCTGACCGGATTCGAACGGCGCAATCTGACCGACTACAGCCAGCACATCAGGCACACCATACGCCAATGGACCGGACTGCCGGTGTGCGTCGGCATCGGTTCAACCAAGACACTGGCCAAGCTCGCCAATCACATCGCCAAGAAGAATGCGTCGTTTGACGGGGTCTGCAACCTCAATGCGATGATGGAAGGAAAGAGGGACGCCTGGTTCAGCCAGATCGAGGTAGAGCAGATTTGGGGCATCGGCCCGCGCATGGCCCCCCGACTGGGTGAGCTTGGCATTCATAGTGTGCTCGACCTGAAGCGGGCGAACCCAGCCATCATGCGCCGTCAGTTCAGCGTCACGCTGGAGAAAACCGTACACGAATTGAACGGCCAGGTCTGCCTCGAACTGGAAGAAATGGCGACACCCCGGCGGCAAATCCAGTCGTCCAGGTCATTTGGCGTGACGGTCTCGGACTTGGCCAGCCTGCAACAGGCGGTCACGCGCTACATGAGCCGTGCCGCCGAACGACTGCGACATCAGGACTCCTGCGCCGGCTCGGTGCATGTTTATATTCAGACCAACCCGCACGGAGACTCGCCGTACAGCAACAGCATGACGATTCCGTTGTCGCCGCCGACTGACGACACTCGCCGTCTGGTCAGAATGGCATTATGGGGACTGGCGCGCATCTTCAAGACCGGCTGTCGCTATCAGAAGGCAGGGGTCATGTTGTCTGAACTGACACCGCGACAAGGCATGCAGGCGGATCTGTTTGCTGCGCCGGACGGCGACCAGAAATCGGCCAGGCTCATGCGCGTGCTGGATCAAATCAACCGTGACATGGGTCGAGAGACCCTGAGACTGGCTATCGAAGGCGTCCAGCAACCCTGGAACATGAAGCAGGGCAACAAAAGCCCGGGCTACACCACCAACTGGCGAGAACTGCCGGAATGTAATTAATGCAGGCGATGCCGGCCCGAAGGCTCCGGCATTTGCAGGATGGAAGTCGCGTCTTCAACCAACGCGGACTGCTCAACAATTTTCTGCTCACGCTGAAACAGTTCGCTCACCAGTTTCAGCACCTCATCCACCGCCGCAGGCCCAAAATGACGCGCCAGCAAGGCCGTCACGTCTTCCAGCATGTGGCGACGCTGGGCATCCAGAATAGCTTCCGGCGTAGCGCCAACGAACATCAGCTGCGTTTCATCGCGACCGTCTTCGTGATAGCTGATCACCTCGATGGCGGTGGCCGTTTCCACCAGACGACCGAGTGCCAGCATGGCTTCTTCCAGTGAATGGGTAAAGTTGCGACCGACTTCCAGAGTGCAGCACATTTCCAGCGTGTAGTTGCGGTCACTGAATATGAACCCGGGCTGTTCCGGCTCCAGGCTTTGCAGTTCGTCGAGTTGCTCGACATCGAGATACTGCAGCAGCGGACGCAGTGCGCCTTCTACCTGATGCTGGCTAACCCCCTCGACCAGTTCGAGGTAGCCGTGGACATGGACTTCCATGCGCATGGAGATTCCTTCAATTTTCAAACAATCTCTAATTATACCCGATCAGTTTCGGGGACGCCGGCCATGTGATTGTTTTTCAAAAGAATGTAATGCTGCGCGGAATAGGAAAAATGCGCCAGTTCCTGCTCGCTGAGCACTCGCACCCGTCGCGCCGGGCTGCCGAGGTAAAGGTAGCCACTTTCCAGCGTCTTCCCCTCCGGAACCAGCGCCCCGGCCCCCACCATCACCCGCGGCTCGACAATCACCTTATCCATGATGATGGCACCCATGCCGATCAGGCATTCGTCGCCGATACTGCATCCATGCAGTATCACCCGATGACCGATGGTAACCCGGCTACCGACCACGAGGGGCGCTCCACCCGGATCCCGGCTTGATTTGTGACTGACATGCAACACCGACAGATCCTGCACATTGCTGCCCGTCCCGATGCTGATGCTGTTGACGTCACCACGAATCACCACACCCGGCCATATCGAGACATCGTCGCCCAGCGTTACATCGCCCATGATGCGGGCGGATTGGTCGATGTAAACGTCGCGGCCCAGTTGCGGGAAGACGCCCAGATAGGCACTGATGTTGGATAGTTTCTGCATGCTGCGTAGTATAATCCTTAGATGCGTGAAATTTTATCTGTCGGCATTGTCGCACCACAATCAGCCCACTTCAGCGAACCACTGACCCTTAAGTCCGGCGCGACTCTGCCTGCCTGGGACTTGGTCTACGAGACCTACGGCACGCTCGATGCCGAAAAATCCAATGCCATCCTGGTCTGCCATGCCCTGTCCGGCACCCATCATGTCGCCGGCCGGCACCACGAGTCTGACACCCACGCCGGCTGGTGGGACAACATGATCGGCCCCGGCAAGCCGCTCGATACCAACAAGTATTTCGTCATTGGCGTCAACAACCTTGGCGGTTGCCATGGCTCGACGGGACCCTCCTCAACCAACCCCGAAACCGGCAAGCCCTGGGGTTCCAACTTCCCTTTGGTGACGGTAGAAGACTGGGTAAAAACTCAAGCGCAACTGGCCAGCAAACTCGGCATCCACAGCCTTGCTGCCGTCGTCGGCGGCAGCCTGGGCGGGATGCAAGCACTGCAGTGGACGCTCACCTATCCCGACCGCGTCAGGAATGCTCTGGTTATCGCTGCGGCTCCCAACCTGACAGCGCAGAACATGGCGTTCAACGAAGTAGCTCGCCAGGCTATCATCACCGACCCGGAATTCCACAACGGCGACTATTATGAACATGGCGTGGTGCCTCGCCGGGGACTGCGCATCGCGCGCATGCTCGGCCACATCACTTACCTGTCCGACGATGCCATGGGCGCCAAGTTCGGCCGCAAGTTGCGCTCCGGCGAAATCAAGTACAGCTTTGATGTCGAATTCGAAATGGAATCCTATTTGCGCTACCAAGGCGACAAGTTCGCCGGCGAATTCGACGCCAACACTTATCTGCGCATGACCCGTGCACTGGATTATTACGACCCGGCGACCGCGTTCGACGGCAATCTGAGTGCGGCACTGGCCCAGGCTCGCGCTAATTTCCTGGTCATCTCTTTCACCAGTGACTGGCGCTTCTCGCCGGCACGTTCACGCGAGATCGTAAAAGCTCTGCTGGATAACGAACGTGACGTCACCTACGCCGAGCTCACCGCAGCACACGGCCATGACGCCTTTCTGATGGAGGATCCACACTACCACGCCATCGTGCGTGCCTATCTGGAGAATGCGGCATGACCCCAGTCCCTGCTCCCGCTCATGTCCATTTCTCCGAAGCCGCCGCCCTGCGCCGCGACTTCGCCGCAATCGCGCAATGGATCAAACCAGGCGCCAAAGTGCTCGATCTCGGCTGCGGTGATGGCAGTCTGCTAGGATATTTGCGCGATGCGCGGGATGTCCGTGGCTACGGTATTGAAAAAGACGACGCCAATGTACTGGCCTGCGTCAGAAACGGCATCAACCTGATCCAGATGAACCTGGAAGAAGGCCTGGCCGGCTTTGAAGCGCAATCCTTTGATGTCGTTATCCTGTCGCAGACGCTGCAAGCCATGTACAACACGGATCGCATCGTGCAGGAAATGCTGCGGGTCGGCAAGGAGGCCATCGTCACCTTTCCCAACTTCGGCTTCTGGCGCCACCGCCTGCAACTGATCCTGGGCAACATGCCGGTTTCCAAGAATCTGCCCTACCAGTGGTACGACACGCCCAACGTGCACCTGTGCACCATCAGCGATTTCGACAACTACTGCCGCACGCACCACGTCACCGTCAGGGAACGACTGGTCATCACGGAAGGCAAAACCATCCATTTGCTGCCAAATCTCCTGGGCAGCCTGGCGATCTATCGCTGCGGCCACGCTTAAGCCCTATTATTAGCCCTGATGGGGCACTCTAAACTTTTAACCTGTTATCAGAATAACCGTGACAGCCCGACCAGCCCAAACCCCAGCACCAGGCCTCCACTGATTCTGCGCACCCATAGCTGCTGCAGCCAAACCTTCAGGTGCACGGCTGTCAATCCCATAGTCAGCAGGGTCGGCAGGGTACCGAGACCAAACGCCAGCATCAGCAAGCCACCCTGCACGCCACTAGCCGTCGCCAGGGCGGCGACCAGCACGGAATACACCAGCCCGCATGGCAGCCAGCCCCATACCAGGCCGAGCGCGAACGCCTGCGGTATGGAGCGCAGCGGCAGCAATCTCCTCGACAGTGGCTGCAGCCGCTGCCACAGCACGCCGCCCACGCGCTCCAGCTGCAGCACGCCCTGCCACAGACCGGCCAGGTACAATCCAAGCACCACCAGCATCAAGTTTGCCAGTCCGTACAGCAGTTTCTCCACCGGCAACACATGCTGCAGAAAAAATCCCGAAGCACCGATCAGACCTGCCAGTACGCCAGCCGCCGCATAACTGGCGATGCGGCCACCATTGTAGGCCAGCAGAAAAGAAATCCTGGGCCGCTGCCCCGGCAGCGTCAGGGTGACGGCACCGACGATGCCGCCACACATGCCGACGCAATGACCCCCACCGAGCAGGCCAACCAGAAAGGCAGCAAATACAGATAATTCAGGCATGACGGCATTGTGTCACAGCATGCCAATTTTCGGGTAAGGTATCGCCCATGACGCATAACCACTGGAAATCAGCCCTCCTCAACCGGCGCATGCTGATCTGCATCTTCACCGGCTTCTCCTCCGGGTTGCCCCTTTACATCCTGATCAGCCTGCTGCCAGCATGGTTGCGGTCAGAACACGTTGACCTCAAATCCATCGGCCTGTTTGCGCTAATTCAGCTGCCATTCACCTGGAAATTCCTATGGGCACCGCTGCTCGACCGTTACAGTCCGCCGCTGGGGCGCCGTCGCGGCTGGATGCTGATTTCACAACTGGCCCTGCTGTGCTCCATTCCAGGCTTTGGTTGGCTCCACCCCACCCTCGACCTGTGGACCATTGCCTGGCTGGCCGGCACGATCGCCTTTTTCAGCGCCACGCAGGATGTCGTGCTTGATGCCTACCGCCGCGAACTGCTGCCCGATATCGAGCTTGGCATGGGCAGCGCCATCCACGTCAACGCCTACAAGATCGCCGGTCTGGTGCCAGGGTCACTGTCGCTTATTTTGGCCGACTATCTACCCTGGAGTTCGGTGTTCCTCATTACAGCCTTGTTCATGCTGCCGGGCCTCTTGATGACGCTGCTGGTCAAAGAACCGCTGCAAGCGCAGACGACGCCAACAACCCTGCGGCAAGCCGTGCTGGAACCTTTCCATGAGTTCATCAGTCGTCGCGGCCTGTGTTCTGCGCTATTAATCCTGGCCTTCATCTTTCTCTACAAACTGGGCGACAGCATGGCCACCGCCCTGGCCACCCCGTTCTATCTCGACATGGGATTCAGCAAGACCCAGATCGGGCTGGTGGCAAAGAATGCCGGCCTGTGGCCCAGTGTCATCGGCGGATTGTTAGGTGGTGCCTGGATGCTGCGGCTCGGCATCAACCGTGCACTATGGCTGTTCGGCGGGATGCAGATGATCGCGATCCTCGGCTTCGCCTGGCTGGCCTGGCTGGGTCGGCACGCAGCGCCTGGTGCGGCAGAATTGACGCAACTTGCCCTGGTCATCGGCATTGAAGCCTTCGGCGTTGGTCTCGGCACCGCCGCCTTCGTCGCCTTCATCGCCAAGACCACGCATCCACTCTATACCGCCACCCAGTTCGCCTTGTTCACCAGCCTGGCTGCGGTACCGCGCACCGTGGCCAATGCCGGTGCCGGCTGCCTGGTAGAAGATGGTGCGTTACACCTGGCCGGCTGGCTGCCCGCCATTCCCTGCGCCGGCATGGGCTGGACCCGGTTCATGCTGATATGCTTCTTGCTGGCCGTACCAGGCATGCTGTTGCTGCATTGGGTCGCGCCTTGGAACGGCAAACGTAAAACGCTGCAGGCCTAAGACGCCAACTAAAAACAGTCCACCTGAAAACCATTGAACCGTACCGGTGACCATGTCAAGATGCGTGTTTGCCAAATCCTGGGGAAACACGCATGCATAACAAACTCGCTCGCACCACCGTACTGGCTCCTGCCGCCCTCATGCTAATACTACTGGCAGGTTGCAGCAGCATCAAGGTCGACAAGCTGTGGCCGTTTGATGACAACTCCGACTCCGCCCGGACGCGCCTGCCCGCCAACACCACCCTATACCAATGCGCCGGCGGCAAGCACTTCCATCTGCGCATCGTCGATAACGGCAGTAGCGCCTGGCTCATCTATCCTGACCGTGAAGTCAGCCTGACCAAGGCTGCAACCGGATCACGCTACAGCAATGGCATCGCCGTGCTGGAAATCAACGGCAACGATGCAACGCTAACCGATGGCACTACCATCACCTACACCGACTGCAAGGCTGCCGCCAAATAGTTATGATGCTCGCGGAATCTAATCTGGGCATGATTGGCGAAGCTTACGCCATCAGGCTCAATTCTGGTCGAAAAATGCTCGAAAAACAAAGTGAGGCCATATCTGTTCAGAATTTAATCCATCACGCCGGATCAGCAAGTCCTCTACCACCTCCGTTGCGCCGATACAGGATGAAATAGTTGCATCATCGAATGCAATATATCCACCATCAACCATGAATGGCTTCACTCCTTCGTATGAGTACTTCACAGAAGATGCAATGTCGCAATCAATATAGGCGAAGCTTATTTTTTCCGCCCGCGCCATTACATCATCATTGGTGGCTTCGAAAAATCCTTTGACCAACACCAAGTTATCAAGCTTCAACACATTTGCCCTCGCTTGTAACTCGTCCAAATCCGTATTGGAAAAATCTCCCGTATCATGTGCATCAATAGCTTTGTCGACCTGCGGCATCCCTTCAAAGCTATCCATGGCATATACCCTCATGCCGGGATACAACTTTGAGACAACATACGCCATGAAAATTGCATTTCCACCCCGATAAGAACCATATTCCACGATGTGCCCGCGTGGTATCTTGTCGAGATAGAATCTCATAATCAGGAAGATGTTCATCATGCACATGACATCTACGATGGTGCGATCGCGCGCAACAGCATAGGCCTCCTTAAAAAGAGGGTCGGCCAGTATCTTTTCCCTTAAATTAGTAAATTGGAGACCTTTGCCGCGCTGATAACCTTCATAAACATTGCGTCCTTTCCTGATGCCTTTGGAAATTTCCGGAAATTCTGGCAAATATGGCTGAAGGGCTATCATTTTGTTATAACGAGCCAATGCCTCGTCAAGCTGCCTTAGTTCCATGAGCGCATTGCATCGATTCGACTGGGCTTCGGCATAATCAGACTGAAGTGCAATCGCCTCGTCATAACTAGCTATGGCCGCACCGAAGTGCTTGAGTTCCTGCAATGCATTGCCACGGTTGAAATAAAGAACAGCGGATTCAGGGTGAATCTCTATGGCTTTCTCAATCAGATTGATAGCCCTCTGGTAGTCCATTGCCTGGGCGGCAAGGACTCCCAGCAAATGAAGGGCATCACCGTGCCTGGGGTTTTCTTTTAGAATTTCTTCATAAAGAGCTTGTGCTTGCGATAGCTGTCCTGATTGATGAAAAGAAAAACCTTGTTGGAACTTTGTTTGCAATTCAACCCGCCTAGCCAATGAGTCTGTCATGACCTTTGCTTCCGAATTTTGATTGGAATTTAGTGGCATTTGCCCCTCTGTTACGTGTGATCTTGGCTTTTTGTTTTAAAAAGCGCATTTCATACTATCATTTTCCCAGTTAGCGGCAGGCCTCTCAACACGGCTTTACTTATGGCAGCATTCCCTTGCAGGATGGGGGCCGAGTATGCGTGAACATGATTCTGCCCGGCTATACCAATACGCCTCCTGAAATTCCTCAAAAATCATAATCAATCGTCAACGGAGCATGGTCGGAGAATCTCTGTTCCTTGTAGACGGTAGCCGCCTTGACCGTTGCTCCAATCCCTTTTGTAGCCAGCTGGTAATCCAGTCGCCAGCCGACGTTCTTAGCCCAGGCCTGGCCGCGATTGCTCCACCAGGTGTAACTGGCATCCGTCGCCTCCGGATAAAGGCTACGGTAAGCGTCCAGCCAGCCGTCGCTCAGCACCTGCGTCATCCATGCGCGTTCTTCCGGCAAGAAGCCCGAGTTCTTCTGGTTGCCTTTCCAGTTCTTCAGATCAATAGCCTGGTGGGCGATATTCCAGTCGGCGCAGATGATGACCTCACGACCACTCCTTAGCAAAGCCTGCAGATGCGGATGGAAGCGCGCCATGAAACTGAACTTGACCGCCTGACGCTCCTCGCCGCTGGAACCGGATGGCAAATAGACCGAGATCACGCTCAAGTTGCCGAATTGTGCTTCGATGTAACGTCCCTCGCTATCGATATCGGGCAGACCTAAGCCTTCGACGATGACATCCGGCTGCTTTCTGCTGTAGATGCCGACACCGCTGTAGCCTTTCTTCCCGGCATAGTGAAAATAACCGAACAGATTGTCAGGCTGCAACATCTCTCGCGTCATGTCGGCCGCCTGTGCTTTGAGTTCCTGCAGGCAAATGACGTCAGCGTTTTGCTGCGCCAGCCAGGGAAACAGGCCCTTGCTGGTGGCAGAACGGATACCATTGAGATTCACGGATATAATGCGCAGCATGTGTTTACTTTTAATTTGTTGAAAAATGACCGATTTCAGACAGCAATTCATCCGTTTTGCCATTGAAAACCAGGTACTGCGTTTTGGCGAATTCGTCACTAAAGCCGGACGCAAGACGCCTTACTTCTTCAATACCGGCCTGTTCAACGATGGCGACAGCCTACGTCAACTGGGGCAATTTTACGCCAAAGCCATCCTCGAGAGCGGATTGCAGTTCGACATACTGTTCGGGCCGGCCTACAAGGGCATCCCGCTGGTGGCGGCAATTGCCATCGCGCTATCCGACAGCGGATGCAACATACCATTTGCTTTCAATCGCAAAGAGGCCAAGGACCATGGCGAGGGAGGCGATATCGTCGGTGCCCCGCTGGCCGGGCGGGTGCTGATCGTGGACGATGTCATCTCGGCCGGCACCTCGGTGCGTGAATCGGTGGATATCATCCGCGCCAATGCGGCCACGCCTTGCGGCGTGTTCATTGCGCTGGACCGGCAGGAGCGCGGCCTGGGCACGCTATCGGCAGTACAGGAAGTGGCGGAAAATTATGGCGTACCGGTATACAGCATCGCCAGCCTGGAAATCCTGATCGACTACTTGCAGCGCCAGCCGTCCATGGCGCAGAATCTGGTCGAGATCCAGCGTTATCAACGCGAATATGGCATTGTCGCCTGATTAGGAAAACCTTCATGCACCCGTTATCAATCATGCTCACGGCAGGCCTGATGCTGTCAGCAGGCAACGCTCTGGCGGCACAGCCAGCCGCAGCGCCACCGGGCAAGGGCGGCATCATCAAATGGGTGGATGACAAGGGGGTCACGCATTACGGGGATTCGATCCCGCCGGAATATGCCAATCGCGGTAGCACCCTGCTAAACAAGTCGGGCCGGGTCATGAAGAAAAGCGAGCCGCTAAAACCTTCCGCGCAACAACCGCCTGACGCGGAACAGGAAAAACAGCTATCCGAACAGCAACGCCACGATGCCGTGCTGCTGGGCTCCTACACCACAGAGCAGGAAATAGATCTGGCACGTGAACGCAGCACGCAAATGGATGAGGCGGCGATCAAGGGGCTGGAACAGGGCAGCGCCACGGTCAAGGCGCGCCTGGCAATACACCAGAAATCGGCGGCAGGCTTCACTGCACGCAAAAAGCCTGTGCCGGACGACTTGAAGAAAGACATCGATGATGCAGGCGGAGAACTTGGGCGTATCGAGGCGCAAATCCTGCAGAAGCACAAGGACATTGAGGCCACGCACTTACGTTTCGACCGCGACCGGCAACGCTTTCACGAGCTCAAGCAGCCAATAGATGCCAAGGCCGTCTTGTCAAAGTGAGTTGACTCAGCCCGCCAGTTTTTGTTTCAGAATGTCGTTGACCTGGGCCGGATTGGCCTGACCCCGGCTGGCCTTCATGCACTGACCCACCAGGCCGTTGAAGGCCTTTTCCTTGCCCGCGCGATATTCTGCCACCATGCCGGCATTGGCTGCCAGCACGCCATCCACAATCGCCTCGATCGCGCCAATGTCTGACACCTGCTTCAGGCCGCGTTGTTCGATGATCGCATCAGCCGTGCCCTCGCCTGCCCACATCGCCTCAAACACTTCCTTGGCCATCTTGCCAGAGATGGTTTGGTCAAGGATGCGACCCAACAAGCCAGCCAATTGTTGTGACGAGACCGGGGATGCCGTAATGTCACGGCCTTCCTCATTCAGCTTGGCGGCAACCGCCCCCATCACCCAATTGGCAATCAGCTTGGCAGCGTCCTTTGAATGCGTACCACCCAAGGCCGAAACCGCTGCGACAAAATAATTGGCCATGCCACGCGATGCGGTAACACTCGATGCGTCATGAGCTGGCAGTCCATACTCCTGCTCGAATCTAGCCTTCATGGCAAGCGGCAGTTCCGGCATATTAGCTCTCACCGCTTCGATATCAGTGTCCAGAATCTCCAGCGGCAACAGGTCAGGATCCGGGAAGTAGCGATAATCGTTAGCCTCTTCCTTGCTGCGCATGGCGCGTGTCTCGCCGGTATCAGGATTGAACAACACAGTGGCCTGGTGAATGCTGCCGCCATCTTCCAGCGTCTCAATCTGCCAGCGCGTTTCATACTCAATCGCCTGTTGCATAAACTTGAAGGAGTTGAGATTCTTGATCTCGCGGCGCGTGCCAAGCTTATCCGAGCCCAGCTTGCGCACGGAAACATTCACGTCGCAGCGAAAAGAACCTTCCTGCATATTGCCGTCACAAATGTCTATCCACTGCACCAGTTCGTGCAACTGTCTGGCATAGGCCACGGCCTCGGCGGCCGAACGCATGTCCGGCTCGGTGACAATTTCAAGTAGCGGCGTGCCGGCGCGATTGAGATCGATACCGGTCATGCCATGAAAATCGGCATGCAAAGATTTGCCTGCATCTTCTTCCAGATGGGCGCGGGTGATGTTAATGACCTTCTCGTAAGCCTGTCCTGAGCTTGTCGAAGGAACCTGCACCGCCACGCGGCCACGACCCACCACCGGCAGCTCGAACTGGCTGATCTGGTAACCCTTGGGCAAATCCGGATAAAAATAATTCTTGCGCGAAAACACTGAACGACGACCGATTTCAGCATTAATGGCCAAGCCAAAGCGGATCGCGCATTGCACTGCCTCGCGATTGAGCACCGGCAACACGCCGGGCAGCGCAGTACTAACCGCGTCAGCTTGGGTGTTGGGCTCCATGCCGAAAGCTATGGATGCGCCGGAGAAAATCTTGGTCCTGGTTTTAAGCTGGACATGGGTTTCCAGCCCGATAACGACTTCCCATTGCATGCTATAACCCCTCCGGCATTCTGGTGTGCCAATCGGTCACCTGCTGGTAGGCATGGCCGATATTCAGCATGCGCGCCTCATCGAAATAATTGCCTATGATCTGCAGGCCAACCGGCAAACCATTGCTGAAGCCTGCCGGCAAGCTCATGCCGGGCAAGCCAGCGAGGTTGACGGCAATGGTGTAGATATCTTCCAGATACATGGCGACCGGGTCATCGGTCTTCTCACCGGTCTTGAAGGCTGTGCCGGGGGCGGCTGGCCCCATGATGACATCGCACTGGCTGAAGGCCTGCTTGAAATCCTGGGCAATCAGGCGCCGCAACTGCTGCGCCTTGAGGTAATAGGCATCATAGTAGCCGGCGGAGAGCACATAGGTGCCGACCAGAATACGGCGCTTGACCTCGGCACCAAAGCCCTCGGCGCGGGTCTTGCAATACATCTCCGACAGGTCCGTGTAATCGGCTGCCCGGTGGCCGTAGCGTACGCCATCGTAGCGGGACAGGTTGCTGGACGCCTCGGCCGGCGCCAGCACGTAGTACACCGGAATGGACAACCGGGTGTTGGGCAGGCTGATGTCGACGATTTCGGCACCCAATTTACGGTACTGGTTGATGGCTTCCATCACCACTTCAGCCACGCCGGCATCCAGGCCTGCGGCGAAATATTCCTGCGGCAACCCGATGCGCAAACCCGTCAGAGGCTGATTCAAGCGCCGGCTGTAGTCTTCCTTTTCCCGCTGTAGACTGGTGGAGTCCCGCGCGTCGAAGCCGGCCATCACGTTCAATAGTAGCGCCAGATCTTCGGCTGACTTGGCCATCGGGCCAGCCTGGTCGAGGGAAGAGGCGAAGGCGATCATGCCGTAGCGCGAGCAGACACCATAGGTGGGCTTGAGGCCGGACAGACCGCACAAAGAGGCAGGCTGACGGATAGAACCACCGGTATCGGTGCCGGTTGCCGCCGGAGCGAGACGCGCGGCCAAGGCGGCAGCGGAACCGCCGGAGCTGCCTCCAGGCACGCGGGAGCGATCCCACGGATTTTGCACCGGACCGAAATACGAGGTCTCATTAGACGAGCCCATGGCGAATTCGTCCATGTTGGTCTTGCCGAGATTGACGGCTCCTGCTGCATCGAACTGGCTGATGATGTGGGCATCATAAGGCGCAGTAAAATTGGCCAGCATCTTTGAGCCGCAAGTGGTACGCCAGCCACGGGCACAGAAAATATCCTTCTGCGCGACCGGGATGCCGGTCAGGGGACCAACCTCTCCGCGCGCAATCAAGGCGTCAGCGTTCGCTGCCTGGGCCAGACTGCGGCCGGCGTCTGTCGTGACAAAAGCATTGATCTCGGGATTAAGCCGGTTGATCCGATCGAGAAATCCTTGCGTCAACTCGACACTCGAAATCTTCTTGGCAGCAAGCGCTGCGGCAATTTGCTTCAAACTGGAGTTGATCATTACTCGATAACCTTGGGCACAAGATAGAGACCGTTCTCTACGGCTGGCGCGTTGGCCTGAAACAATTCACGCTGATTAGTTTCAGTCACGACATCATCCCGCAGGCGTTGCGTCACGTCCTGCGAATGCGACATGGGCGCGACTCCTGCGGTATCCACGGCCTGCATCTGTTCAATCAGGCCAAGAATTCCGCCAAGCTTGGTTAAGGTGGCTTGTGCCTCATTTTCGGTAACTTCAATACGTGCGAGGTGAGCAATCCTGAGGACGTCGTCGATAGTAAGTGACATATGTAAGGTGTAAGTCTTAAACTTCAATGCGATATTTGGTATTATAGCGTGATTTATGCCATACCTTTCAGCCACAGCTATTCCGGCGTGGCCATCAAGCTCAGGATATACACAGAATGTTCGGTTTTTTAAACAGTTACTTTTCCAACGACCTTGCCATTGACCTTGGCACCGCCAACACGCTGATCTACGTCCGCGGCAAGGGCATCATCCTCGACGAACCCTCGGTGGTTGCCATCCGCCACGAAGGCGGGCCGAATAACAAGAAAACCATCCTGGCCGTCGGTGCAGAAGCCAAACGCATGTTGGGTCGCGCGCCGGCCAACATTCAAGCGATCCGCCCGATGAAGGATGGCGTGATCGCCGACTTCACCATCACCGAGCAGATGCTCAAGTATTTCATCCGCAAGATTCATGAATCGCGCATGTTCTCGCCCAACCCGCGCATCATCATCTGCGTGCCGGTCGGCTCCACCCAGGTGGAACGTCGTGCCATCCGTGAATCCGCAATCGGCGCCGGCGCCCGTCAGGTTTACCTGATCGAGGAGCCGATGGCCGCCGCGATCGGCGCCGGCATGCCGGTGGCAGAGGCGACCGGCTCACTGGTGGTCGACATCGGCGGCGGCACGACCGAAGTGGGCGTAATTTCATTGGGCGGCATCGTCTATGCAAAATCCGAGCGCGTCGGCGGCGACAAATTCGACCAAGCCATCATCGATTACATCCGTCGCAACTACGGCATGCAGATTTCTGAGCCTACCGCAGAACTGATCAAGAAGAAGATCGGCTCGGCCTTCCCCGGCTCCGAGGTGCTGGAAATGGAAGTCACCGGCCGCAATCTGGCAGAAGGCCTGCCACGCAAATTCACCATCTCCAGCAACGAAATTCTGGAAGCCCTGACCGAACCGCTCAATGCCATTGTCGGCGCCGTAAAATCTGCCCTCGAACAGACGCCGCCAGAACTGGGTGCGGACATTGCCGAAAAAGGCATGGTGTTGACTGGCGGCGGCGCTCTGTTGCGCGACCTCGACCGCCTGCTGGCAGAAGAAACCGGCTTGCCGGTGTTCGTGGCCGAAGATCCTCTGACCTGCGTTGCCCGCGGCTGCGGTCTTGCGCTGGAAGAAATGGACAAGCTGGGGGCGGTATTTGCCACGGAATAAAACGCGATCAGCGCTCAGCCAACGGCGATCAGTTTGAACCTGTGGCTTTTGGCCGATCGCTGCAAGCTGACAGCTGACCGCTATCCATGCCCACCCTGCAAAACCACGCGCCGCCGGCTTTCTTCAATCGCGGCCCCAGTTCGTTCACGCGACTTGTTTTCTTCGCCGCGCTTTCTATCGCCCTGATGGCGGTGGATGCTCGCCTGCACTATCTGGTAGAGGTGCGGCAGGGCTTTGCCACCTTGCTGCAGCCGCTTGAAGTGATCGCTCACAGCCCAGCCATGGCCTATGACCAGACCCGCGATTTCATTACACGGCAAAGCCTGTTGGCCGGAGAAAATCAGCAACTACATCAACAGCGCCTCAAGCTCAGCGCCGACTTGCAACGCTTTCGAACCCTGCAACTGGAAAACGAGCACCTGCGCAACCTGTTGGGCGCGGCTCAGTCATCGCCCCAGCCAGCCAAACTGGCCGAAATCATCCATAGCGGCCGCGACCCGTTTTCGCACAAAGTGATCGTCAGTCTCGGCTCGCAACAGGGCATCATTGCCGGGCAGGCAGCCATGGATGAATCTGGCGTAATCGGCCAAGTGACCCAGGTTTACCCGTTCAGCAGCGAAGTGACCCTGATCACCGACAAGGATCTGGCGATCCCGATCCAGGTTGAACGCAACGGCCTGCGCGCGATCGTGTTCGGCCATGGCCGCGACGGCAGTATCGACCTGCCCTATCTACCGATGAATGTGGATATTCGTGAAGGCGACCGGCTGGTGACCTCCGGCATCGATGGCATTTATCCAAGCGGACTGGCAGTGGCGAAGGTCACCCGCATCGAACGCAACCAGGACTCACCCTTTGCCCGCATCATCTGTACGCCAACGGCGGGCATCGGAAGCCACCGTCAGGTCTTGCTGCTCACCATGGTCAATGTACCAGCCACGCCTGCCGAATCCAGAAAAATGATCCCTGTCCGCTCACGCCATGCGCCCCGTCAGCCTTAAAGACATTTATTTCACGCTACTGGTGGCGTTCATGCTCTACCTGCTGCCCTGGGCCGGATTCGGCCTGATGCTGCGTCCGGACTTCGTGTTACTGGTGTTGCTTTACTGGCTGTTACGCGCACCCCAACTATGCAATGTCGGTACCGCATGGACGCTAGGGATTCTGGTTGACCTCGCCAGTGGCAGCCTGTTTGGCCAGTATGGCCTGACCTACGCGCTCACCGCGTTCGTCGCGCTGACCTATCAGCGCCGCCTGGTGCTGTTCAACGACTGGCAGCAGGCCGGCTATGTTCTGTTGCTGTTGTTGCTGACCCAGATCACGTTGTTGATCCTCAAGCTATTTTCCGGCGGCGACCTGTCGGGCTGGAACTATTTCCTGCCAAGCATCAGTGGCGTGCTGTTATGGCAGGTCGTGGTTTACTCGCGGATTCGCGTGACCGGCAACAAAGACCATTGATTCACGCCCATGCATCTTAGATCCGAGCTGAAAAATACCCAGCGCGAGCAGCACTTGTTCAGGCTTAGACTTGGTGTTTCGGCCATCGTGGTGCTGATCTGTTTTTGCATTCTGGCGGCACGCTTCTTCTACCTTCAGTTCTTCAAATACGACCACTACCAGACGCTGGCAGAAAGCAATCGCATCTCTCTGGTTCCCATCGTACCCAATCGAGGTCTGATCCTGGATCGCAACGGCGTGGTGCTGGCGCACAACTTTTTCGTCTACACGCTGGAAATCACCCCCTCCAGGGTGGAAAACGTGGAAACCACAATCAACAACGTGGCGCAATTGATCGAGATTACATCCTCCGACCGTAAACGCTTCAAGAAATTTCGCGACCAGAGCCACAGCTTCGAGAGCGTGCCTCTACGTTCTCACCTGAGCGAAGAAGAGGCCGCGCGTTTTGCCGTGAATCGCTACCGCTTCCCCGGCGTTGAAATTCGCTCGCGCCTGTTTCGGCACTATCCGCAAGGCGAGCTCGGCTCGCACCTGATCGGCTATATCGCCCGCATCAACGACAGTGACCTGAAATCTCTAGACGAAAAAGACGATCTGCCCAATTACAAGGGCACCGACCATATCGGCAAGAGCGGCCTGGAGCAATATTACGAGGAACAATTGCATGGCACCACAGGCTTCCAGCAGGTCGAAATCGATGCCGATGGGCACGCCGTCCGCGTGCTTTCAAGCTCCCCCCCAGTGCCCGGCAACAACCTGACTCTGTCAATCGACAGCAAATTGCAGGACATTGCCGAAAAGGCCTTTGGCGAGCATCGTGGCGCCCTGGTGGCGATCAATCCGGCCAATGGCGAGGTACTCGCCTACGTCAGCCAACCCAGCTTCGATCCCAACCTTTTTGTCGATGGCATCGATCCGGACAGTTGGCGCGGGCTCAATGAATCACTGGACAAACCGCTGATCAACCGTCCGATGCGTGGCGTTTACCCGCCGGGCTCGACGTTCAAGCCCTTCGTGGCCATGGCGGGATTGGAATATGGCAAGCGCGAGCCGCCCTACAGCATCGGCGACCCCGGCTTCTACACCCTGCCTGGCAGTTCGCACCAGTATCGCGACTGGAAACCAGGTGGGCACGGCAGGGTAGATATCCAGCGCGCCATCACCATCTCTTGCGACACCTTTTTCTATGGCCTGGCGCTCGACATCGGCATCGACAAACTGGCGGCATTCACCAGCCATTTCGGCTTCGGCCGGAAATCCGGCATCGATCTTGATGGCGAACTCGCAGGGCTGTTGCCAACGCCCGCCTGGAAGGCCAAACGCTGGAAACAGAAATGGTATCCGGGGGAGACCCTGATTACCGGTATCGGCCAGGGTTATCTGCAAGTGACCCCGTTACAACTGGCCCAAGCCACAGCCACCCTTGCCAACAATGGCACCGCCGTGCGCCCCCATCTGGTGACCAGCATTCAGGAAGGTGGTGGTAAAGGCATCATCCGTCCGGTGGCGGTGCAGATCATGGACAAGATCGAACTGAGCCAGCCGCACATCGATCTGGTGCGACAAGGCATGATGGGGGTGACTCAACCTGGCGGCACGGCGGCCAGCATCGGTGCCGGAGCCCCCTATCTGATCGCGGCCAAAACCGGCACAGCGCAAGTCGTTGCCATCAAACAAGGCGAAAAATACAATGCCAAGGCTATCGACGAACGCCACCGCGATCACGCCTTATTCATCGCCTATGCTCCGGCGGAAAACCCCAGAATCGCTCTGGCGGTCATCGTGGAAAATGGCGGGCACGGCGGCTCCGTGGCGGGCCCGATTGCGCGCCAGGTGATGGACTATTATTTGCTGGGCAAGGATCCGACGCCACCACCCGCGACGAAGCCCGAACCAATGACAGCCACAACGGAGCCAGAACCCCATGATTAAACTGTGGCTGAAACGCGCAACAGCACATTTCGACCAATTCCTGCTGATCACGCTATTGTTCACCTTGCTGGTGGCCTTATTCGTCCTGTATAGCGCCTCTGGCCAGAGCATGGACAGAATGATGTCCCAGGCCACCAACATCATAGTCGCCCTGGTAATCTTGTGGATCTTCGCCAACATTCCGCCGCAACACCTGCAGCGCGTAGCGGTACCGCTCTATCTGCTGGGCATGCTGCTGTTGATCGGCGTGTTCCTGTTCGGTGATGTTTCCAAGGGGGCGAGGCGCTGGCTAAATCTGGGCGTCATGCGCATTCAGCCGTCAGAATTGATGCGCATCGCAGTGCCGATGTTGCTGGCCTGGTATTTCGCCCGACGTGAGGATGCCTTGCGCTTCGTCGACTATGTCATTGGCGCCGTGATGCTAGCCTTGCCGGTCGCCCTCATCGTCAAGCAACCCGACCTTGGCACCGCGCTCCTGATCGCCGCTTCCGGCTTCTACGTGCTATTTCTCGCCGGCTTGAGCTGGCGCCTGTTGATCGGACTCGGATTGTCGGTGGCTGGACTGATCCCACTGGTATGGCCACATTTGCATGATTACCAGCGCCGCCGCATCGAGATCCTGTTCGATCCCTACCAAGATCCACTTGGCGCCGGCTACCACACCATACAGGCCACCATCGCACTGGGATCCGGCGGCCTTGCCGGCAAAGGCTGGCTGCATGGCACGCAGGCGCAACTGGATTTCCTGCCAGAGCGACATACCGATTTCATTTTTGCCGTGTTCGGTGAGGAATTCGGACTGCTTGGCAACCTGCTGCTGCTGGTCCTGTTCAGCATCATCATCGCGCGCGGCATGCTGATCACCATCAATGCCCAGAACACCTTCTCCCGCCTGCTTGCCGGCAGCATCACGCTCACCTTCTTCACCTATGCCTTCGTCAACATGGGAATGGTCAGCGGCATACTCCCGGTCGTGGGCGTGCCGCTGCCGCTCATCAGCTATGGCGGCACCTCACTGGTGACCTTGATGATAGGATTTGGTATCTTGATGAGCATCCAGACCCACAAAAAGCTGATGTCCGCATGAAAAACAAGGCAAGCCATATCATCTTCCATGCCTGGCTGCGGGCCGGCATGACCATAGGTTTTGTCCTCATGCTGAATGGCTGCGGCACGGTTTCGAGCCGCCCCATGGCGCCCGCCGTCGAACATAGCGAATCACCTGTCAAGAGCGCGACGCAGCCGGTGCCAACTGCCAAGGGGGGCGGCTATTACCTGGACGATGGCCCGGGCGACAATCCGCCCGCAAACATTGATGCCATTGCCGATGCCATTCCCATCGTCGAGCCACTCCTGGTCCGCGCCAACCGGCCTTATGTCGCTCTGGGTGAAAATTACACTCCCATGACCCAGGTCCAACCCTATAAAGCGCAAGGCGTCGCCTCCTGGTATGGCAGGCGATACCACAACCAGAAAACTGCCAGCGGTGAACTGTATGACATGTACGGCATGACCGCAGCACACACCACCTTGCCTATCCCCAGCTTTGTGCGCATCAGCAACCCGGAAAATGGCAGATCGGTGGTGGTACGTATCAATGATAGAGGCCCTTTCAAACATGACCGCCTGATCGACCTTTCCTACGCCGCCGCCTACAAGCTGCGCCTGCTGGGCAAAGGCAGCGGTCTGGTCGAGGTAGAATTGATCGATCCACACACTGCCGCCACCAACGTGGCTCCAGAACCGGCAACCCACGTCATGGAAGGCAAGCCGGAGAGCATTCCAGGTAATAGCGGCAGCTTCATTCAGGCCGGCGCCTTCAAACAGAAGGAAAATGCCGATCAGTTGCGCGACAAGCTCAGGCAGCAAAGCCTGGCACAAAATGTCACGGTAGAGAACTGGTATAATGATGGCATCTACCGTGTCCGCCTTGGGCCCTATGCCAACCGCGACGATGCCGTCCGCGCAGCTGGTGAAATCAAGCAAACCCTCGGCGTATCAACTCTCGTCATTACCCAGTAAAGAATCCTCCATGAAATTTCTCATATTTATTTTGTCCCTGTTTTTTTCTGCCATCGTCATTGCCGATGACATCCCGCCGCCGCCCACGCTCGCTGCCAAGGCTTTCGTGCTGATCGATTTCAACAGCGGCACGACGCTGGCGCAACAAGCTGTCAATGACCGCATTGAACCAGCTTCGCTGACCAAACTGATGACCGCTTACCTGTCCTTCAAAGCCCTCAAGAACGGACATTTACAACTGACTCAGGTGCTGCCGGTTAGCTTGAAGGCCTGGAGAATCGAAGGCTCCAAGATGTTCATCGAACCAGACCGGCCCGTCACCGTGGATGAATTACTGCATGGCATGATCATCCAGTCGGGCAACGACGCCTGCATCGCGCTGGCGGAAGGCATCGCCAGTTCTGAAGAAATCTTCGCCGGCCTGATGAACAAGGAAGCCGCGCGCCTGGGGATGAAGAATACACATTTCATGAATTCCACCGGCCTGCCGGATTCCAATCATTACACCACGGCCCAAGATCTCTCACTGTTGGCCGCTGCGCTAATTCGAGACTTTCCTGATCAGTACAAGCGTCTGTACGGGATCAAGGAATACAGCTACAACAAGATCACGCAACCTAATCGCAACCTGCTGTTGTGGCGCGACCCTTATGTCGATGGCATGAAGACCGGGCACACCGAAAGTGCCGGCTATTGCCTGATTGCATCGGCCAAGCGTGGCGACATGCGGCTGATTTCGGTGGTACTGGGCACCCCGTCAGAAACCGCGCGTGCGGTGGAGAGCCAGAAACTTCTGAACTTCGGCTTCCAGTTCTATGATTCCCGTATCGTCTACAAACAAGGCCAGACCATCGGCACATTCAAGGTTTGGAAAGGTTCTGACAACACCCTGGCCGCCACGGTAGCCCGTGATTTATATGTCACGCTACCCAAGAGCGACGCCGCACGACTCAAGGCCGACGTCGTGAGTCGTCAGCCTCTTATCGCGCCCATCGCTGCCGGCCAGGAAGTCGGGGAGATCCAGTTCTCGCTGGACGGCAAGCCTTTGATGAAGCACAAACTGGTCGCCGCCAAAGAAATCCCTGTCGCCGGCATCTTTGGCCGCATGGCTGACAGCATCAAGCTGATCTTCAATTAGTACAACAAACCTCTTTGACTGGATTTCTATTCGTTACTTAGGATTTCCTTGACGCAAATAGTCTATCTCAATGGCAAGTTTCTGCCGATCGAACAGGCCTACGTACCCGTGCTTGATCGCGGCTTCATCTTCGGCGACGGCGTGTACGAGCTGATACCGGTTTACTCGCGTCATCCATTCCGCCTGCGTGAGCATCTGCAGCGCTTGCAGAACAGTCTGGATTCCATTCAGCTTGACAACCCAAAGTCCGTCGATGAATGGTCGCAGCTGATCAATGAGATGGTTCGGCAGGCTGATTTTGAGGACCAGTCGGTTTATCTGCATATCACCCGAGGCGTCTCCCGTCGCGACCATCCTTTCCCAAAGAATGTTGCGCCCACCCTATTCATGATGAGTAACCCGCTCACCACACCACCAGTTACCCAGGTCGAAAATGGTGTGGCGGCAATCTCTGCCATCGATAACCGCTGGGACCGCTGCGACATCAAGGCCATCTCCCTGTTACCCAACGTGCTATTGCGCCAACTGGCGGTCGATGCGGGGGCCAATGAAACCGTGCTTTTCCGCGACGGCATCCTGACCGAAGGCACGGCCAGCAACATCTTCGCCGTAGAAAACGGCATCATTCTGGCACCGGTCAAGGACCATCACCTATTGCCGGGCATTACCTATGACTTGGTGCTGGAACTGGCAAAACACCACGGCATTCCAATTTCGATTGGACAGTTTGACGAATCGCGCATCCGCCAGGCTGACGAGCTGTGGCTGACTTCATCCACGCGTGAAGTGCTTGCCATCACCACACTCGATAATCGGGCCATAGGTCAGGGCCAGCCCGGACCGCTGTTCCGTACCATGTATGGCCTGTATCAGGACTACAAAAACAAGGTCATGCGCAATGGCTGATGCGGACACCTTGCTCGAATTTCCCTGTGAATTTCCAATCAAGGTCATGGGCGAAACACGCGATGATTTCACCGCGACCATGCTCGAAATCGTGCGTTTGCACGCGCCGGACGTAGATGCCTCCCGCGTCGAATCTCGTCCCAGCAGTTCGGGTAAATACCTTAGCCTGACCATCACCATCACCGCCACCTCGAAGCCGCAACTGGACGACTTGTATCGAAGTTTAAGCGGTCATCCCATGGTCAAGGTCGTGCTCTGACCCATGATCGTCAGGCACCTCGGTTTGACCGATTTTGAGACCACCTGGCACGAGATGCAAGCGTTCACTTTAAAACGGAGTATTGATACGCCGGACGAACTATGGCTCACCGAACATCATCCCGTTTACACCTTGGGCTTGAACCGTCGTGATGTACGCATGCCGATGCGAGATGACATCCCGCTGGTCCTGACTGACCGTGGCGGCAAGATCACCTACCATGGACCCGGCCAAATTGTGCTATATGCCCTGATTAACCTCGAACGCCGAAAACTTGGTATTCGCGCCATGGTCGAACTCATGGAAGGTACCGTTATCCGCCTGCTCGCAAACTATGGCATCGAAGCTATGAGCCGCCGTGACGCGCCTGGCGTCTATGTGGCTGACACGAAAATTGCCTCACTCGGTTTGCGCCTGAAAAATGGCTGCTGTTATCATGGCCTCAGCCTGAATGTTGCCATGGACCTGTCCCCGTTCGACGCCATCGATCCTTGCGGCTATCAGGGACTTGCCATCACCCAGACCAGCCTGCTTGGTCTCGATCAACCCTTGGCATTGCTGGCCGACAGGCTAGTTGAATTTTTTATCCAGCGATTGGACGCAGCATGATCAAACTGTTAATCATCATTCTGTTAGGCCTCTACACCATTGGCTTCATGCAACCGCCATCCGGGCAGCCGGCCGCCAGCAAAACGGCAGCCGCATCCCAAAAGGCTGACTGACACATCATGCAAACACCCGTCAACAAGCAGCGCGGCGCAGCCAAGACTTCCCGCATCCCCATCAAGATCGTGCCGCAGCCTGCTACCCGCAAGCCGGAGTGGATCCGCATGAAGATGCCTGACAGCGTGCGCTATCAGGAAATCAAGCAGATCCTGCGTGACAACCAGCTGCATACGGTCTGCGAGGAAGCCTCCTGCCCCAACATCGGTGAATGTTTCAGTGGCGGCACCGCCACCTTCATGATCCTCGGGGACATCTGCACCCGGCGCTGCCCGTTCTGCGATGTAGCACATGGCAAGCCATTGCCACCGGATGCAGAGGAAGCGGAAAAAATGGCCCACACGATAGCCTTGATGAAATTGAAATACGTGGTCATCACCAGCGTCGATCGCGATGACCTGCGTGATGGCGGAGCACAACACTTCGTCGATTGCATTCGTGCGGCACGCGAACAGTCGCCACAGCTCAAGATCGAAATACTGGTACCGGACTTCCGTGGCCGTCTCGACGCAGCCCTGGCCATCCTGAGCGGGGCGCCACCGGACGTAATGAACCATAACCTGGAAACCGTGCCGCGCCTCTACAAGCAAGCCAGACCAGGCGCCGATTACGCCAACTCGCTCAAACTTCTGAGTGACTTCAAGACTCATTTTCCAAACATTCCCACCAAGTCCGGCCTCATGCTCGGACTAGGTGAAACCGACGAAGAAATTCTCGATGTCATGCAGGATTTGCGCAACCATGGCGTAGAGATGCTAACCGTGGGCCAGTACTTGCAACCCAGCATCCACCACCTGCCAGTGTCACGCTTCGTCGAACCATCGCGTTTTGAATGGTTTGAGCAACAAGCGCTGGCCATGGGTTTCACCAAAGCAGCCTGCGGTCCAATGGTCAGGTCAAGTTATCACGCAGATCAGCAGGTGCATGGTATCGGTGTTGTTGTATGATTTTATAATCACTAATCCTGCGTTCAGGTCAAGATGCAAAAGCGATCAACCAAAGCAAGTGCCGCTGTCGAGCGACTCAACAAGCGTAGCGGGAATCTGTATTCACTGTCCTGCCGACCGGATGGATTGTTTGCACTGGTTCTGACGACGGAAACCGGGCATTTGGAGCCGCTTGGTTCGCCACAGCCAATGGATCAGTTCCTGCTGTTCGTCAACGGCATCGACCCCCCTACACCAAAACGCATCAGCAAACTGGATGTAGCCTTCAGGACTCAGCTTGAAAATAAGTAAGCGATTACTGTTATGCGGCCCGAGAGGCGCAAAAAACATGGCGTCCAGTTGATCTTGCTTACACCGCAATAACCGGCCGCAAAGCCGCCAGATTTCCAAGAATGTTGGCTATCTTCTGGTTCTGCATGACATTGACTGCATTGCCAACCGAGGCATTGAGTTCTGTCGTGGCCTGCCATTGTGAGAGAAGGTTGCTTGGCGCATCGGGGTTATTTAACGACCATCCGGGCGCGCCTGCGTTGTTATTATCTAGCTTCATCGCGGGCTGAAAAGTCAGCACAAAAGCATCTTGCTCGGAGATTGCACCGGACTTCAGCAACTCATTCCCCAGCGCCACCACCTGACGTGGCGACATATTCTGAACATCGTATTTATTCGCTATTTCGGAAAGTGACATCGACCGGGTCAGGTTGACCCTGTCCATGCTGGTGGAGGGAATTCCAGAGGCATTGACGGAACCCGGCAAGATTTTTCCGCTTTGTGCCATATTGGCGGCATAAATCGCCGCAACAGAGGAGGGGTAAGCATTGCCAAACGCCAGACCGCCCGCTTGAACATTCATGTCAAAGCCTCGACAGAGTTAAATGATCATCAACTCTGCAAGTCTCATGCCAATCCATGGCGCAACTATTTTACGACGATGCGCTCAGTTCCTTTTGATCGCAGCACGAATGCGTTCTATGGTTTCATCAAGGCGTGCCTTTTTTGATACTTCCAGCCCGAGACTCTCAGCGATCATGCTGATACGTCTTGGATCGAGAGGGATGCCACCGGCGTCTATGGCTGCAATCAACTGGCGCGCACGCACGATTTCAGGTGGACAATCCTCACCGTTTGATAATTTACGGAACATCCGGCGTACAAAATTCACCCTATCTCTTCCAGATCATTTTGGTCATCTTGCTGGAACTTCATCCTATTGGGCTTCAATATCATCCAATGGGTCTGTCATAAATTTGCTGGCTGAATCACCGAAAAGCATGAATGCCGAAAACATGTTGAGCCACTATTTATAAACCTGGTGGCTTGGCCGGCCGGCAAGAATGTTATTAGCGCCCCAACTGGTGACGTTACGGAACGCGTCCGAGCGAATGAAGGTTTGGTATGCAGCCTCATCGCTCCACTCCGACATGATCAAATAATTGCCAGCCTGCTTGCAATCCTTGTAAAGCGTCGATTTGTCGTGGCCGTCGGCCTTGTTCAAAGCGTTCGCCACGCCCTCGAAAGCGCTTTCGAATTCCTGTTCATGTCCTGGAATAACCTGATAATTCATGCCGATAGTGATCATTTATTGTACCTACTCGATTTGCTTGTGGTTATAGTTGAATTACGTGGAAAATTGAATGATAAAGGCTGGAGTCGTTTCGTGAACATATTTTCTTCCGGATATATCCACAGGCCTGGCCATATCGGTCTATGATGGACTATGTTGCTTTGCCCATTCTGGCAGGCCTGCGGCAGGGACCCCCCCTGTAACAAACTTGAAGATGCGATGCCGGACAGATGAGCCGACACCGCGAGGAGAAACATCATGGCCAAAGGTCAGCTACGCGGTAACAAGGAAACAAAGAAACCCAAGAAGGACACCAAGCCCGTGACCGCCCCCATCGGGACCTTCATCGCTATGCCGAAAGTCGTTCCACCGCAAAAACAAAAGTCCTAACAAGCGCTTAGACGTCTTTCTTGATGCAATGGGCTGCCGTTGCATCATGATAGACCGCATCAACACCGTCATCGTCCATGGCAGGGGAAGCCAAACGTTCCCTGAAACTGCTGCATTGCGACGACTCAGAAATGAGTTCGCTCACCAGCCTTGCCTTTTTGCTGGCTGCCAATGGGTGGTAGTGCCGTGAACAACCGCAGAGTGCAAGGATGGAAATAAGAATAATGATAAATTTTTGCATGAAATTAAGTGCCCTGCCTTAAGCTTTTCTGAATCTAAATAAGGTTGTATCAGGTCCGGATCTGGCAAGTAAACCAACATGCCAGACTGACAGGCCGCAAGCATAGCACCCGAACCACAGCAACGCCGATCATTCCAGCCACTGAGTATGCGAATTATCCATATTGCTGGTATTAATGCGCTTGGCGGCCTCTGGATCACCTGTCCAGAAGTGAAAAAACTCGCGTCCCACCTCCAGGAATAACGCGGCGGTTTCCTGCCTGACAAAAACCGGCAACATTGACTCAAGCGCTAAACGATAGGCCTTACCATCGTTACCCTCCGTTTTTCGCAATTGCAACAGCAGCAACTTCGCCAAATTTACCCGGATTTCGATCACTTCTTTTTGCTGCGTCTCGATTTGAAGCGCTGCACGATAAGCGTTGATGGGCCATTTCTCCGAAAGAATAAACTTCTCTAGCGCCAGTTGCGCCCACATATCCCGCAGTGAACCTTGCGGAATCAGTGGCAACTCAGGCGCTACATCAAATGAACCATTCTTAGATAAGGCCGCGATAGCTTTGAAGTCATCGATCCAGAAATGATAGAACTCACGGCCGATGGCTAGAAAAAATGGCCAATTCTGCCTGTCGATCTCCGTCATCGCCTCATCCATGGCGCTACGGAAACTAGCGCTGTCAGCGGCCCCCTTGTCAAGGAATGGCAGCAATATTTCCAGCAATGCCTGACGCCGTTCGAGATTTTCAGCATTGGCCCCACGGCCTTCAAGTAGCCTGAGATAGGCCTCAAGCGAGTAGTGCCGGTTTTCCGCACCGGTCATGGCATCAACTCTCCATTAATTGAAACGATTATGGCGTGTTGGGCGTATATCATCGTTAAAATATATTTTTCATGACTTAGGGCAGACTACATGAAGTATAGCGGCAATGCCAACAGGTCGAGAGAAAGTCCAACCGGAGCAGCATCAGGCTGGTAACATCACGCCCTGAAATCTCAAACACTCAAGGACCATCAAAATGAGCAACATTATCATCGAACACGCCCCTGACTCCACCCGCCTCGAAACTCTGGGTGTCTCCAAGTGGCCGACCTGGGAAAAAGAGGTGTCAGTCTTTCCCTGGCATTTCCATGAACAGGAGATTGCCTGGATCCTCGAAGGCGAGTGCGTGATTACCCCTGAAAACGGCGCGCCGGTGACGTTTGGCAAAGGCGATCTGGTCACTTTCCCGGCCGGCATGAAATGCAACTGGGAAGTTCTGCAACCACTCCACAAGCATTATCATCTGGACGGCAACAAGCTTAGTCAAGTCGCCCGTCGCGTACGCGCGATGCTGCCATTTTAAGGCCTTGGGCCAGGGAGATGAAGCCCGAACGGTGGAATTTCTAGCTCCAAGTCCCCAGCCCCTGGACTCTCGTAAAATTCAGTGCAGCTGGTGCAACTGAAGCCGGCGAAGCTTGGGTGCCAGCTTCGCCGTCACTACCACCACCGCCAGCGTCATCATGCCGCCGAGAATGACTGAGGGGACCAGCCCCAGCAATCTGGCTGCGAGGCCTGACTCGAACGCGCCCAATTCGTTGGAAGAACCGATGAAGATGCCGTTGATGGCCGAAACCCGGCCACGCATGGCATCCGGAGTCACGAGTTGCAAAATGGTGGATCGCGTGACGACAGAGATGCCATCAAAGATGCCGGATCCGGCCAAAATTAGTGCAGCAATCCAAAACTCGGTGCTGAGCGCGAATGCAATCATGCACAGACCAAAACACGCCACCGCACCCAGCAGCCAGCGACCGGCATGCAGATTGATTGGGTGGCGCGTCATCATGATTCCGCTAACCACGGCCCCCACGGCAGGAGCCGCTCGAAGGATGCCAAGGCCTTCCGGCCCATAATGGAACACCTCGTGAATGAACGCGGGTAACATGGCTACCGTGCCGCCGAACAGCACCGCGAACATGTCGAGCGACATGGCGGCGAGCATGATCTGGTTACCATAGACGAAGCGCAAACCTTGGGCGATGCTGGTGAACACGGGTGTGCTTGCCACCGGCGGTGGCTCTTTTAGGCGCAGGGACAGCAAGGCCATGGTGGCAGACAGGCACAGCAGCGCGGCGACGGCATAGGCCACCGTCTTGCTGGTCCAGCCCACCAGGATGCCTCCCAGCGCAGGGCCGATTACCAACCCAAGCTGGAACGCGGAACTGCCGACGCTGGAGGCACGGGCATATTGTTCACGCGGCAAGATCAGCGCAAACAGAGCGCTGTAGGTAGGCGCGATGAAGCCACGCGCCAGTCCCACAAACACCATGGAACAATAGATCCAGATTACGGGATCCCCCTTCAGCCAGCCTGCCGAAACCGCAGCCAGCGTCAGAGCATTCAGGAACAGCATTACCCCAGCCAATACCCCGAACATCCGCCGCGAATGGTGATCAACCGCATAACCGGCGAACAGGGCGCAAACAAAATAGGGGATGACCTCCATCAAGCCAACCATCCCAAGCGACCACGGATCATGGGTCAGCTGGTAGATGTGCCAGCCAACCACCACCGCGTTCAATTGATAGGCCAGCACCAACTGAACGCGGAAAGACAGCAGGCGCAAAAAGCCATGATTATTATGGGAGAAGATCTGCCCGACGTTCATACAATCGCCTGTTCAATCAGGTTCGCGTAGCCAGCTTGGTAATCTGGATGGCGCAATCGGAACCCACTACCCAGCATACGCGCGTTGGACAGGCGCTTGCCGCCGGCTGGGGCGTCCGGCTCACAAGGGCCGGGTTTCAGATCCATCTGTTCGGCCAGCCAGCGTAAGACTTCAAGCTGCAGGGCAGGGCAGCTGTCGGTGACAATGTAACAGTCATCCAGGACCTGACCGTGGAAAACCTTGTGTATCAGGAACACGATGAAGGCCGCTGCGTCGTCGCGATGAATGCGGTTGCTCCAATTGTTCTGCCGTGGCCAGGATGCGGGGTCGATGGCGAGCTTCAGCAGGCGATCGCGGCCGGGGCCATAGATGCCGGAGAGACGCAACACCGTATGCCCGCAAGGTAAATTATTCAGCAATTGCTCGGCCTGCAACAGGCGCACGCCGCCGAAGTCTGACGGCTCTGCCTGATCAGTCTCACTCAGCGAAAAATTACCCGCTTGGCCATAGACCCGGGTACTGGAAACAAAAAATACATGCTTTAGATTCCTACCCTGCCGCAGAGCAGCCAGTACCTGGCGCAAACCATCGACATAGTGAGCACGGTAACTGTCGTCACTCTGTTCGCTGGCAGCCACACAATAGATCAGAACCTGCGGTTCGACGGCCGTAAGACAGCCCAGAGTCTCCGGCTTGGTCACGTCGCCCGTCAGTCTGGAAATGCCATCGACATGTGTGCGCTCACTACGACTTAAACCAAGTATGGACAATCCATCTTTGATCAGTAGTCGGCCGATTTCGCCTCCAAGATCGCCATAACCGACGATGAGGATAGGAGACAGTTCAGGCATATAGGGGGTGAGTAGCAAGGCGGTCAATTCTGACTGGAGAATGCCTCTTGCAACACGGCAATCATGTGACCGTGGTCCAGCACGCCCGCACTCTCTCGGATGCTGTGCATGGCCCACATCGGTGCACCAACATCAATGGCAGGCACACCAAGGCGAGCCGCGACAATAGGCCCGATAGTGCTGCCACAACCGAGATCGCTGCGATGGGCATATTGCTGACACGGTACGCCAGCGCTCTCGCACAGCAACAGGAAACGCGCAGCAGTATCACTGGAGGTCGCATAGCGCTGATTGGCATTGGTCTTGATGACGGGGCCGGCATTCACCATGACCTTGTGATCGGGCTCATAACTTGCCGGAAAATTTGGGTGATAGGCATGCGCCATGTCGGCGCTTATGAAAAAACTGCTAGCGATGCTCCGATGATGCTCCTCAATATCCAGACTCTGGGCCGCCTCGATGCGACCCATGACATCCGAGACAAAACTGCCGCCGGCACCCGCAGCACTGCCACTGCCAACCTCTTCATGATCAAACAATGCGCACAATGCCGTGGCGGGTGGCTGTTTGCAAGCAATCAAGGCGGTCAGCGTGGCGTGACAGGAGGCGAGATTGTCCAATTGGCTATCACTGATGAATTCCTGTTGTGCTCCCCAGAATGTGCCTTGCTGCGTGTCATAGACATTGAATTCAGAATTCAGAATATCCTGTTCGGCCACTCCCAGAGCGCCAGCCACATGTGCCATGAATTGATGGTTCGCGCCAAGTTTTGGATCTGACAAACCCAGCAGCAAGGGCAGTTCATTCTGGCGGTTCAACTTCAGGCCCTGCTCGTTGACCTCTCTATTCATGTGAATGGCGAGATTGGGTAGCCGTACCAGCGGCGTGTCAAACCGCAGCAGGCGGCTCTCGAAACTTTTGCCTTGGCGCAGGTTAACCCGTCCGGCGAGGCTGAGATCACGGTCGGCAAAAGTCGCGAGGATAGGTCCGCCATAGACTTCCACGCCCAGTCGCACATGGCCTTCACAGGCATGGGCGGCGTGCGGTTTCAGTCGCAGGCCGGGCGAGTCGGTATGCGCGCCGACGATGCGAAAACCCGACTCGGGCAGCGGCCGCTGGCCGATCACGAAGGCAATCAGCGCAGAGCCGCCACGCACAACATAATAGCGCCCAGCCGTTTCAAGTGGCCAGCGTGCAGATTCCTCAAGATGACTGAATCCTGCCGCCAGCAGGCGTTGTTCGGCACTGGTGACGGCATGCCAAGGACTGGGACTGGCATCAATAAAATCCAGCAAATCCTGCGCGCAGGCTCTTTGTTCGGCGGAAACAGTCATAAGGCAATCATACACAAGAGGAAAGGGCACAGCATACTGAAAGCACACCTCTACGGCCAGAGAAGAGTCGTTGAAGGGTACAATGTAACGCTTGGTGAAACCATTGCCCGCACCGTTTTCTTTCTGGATATTTGATGTTCCGCTGGTTTGAAAATCTGCTTTACCCCTTCCCCGATGGCGAAATTGCGCCGCCGGCCAGCGGTTTCTGGACCTTCGCCTGGTCCTGCACCCGTGGGTTACGCCGCCCGCTCCTTGGGATGACAGTGCTGACGGCTGCCATCGGCGCCTTCGAGGCACTGTTGTTCGGCCTGCTGGGCAAGACCGTGGACTGGCTGGGCCAGGTATCACCCGCCCAGTTATTCACTCACGAGCGTGCTCATCTGATCCTGCTGGCCTGTATTCTGATTGCCAGCAGCATTCTGGTCGCGCTACAAAGCATGCTCAAGCACCAGAGTCTCGCCGGCAATTTCCCCATGCGCATGCGCTGGAATTTTCACCGCCTGATGCTGTCACAAAGCATGGGTTTCTATCAGGATGAGTTTGCCGGGCGCATCTCGGCCAAGGTGATGCAGACGGCGCTGGCGGTACGCGATATGTGGTTCATCCTGGCCGACATACTGGTATTTGTCATCATCTATTTCGTCACCCTGCTCGCCGTGGTCAAGTATTTCAATCCGTGGCTGATGCTGCCCTTCATCGCATGGCTGGTGCTGTATGTCGCAGCACTTTTGCATTTCGTGCCGCGCCTATCGCGGGTGTCGGAGGCTCAGGCAGACGCACGTTCCTTGATGACGGGACGCATCACCGATGCCTACACCAACATCGCCACTGTCAAGCTGTTTTCCCATGCCGGGCGCGAGGCAGGCTACGCCCGATCCGCCATGGAGGATTTCATCACCACCGTACATCGCCAGATGCGCCTGGTGAGCCAGGTTGAAATCCTCAATCATGTATTGATCATGCTGCTGATCATCTCCAGCACAGGCATCGCATTATGGCTGTGGAGTCACGGTGAAGTCGGACTCGGTGCGGTCGCAGCGGTAGCGGCAATGGTGCTGCGCCTGCATGGCATGAGCCACTGGATTATGTGGGAAATGACCTCGCTGTTCGAGCAGGTCGGCACCGTGCAGGATGGCATCAATACGCTTTCAACGGCGCAACTGGTCAAGGACCAACCGGATGCGAAAGCGTTACAGGTGACACAAGGCGATATTCGTTTCGATCAGGTGAATTTTTCTTATGGCGGCCCGCTGCCCGTGCTCTATCATTTCTCGCTGGACATTCATCCCGGTGAGAAAGTCGGCCTGGTCGGGCGCTCGGGCGCAGGAAAATCAACCGTCGTCAACCTGTTGCTGCGCTTTTATGATATTGAAGCCGGCCGCGTCACCATAGACGGTCAGGACATCGCCGGAGTAGCACAGAACAGCCTGCGCAGCAGTATCGGCATGGTGACGCAAGATACCTCCCTGTTACACCGCTCTGTGCGCGAAAATATCCTCTATGGCCGACCCGATGCCACAGAATCAGAGATGATTTCCGCCGCCACTCGTGCCGAGGCGCTTGAATTCATTCAACCCTTATGTGACCCCAAAGGCCGCACTGGCTTCGACGCCCATGTTGGCGAACGTGGCGTAAAACTCTCCGGGGGCCAGCGCCAGCGCATTGCCATTGCTCGTGTGATGCTCAAAGACGCTCCCATTCTGCTGCTGGACGAGGCCACCAGTGCACTCGATTCCGAAGTTGAAGCCGCCATCCAGAGCAGTCTTTACCAACTGATGCAAGGCAAGACCGTGGTTGCCATCGCCCACCGCTTGTCGACCATCGCTGCGATGGATAGACTGGTTGTACTTGATCAGGGTCGCATCGTGGAACAGGGCGACCATGAAACCCTGCTCAGAATGGGAGGACTTTACGCCAAGCTATGGGCGCATCAGAGCGGTGGCTTTTTAGGTGAAAGTGGTGAGGGTTACGCTGAAACCTGAGTTCATCGCTTCGATAAAGTCTCGCAAGCCCTGCCAAAGGCAGTGTGAAGTATTTCTAATTCTTGATGAGGCATAAATCATGTCCTGGCAATTGTTTGCATTAGGCTCTGCTTTCTTTGCGGGCTTGACTGCCATATTTGGAAAACTGGGCGTGGAGGGACTCAATTCCAACCTGGCGACCCTGATCCGAACCCTCGTCATTCTGCTGGTCACAGTGGCTATCGTCAGTTTCCAGCAGGAATGGCGTATTCCACAAAAACCTCTGGAACTCCGTCCCGTGTTGTTTCTGATACTCTCCGGGTTCGCGACCGGGTTCTCGTGGCTGCTTTATTACCGTGCGCTACAAATGGCGCCGGCCTCACTGGTGGCGCCAGTTGACAAGCTCAGTGTAGTTTTTGCCATTCTGCTGGCCGTTCTCTTTCTGGGAGAGGCTGTCACGCCTAAACTGATCATCGGCGGCAGCCTCGTCATCGCAGGATCTCTGGTATTAATCTGGCCTTAAAAGCTAGCACTCACTTTTCATCCGGAAGGCGCCGTTTTGGATGAGACCAGAGGCATGACTTTAATAATCAGGTAAGCCGTCGATGGTAACCACCTGGGTGCCTGCCTGTTTTAGATGCTTCACCAGCATCTTGTAAAGATCAAGGTCAAATGCTGGTTTAGGTCCGCTCGACACTATGGTCGCAACCTCGGTCGCGTCTTTCGCTGTGCCCAGATAGGCCCAGTGGTCAATGATGTGAATCTCCTCACGACCAACGAACGTCTCCCTGATGCCGATTGGACCGGTATACGGCCATGTCTGCAATTTCATTTTTATCAACGCTTCCAGCAGGCGCAGATCGTGCTGGCCCGATGACTCACGACCTATGCATCTACCGCGACATTTTTTTGTCTTGTAACCGAAACAGGGCGTTAGCTTGCCGCGTGCCGGCAACTCCAGCCCGAGTTGAACCAGACAAAGCTTGTGGGCCTCGGCCAGATTACGTAACGCCTCGGTTGCCCGACGACTGCTATCAAAAGCGCCATAAAGGTTGCTCTCTCGACCGAAATCGATACCGCTGGCCTGCTTCAACACCAGCATCTTCCCCCCCATCGGCGCGTCAACCATTTGCCAGCTGCACAGCGCATTGATTTCTTTCTGCCGTGGGTGATTTCCAGGTTGCATCGATTTCACCAGAACATGCTCCAGCAATTGAGCGCCCAGTTCACCTGTAGTTTCACGCCATTCGATGCGTTTTACTTGTTGCGCCATGCGCAATTCTCTGGCGCTTCTGCGCCCTCCAGTCAAATGCTCTAGCACCCGTGAACGCATGCGCATGCTCCTGCCCACGTACAGGGACTCTTCATCATCGCCATAGAACAAGTAGACGCCAGGACTCTCAGGAATATCATCCACCATTCCTTCCGGGATATGAGCGGGCAATGCAGGTTTCGCCATGACGTGAGTAATCGCCTGATGAATAGTTTTGGCCGCATGTTCCTGCGGCAGCCTCCGCAGAAAATACATCAACACCCTTGCATCGGCCAGGGCTCGATGCCGGTCCGTCATTTCGAGACCAAGGCGCTGGATCAGGCTGTCGAGGTTGTGTTTGAAGTGCTGCGAATAGAGCCGTCGTGAAAGTCGCACCGTACACAAGGTTTCGGCGTAAAAATCGCGTTCCAACCGCTTGAACTCATTCTTGATGAAGGCATAATCGAAACGGGCGTTGTGTGCAACAAATATGCGACCCTCCAGTCGTTGCAATAACTCGTCTGCCAGCTGGGAGAAAGTCGGCGCATCCGCCACCATGCCATCACTAATGCCGGTCAGGTTTTCGATGAACGCCGGGATCGGCATCTGCGGGTTGACCAGAGTACTCCACTCGCTGACACTACCATCGGGCATCATCTCGACGATGCCAATTTCCGTGACGCGATCTGTCAGCGGGTTGGCACCAGTCGTTTCAACATCAAGGCAGACAATGGCCTGCTCAAACAACATGAATTCCTGGTTCATGTTGCTGCGGGAAGAAGTGGCACGATTAACTGCATGATTCTTTCCACCGCTCCTCCCTGGCCCCGGCAGAACGCCAATGCGCTGGCGGACATGCTGGCGCGTGCCGCAGGATCCGCAAGCAGTTGCTGGACCTCATGTTGAAGTCCCGACGCATCCTGTACGCATCGGGCGGCTCCCGCGACAATGGACGATTGTGTGATCTCAGAAAAATTCCAGGTATGTGGTCCAATCAATACCGGCCGGCCCATGGCACACGCTTCGATCAGATTCTGACCACCGCAAGGCACCAGGCTGCCGCCAATGAAGGCAACATCGCAGGCGGCATAATAGGCATACATTTCACCCATGCTGTCACCCAACACGACCTGGCAATCAGCAGGTACTGCAACATGGCTGGAACGCCTGACATAAGGGATCTCGCGCTTTTGCAGCAAACTCGCCACCTCATCGAAGCGTTGCGGATGGCGTGGCACGATAACCGTCAACAAACCTGCAACAGGCGTTGACAACACCACGTCCAGAATCAGCGCCTCTTCTCCTTCACGCGTACTCGCTGCCAGAAAGACCGGCCGCGTCAGACCTAAGCTTGCGCGCAACACCTCACCTTTCATGGCAACGTCAGGTGGCGGCAACACATCAAACTTCAGATTGCCCGCAACACTTACTTCCCTCGCCCCCAGGGCACGAAAGCGCATTGCGTCGGCTTCGGTCTGTGCAACTATCGCTGCTAGATTCTGCAAGCTCTGGCGTGTCAATCGTCCCAGCCTGGCATAACCGCGTGCCGACTTTTCTGACAACCGCGCATTGATCAGCAGCAATGGTGTTTTGCGCCTGGCACAAGCCTCGACCAGGTTAAACCACAGTTCAGTTTCCAGCAGCAGGCCGATCCTTGGTTGAAAAAAGTCCAGGAAATGTTGCATCGCCTCGGGCAGGTCATAAGGCAAATAGGCCCGCAACACGCGATCGCCAAACAATTGAACACCGGTGGCTCTGCCTGTTGGGGTGGCATGCGTGAGCAATATGGAATGGTCCGGGTAGTGTTGCAGAAAGTGTTCAACCAATGGTGCCGCAGCACGGGTTTCGCCTACGGACACCGCGTGCAACCAGATCACCGGCCGTTCAGGCTCCGGCATCCGATAAATACCGAAACGCTCAGGGATGTGCTGCAGGTATTCCGGTTGCTTGCGCGCGCGCCACCAAAGCTTGAAAAGCGCAAACGGCACGAGCAGATTCAGCAGGGCAGTATAGATCCATCTAGGCATGCCACGATTTTCGCATGATCCAGGTCCAAGCAGTTAACCGCGACAGTGTGAAAACGAAAAAGGCGCCAAAGCGCCTTTTTCATGGCTAAACAATCCATGCAAGCCTATACGAGCTTGCGACCGAACAATTGTAAGGCAAGCTGATACCCCAGCATCGCCAGTTGCGCATCATAACGTTCACATTCGTCACGCATGAAGGCGTGCGGGCCGTTGAATTCGTGCCAGGTGAAGGTCAATCCTGCCGTATCGCTCAGCTTGCGGTAAACCGCACTGCGCCCTTCTGCCGGAATGTGTGGATCCTGCTTACCCCAGATCATCAACAACTCACCCCTGATTTCAATAGCGCGATCCAGGCTGTGTTGTCCGGGTTGATTGGGGATGGTATTGGTATGTAAATCAGTCGCATAGAAGCACGCGGTTGCTTCAACCTCCGGTTGCAGCGCCGCACGAAAGGCGAGATGGCCTCCAATGCAAAACCCCATCGCGCCGATTTTGCCCGACCACCAGGGTTGTTGTTTGACGTACTCGATCAAGACGCTATTGTCACTATCGTAGATTTCCACCGGTTTATTCGACTTGTCGGCATTGCCTTTTTCCCGGCCGGCATCGTCATACCCCAGTACGGTACCGATAGGGTTCAGTTCATGGAATACTTCCGGCACCAGCACCGCATAACCGTGTCCCGCCATCAATCTGGCGGCGCGTTCAATCGGACCGGTTTGCTGAAATATTTCAGAATAAAACAGAATAGCAGGATAGTACCCGTCGCCTTCAGGCCGATGCACGTAGGTGCGCATGGTTCCAGTAGGCGTTTCCAGGTCAACAATATGGCTTTTGGTAATCATAACTCTGACAAAACACAGGGTAAAACAATGACAACCACTTTCGTCATGCCAGCACCTGCCGGCATGACGAATTTTGCTCGTAACTTCTTAGTTTACGGCATCCTTCAACGCCTTGCCGGCGCTGAATACTGGTGCATTACTGGCGGCAATCTGGAGTTCTGCGCCGGTACGCGGATTGCGGCCAGTACGCGCTGCGCGCTTGGAAACCTTAAAAGTGCCAAAACCGATCAAAGAAACCGTATCACCACTTTTCAGTGCGCCGGTGACAGATGAAGTAATGGCGTCCAATGCCTTGCCGGCATCCGCCTTGGTGAGGCCTGCTTCTTTTGCAATCGCGTCTATCAGTTCCGATTTGTTCATGACATCCCCTTTTTGGTTGTTGATTGTGAAAACCAAGCCACTTTGCTTGCTAACTGGCGTCCTGTCAAGGCTGTAACTGTGCATTACAAGGTAAATTTTTCACTGGCCTCAAGCTTATGCCGGAAGCGCCTCGCTTGTCCACCCCGGATCGAGACCTTGCCTGAGCCCACTCGCCTATCGTCGCGACAGCGGTTGATTTATTGACCAACGGTCATTAAAATTCCTATTCATTCAGCAATCGATTGCAATCATGGCCAGACCCCCAGCCAGCGAAAGTGCCAGAGAAACGCGTAAAAATGTCCTGCTGGATGCCGCCATCGCTTTATGGTTGAGACATCCAGAACGCATACCCGGCGTGGCCGAAGTCGCGATGGCTGCCAAGGTTGCCAAGGGCACGATCTACCTGTATTTCAAGAGCAAGGAAGACCTGCTGCTGGCGGCCCACGAACGCAACACGATGATATTCTTTGCGGCTCTGATCAAGCGGGCAAGTCAACCGGAAGCAATGACGCTAGATGACATGATGCGGTTGACGCAGCGCCATATTGTAGACGTGCCCACCTTCTTGCCGCTAGCCACCTTGGTGGCCGGACTGATGCACAAAGGCATCACGCCAGAATCGGCGCAGGTGTTCGAACAGCATATGAGCGAACGCCTGAGCACCGCCGGCGCGCTGCTATGCCAGCAGTTCAAACTGCCGGACGCGGCGCATGGGGTCCGATTGCTCATGCAGTCATATGCGCTGATCCTCGGGCTGTGGCAGCTGGTCGGCGGCGAGAGGCCGATGTGCACCAACGAAGAAATTGGTGCCATGCTGCACCCCAACTACACGCTGGGACTGGACGATGCACTGCGCTCGCTATGGTACGGCATGATTAACCGGGAAAGATAATGATGCGTAAACTCAACTCTCTTCTCTTGGCAAGCCTTTTTCTTGCCGCCTGTCAGAAGCCTCTGCCGCCGCCCGAGCCTGTCCGCCCGGTCAAGACCCTGATCATAGAAGCCCAACAAGGGCAAACCAGCCTGACGCTGGCCGGAGAGGTGCGGGCCAGGTTCGAGACGGCACTCGCCTTTCGTGTGGGCGGCAAGGTCGTTGAGCGCCACGTCAACCTTGGGGAGACGGTCAAGCGCGGTCAAATACTAGCTAAACTGGAACCGACCGACCTGCAACTGAATTCCCAATCCAACGCAGCGGCGGTGGCAGGCGCACGCGTCGAATTGCAACTGGCGGAAGCGGAACTCACGCGCTACCGTGTGTTGCGAGAAAAGAACTTCATCTCCAGCGCCGTGCTCGATCAGAAGCAGGCGGCCATGGAAGGTGCTAGCGCCAGACTTGCGGCGGCGGAATCAGCCCATTCAGGCGCCAACAGACAAGTTGGCTACACCACCCTGACAGCTAATGCTGATGGCGTTGTAACTTGGCTGGATCTCAATATCGGGCAAGTCGTGACCACAGGCCAAAGCCTGTTGAAGATTGCCCATTCCGATTCACGAGAAATCGAGGTGCATGTGGCTGAGGCCGATCTTTCCCGCTTCAAATCGGCCTACGCCTATCGCATCAGCCTCAACGCCATGCCAGCCACACACTTCAATGGAAACTTGCGCGAACTGGCAGGAGCGGCCGACCCCGTCACCCGCAGCTTTGCTGCGCGCATCAGCATCGGACAACCAGCCGAGGCATTAGGACTGGGCATGAGCGCGACCGTTTCAGATCTTCAAAACGCGGCATCTGTGATACGCCTACCCTTGGTCGCTGTATTCAGTCGCGACGGCAAACCAATGGCATGGAAAATAGACCAAGCCAGCTCCACGGTACATGCAATTAGCCTCACAACCGGCGCCATCGATGACAACGATGTGATTATCGAACACGGGCTGCAAGCCGGCGACAAGATAGTCACGGCAGGCGCCAACCTGCTGCGTGAAGGCCAGAAGATAAGGTCGTCGCCATGACTGAGCGCTTCAATTTGACGGCATGGGCGTTGCGTCAGCGCGAACTGACCTGGTTCTTCATCGCCGTTATCGGCATTGCCGGCGTACTCTCCTATTTTCAACTGGGCCAGCGCGAAGACCCTGATTTTACCTTCCGCGGCATGGTCATTCGTACCTTGTGGGCAGGTGCCACCACCTCACAGGTGGACAACCAGGTCACCGACCGTATCCTGAAAAAATTGCAGGAAGTCCCTTATTACAAGGTTGCCACCAGCTATTCCAGAAGCGGCGAATCAATCATCATTCTAGAGTTGCTGGATACCGCACCGGCCGCCCAAGTGCCGCAATTGTGGTATCAAGTGCGGAAGAAAATCGGTGACATTCAACATACGCTGCCACCCGATGTTGTTGGCCCCTCATTCAACGACGAGTTCGGCGACGTGTTTGGCTCTATTTACGCTTTCACCGGCGATGGCTTCAGCCTCGCCGAATTGCGACGCTACGTAGAACAGACAAAACAACAGCTGGTAAAGCTGCCGGACGTGGCCAAGGTTGAATTGATCGGCGTTCAGCCGGAGCAAATTACCGTATCGATTGATAGCAGCAGACTGGCGACACTTGGAATTCCTCCCATAGCAATTGCACAGGCAATTCAAGCACAAAATATCGTACAGAATGCCGGTCGCATGCAAGCCGGTGACTTTTCGGTACCGCTGCGGGTGCAGGGTGGATTACAAAACATCGAACAGTTGAAAGGTCTGCCCTTGCGTGTCAATGGCAGGACGATTCGACTGGCCGACATCGCTACCATTTCCCGCGACTATGTGGATCCACCGGAAACCACTATGCGCTTCGCCGGCAAACCTGCCATTGGCTTGGCCATTTCGATGAAGCCCCGTGGCGACGTGCTTCGTCTGGGGGAGGACTTGCAACGCGAAATGCTGGCGCTGAAAGCCGGGTTCCCGGTCGGAATAGATTTTGCGCGGGTGTCAGACCAGCCCGCCGTGGTCAAGGCGGCCGTCGGTGAATTCATGAGTTCATTCCTCGAGGCGGTGGCCATCGTCCTGCTGGTGAGCTTTGTCAGCCTCGGCAGCCGGGCCGGCATGGTGGTTGCCGTCACCATCCCGCTGGTCGTTGCCGCCACTTTCCTCTTGATGCGCTGGCTTGGCATCGACTTGCATCGCATCTCCACCGGTGCGATGATCATCGCGCTGGGACTTCTAGTGGATGATGCCATGATCGTGGTTGAGATGATGGTGCGGAAACTGGAGGAAGGCCTGGATCGCATGCGCGCAGCAGCCTTCGCCTATACCGCAACGGTATTTCCCATGCTGACCGGCACCCTGGTGACCGCCGCCGGCTTCCTTCCCATTGGTACCGCACAATCGTCCACTGGCGAATACACCTTCGCCATGTTCGCCGTCGTCTCTCTGGCACTACTGGTTTCCTGGGTGGCCGCTATTTTTGTGACGCCCTTGGCAGGTTTCCATCTGCTCCGTGCACACACCGGTCAAGCACAGGAACTGTTTGACACGTCCTTCTACCAGCGCCTGCGAGGCGTTATCACGTGGTGCCTGAATCACCGCAAGACCATCATTGTCGGCACCTTGCTGCTATTCTTGCTGGGTGCCGTCGGCATGGGATTTACCGAAAAACAATTCTTTCCTTCCTCCAACCGGACAGAATTGATGGTGGAACTCTGGCTGCCGGAGGGGGCCGGCATTCACAGCACGGAACAGGTGGCCACCCACATTGAAAAGTTGCTTGCCAAAGACCAGGATATCTCCAACTTTGTAACCTATATCGGTTACGGTTCCCCTCGCTTCTTTCTGTCACTGGACCAGAAACTGTTTCGGCCCAATTTTGCCCAGGTAGTCGTTTTAACCCGTAACCTGGAAGCACGCGAGCGCGTGGTGTTGCGGCTCCGGAATACACTAGCAAACGACTTTCCTGGTGTACGTGGACGGGTGCAGCGCGTGCCACTGGGCCCACCCGTTACCTATCCGGTTGAATTCCGCGTTCTCGGCAGCGAACTTGCCACCATCAAAAACCTGGGCGATAGCGTCGCTAACATCATGCGCACCGATGAACGTCTGCGCGACGTTCATCCGGATTGGGGCTACCTGTCACCGGCGTTGCACATAGCCATCGATCAAGACCGGGCTCGGGCCGCCGGCGTCAGCTCGGCCGATGTGGCGCAAACCCTGCACAGCGTGGTCGACGGCTTACCCATGGGACAATTCCGCGAAGACGATCAACTGATTAATATCGTTCTGCGTTCGCACCAGGATGAACGCAGTCACCTTGACCGGATTGGCTCCATCACCGTACCGACATCAACCGGCCGCAGTGTGCCTGTCGGCCAGTTTGCAACGGTCACCGAATCGCTGGAGGAGCCCATCATCTGGCGCCGTGACCGGGAAATTTCATTGAGCGTACGGGCCGACATCATCGATGGCGCTCAGGCCGCTGATGTCGCCATTGCCCTGGATCAAAAACTGGATCAAGTACGGCGCAATTTGCCAACCGGCTATCGAATCGAGATTGGCGGAGACTTGGGAGAGAACGCCGGCGCACAAGCCTCCATCAACGCCGGCATGCCACTTATGCTAGCCGTCATTCTTAGCCTCCTGATGATACAACTCAAGTCGCTGTCACGCACCGTCATGGTATTGCTGACCGCGCCACTGGGCGTCATCGGCGTGGCGCTCGCCTTGCTGGTATTTCACCAGCCCTTCGGTTTCGTCGCCATGCTGGGCACCATCGCGCTCGGTGGCATGATCATGCGCAACACCGTCATTCTGATCGATCAGATCCGGCAAGAGAAGGCCGCTGGAAGACCCGATTGGGATGCCGTGCTTGAATCAACGGTACGTCGTTTCCGCCCCATCATACTGACCTCTGCCGCCGCCATTCTAGCCATGATTCCCCTCACCCGTAGCGTTCTATGGGGACCGATGGCCTACGCCATCATGGGCGGGCTGGTGGTAGCGACCGTGCTGACCGTATTGTTCGTCCCCGCGCTCTACGTCAGCTGGTTCAAAATCAGGCCGACGACCGTCATAAAGATGTAACACAAACGTGAATCAATTCCCCTTATAGTGTCACTCTTTGTTTTTCACGCCAGTTTATTGAATCAAGGAAGTCACCATGAAAATAAAAACTCCCAGTGAAGAATTCCTCGCCAAGGCCGCCCGCTTATCCGCCAAAGAAACTGAACGAACGCTGTCCAGAATGGCAGGAAAGCTGCCTCGACGCTTGGAGAAAGAGAAACTGACCACGCTGGAAGCCTTGGCCATTCAGCTTGAACTCGAAGCCGAAATGCTCACCGACTGGCGGGAGCGCATGACGGAAATCAGTGCGAAGAACAAACCGGAAAAACCTGCTGAACCAGCGTGATTACTAGCTGGTGAATGCCTTGAGTACTCGCGGCGCAGTCGTAATATAATTGACATACTGGGTGTTTATCATGAGGTTTTAATCCTCTGATTGGGCAGCCATGACTAGAACCTTGAAACACTGGAGACTCTCAAGCCACCAAGGCGCCAAATATTGCACCCAATGCAAAGACTTCTGCCCACCCTCTGGCGGGATGCAGATTGTCTCTGCCAACAAGTTGCACCAACGCTGGGTTTGCGTTCAGTGCAAGGATCGTAATGGTGGGCTACTGAGAATGTAATTGCTGCCTGGCACCTTGCCCCACAAGGACACGCCTGTGTCCTTGCCAGTTGCAGCGCGGTCCAGGGCTGATGACCTTGAGGCAGGAAGGCTTGCCCAACTTAAGGCCTGACCGGCAGATGCGCGACAAGCGCAAACTCAAACCGTACATACTCAATGCTGGCGAGCATTGCATTGTCAGGTACTATCTGCCTTCGCCAATTCAAGATACACCCCCTAATGCATAAAGAAGTCAGCGAGAAACCCCGGCACGCCGTCGTGGCGGCCGTGCAACTACCGGACGTGAGCGATATCGAGTTCGAGGCGTCCCTTAATGAACTGCGTGAACTGGCAAAAACACTTGGCTTTGCCATCGTTCGCAGCTTCGTACAGAAGCGCACCAGCTTCGACACGACGGCTTATCTTGGCATCGGCAAGCGACAGGAAATCCATGATTTCGTGAACAACGAAGTCGTGCCGGCCGAGTTCGAGGACATTGACGCTGTGTCAGATACCCCCGATATCGATGCCATTCTGGTCGATCATGAAATCTCGCCTTCGCAAGCCCGCAACCTGGAAATAGAAGTCGGTTGCGAGGTAATGGACCGTACCATGGTCATCTTGGAGATTTTTCACCGCAATGCCCGCTCGCGTGCCGCACGTGCCCAAGTTGAGATCGCGCGGCTCGGCTACATGGCACCACGTCTGCGCGAGGCAGCGAAACTAGCGGGTCCGCAAGGGCGACAACGCAGCGGCGCCGGCGGCCGGGGAGGGGGCGAATCGCACACGGAACTGGATCGACGCAAGCTGCGTGACCGTATCGCCGAGCTGCAACAGGAGATTGTCGCCATGGACGTCGAGAAAAAGACGCAGCGCGCACGACGTCAAGAGCGGCAAGGACTCGCCGGCGTGGCACTGGTCGGCTATACCAATGCCGGCAAATCTACCCTGATGCGAGCACTCACTGGCAGCGAAGTGCTGGTGGCCAACAAGCTGTTCGCCACGCTGGACACCACAGTGCGGGCCCTCCACCCCGAGAGCGTGCCACGCGTGCTGGTCAGCGACACGGTCGGTTTCATCAAGAACCTGCCGCACGGGCTGGTCGCGTCCTTCAAGTCGACACTGGACGAGGCGCTTGATGCCTCCTTGCTGCTACATGTCATTGATGCCAGCGATTCCGGATTCCTGCGCCAGCTCGAAGTCACCGATGCCGTACTGCGTGAAATCGGCGCCAATGACGTGCCGCGCATCCGCGTTTTCAACAAGATCGACCATGTCGGCGACAGCGCCGCCCAGGCACTGCACACAATCGCCTTGCAGGCGCAGTACCCGGATTGCATCGTGATGAGCGCGCGCCGCCCGGACGAGGTTGCAAACCTGCGTCAGGCAATCCTCACGTTTTTCCAACAGGGCCTGATCGAGGACGAAATTTTCCTGCCTTGGTCCGCACAGCAACTGCGCGGGGAAATCTACGCCAGCTGTCAGGTGCTGGAGGAGCGTTCCGACGCCGAGGGCGCCTTGTTTCGAGTTCGCGGCGAACCCGCCACCGTGAAGAGCCTGAGGGAAAGATTCAACCAGGCAGGATGAACCTTAAAATCTCAATTAAACTGTTTTTTTCAGGCTGATAGGTCGTTCGGCAGCACAATCCCGTCATGTGCCTCACTTAGCTGATTCCAAGCGTTGATTTCCGGCTCAACCAGAAGTTGCTTGCCGAAGTCCAGGGCATTTCCCAGGCGTTCGGTTGCCAGTGGCGTCAATCCTTCGCCCAGTTCGTATCGCTCGCCACGTACGCACAACACGAACACTGCCGGTGACGGTGTCTGGTAAAGCTGCTGGTACACCTTGAGCAAGGCCTGCGGCGATAGCGCATGGCTGTATAACGATGCATCCTCGTCAGGCTGCAGGCGATAAAAGGAGTAGGGCGCTGGTGTGTCCATACCGGCATCGATGAACAGTACCAGTTGCCGATGCTGCAAATCGATGGCGTTCTCGATCTGCAATTGAAACTCTTCCAGCAATTCGAAATATTCAGGCCGGCCGCTGGCCGTCAGCCAGGCGCCCAGCCCGCGCAATAGCAGCGGCCCCAAGGCATCGTCGCCACGCGACTCATTGCCAACGGCGACCAGCAAGACCGGTGCCGCCATCAGGGCGCGATACTCAAGCAGCCATCGCCTGAGCGCGTCAGGCTGGACAGGCGTTCGCCCGCCTCACTCAGCACTTCCACTTGTAGCGGCATCTTGCCGAGAGCGTGCGTGGCACAGGAAAGGCATGGGTCGAAGGCACGCACTGCCACTTCAATTTGATTAAGCAACCCTTCCGTCAGTTCATGACCATGCAGGTATTGCTGCGCCACACGGCGTACGGCTTCGTTCATGGCCTGATTGTTGTGCGTGGTTGAGACGATCAGATTACACATGGTAACGAGGTCATTCTCGTCCACGCGATAATGGTGGATCAGCGTGCCACGTGGCGCCTCAATCACGCCAACGCCTTCGAACCCGCGCTCGCCGGAGGCCATCAGGTCATTACCCAGAATGTCGTCGTCGTGCAGCAAGTCCTTGATCATCTCGGCCGCATGCAGCATCTCTATCATGCGCGTCCAGTGGTAGCCCAGTGGCGCATGCATCGGCATCACGCCACTGTAAGCCATGAACTCACGGCGTTCTATTTCCGCCAGCGGCGTCGGGATAAAGTCGCAATTCTGGATGCGTGACAAGGGGCCGACGCGATACCAGCCTTTTTCCCGCCCCAGTGACTTGAGGAAAGGAAACTTCATGTAGGACCAGTTCTTGACTTCCTCCTCGATCAATTGCGTGTAGTTCTGATAATCAACGCCGTCAAACAACAGCGTGCCGCCCTCGTCACGCCCGCGCAAATGGCCATGATAGAGGTCTAATCCACCATCAAAGCCTACCATGGACATCAGATTGGAGCGGAAGGCACCGAAGCTGTTGTAGAGCTCCGGGTTCTGGTGATGCATTTGCTTCACCAGGTGTACTGCATCACGACTCCATGCCACCATCTGGTAAACATCTTTCAGCAATTCATCGCGTTCAAGCACGCTCAGGGACTTGTTCACGCCGCCAGGGATTGCACCGGTGCCATGGATACGCTTGCCAGCGGTATGACGAATAACTTCCTGCCCGAACTTGCGCAGCAATACGCCGCGCTGGGCGGTCTCCGGATGCTTCTCGGCCACGCCCATGATGTTGCGTTTGGCTAGGTCGCTGTCGAAACCGAACAACAGGTCGGGCGAACAAAGGTGGAAAAAATGCAGTGCATGTGATTGCAAGATCTGTCCATAGTGCATCAGGCGGCGCATTTTCTCGGCGGTTGGCGTTAACCGTCTGGCTCCGACGATAGCGTCGAGAGCCTTGCTGGCCGCCAGATGGTGGCTGACCGGGCAGATACCGCACAAGCGCTGCACCATTACCGGCACTTCCCAATAGGGGCGGCCCTGAATGAATTTCTCGAAACCACGGAATTCTACGATGTGCAGGCGCACCTGATGCACCCGGTTTTTGTCATCAAGCAGAATGGTAACCTTGCCATGGCCTTCGACCCGCGACACCGGGTCGATGGCGACACGGCGCAAGTTCTCGGGATTGACGGCAGTTTCTAATGTAGTCATGGTGTGATCTTTAAATCCTTAAAAAACTGTTAGCCACAGAGCCTTTGTGGCTAAAAATAGTTTCTGCAATCAATCATAATGCAGCAAGCCATGGCCAAGTTGCGGCTCACGGCCAGCGAGCAGATCAGTCAGCACTTTCCAGATGGCATCCCCTGAAGGCGGGCAGCCGGGGATGAAATAGTCGATCTTCACCACCTCATGGATCGGATGCACCTTGTCGAGCGGTAACGGCAACTCGGGGTCGTTCGGAATAAAGCCATCGACCAAGCCATGCTGGGCGTGATAAACCTCTTCCAGAATCAGTGCCAGAGATAAATGATTGCGCTGTGCGGGCAAGCCTCCATTGACGGCGCAGGCGCCCAGCGCGATCAATATCCTGCAGTTGGCACGGAACTCCTGCAACACATGCACGTTCTCGGCATTGCACAGGCCACCTTCGATGATGCCAATGTCGCATGGGCCGCAATGTTTGATATCAGTCAAGGGCGAGCGATCAAATTCAACCAGCTCCATCAGCTCGAACAGACGCTCATCAATGTCAAGAAAGGACATGTGACAGCCGAAACAGCCGGCCAGGGTAGCGGTTGCGACACGCAATTTTGGCTTAGTCGAGGCATTCATATCAGTCGTCCCTGTTGTCCGGATGCGGCGCGGCGCCGATTGGGTGCTCATCGAAACTGCGTTGCCCAATCGGCACGCTAAAGCCGACCCGCTTCTTGATGATGACGCCGACGGGGCACACATGAGCCGCCTTGTCATCGCCAGAAAAGTCGGTGTCTGCCAGACGCCCGGACTTTGCGTTGACGATCAGATGCGTCTTGATACCGCGACCGGCCAACGCAAACACGTTCTTGGCATCGACATCGCGGCTGGCACGCACGCACAGCGAACACAGGATGCAACGATTAAGATCGAGCAGGTATTCGTGATGGGACGCATCCAGCGGGCGGTCCGGATAAAACTGATCAAAATGGGGTGACATCATTTCAAGCTCGTAGGCCGTCGCTTGCAACTGGCAATTGCCGCTTTTTTCACAGGACGGGCAAAAGTGGTTACCTTCTACAAACAACATCTGCAACAGTGCGCGCCGTTCTTCATTGAGTGCCGGGGTATCGCTCTCAACCACCATTCCCGGTTGTGCCAGACTGGTGCACGATGCGGTCTGCCGGCCATCGGCCTTGACGGTGCAGATCTTGCAGGAGCCGTGGGGTTTGAATTCCGGGTTGAAACATAGATGCGGAATATATTCGCCGGCCGCCATCGCCGCCTGAATGATGGTCTGGCCCTCGGTGAATGGGATGGTCTTGCCATCGAGTTCAAAACTTGCCGCTATTTTGCTATCTTCGGTCATTTCTGCGCTCCAGATGTGCCGCTGCGTCATCGCGCCCTGTCATTTTGCGTGCCTGAGACAAGGCACGATCAAGGTCGAAGGCCGGCACGAATTCTTTGTGGATCAACCGCCGGTCATAGGCAGGACGAAACTTAGCGATGGTGTCCAGCACCGGATTGCAAGCCGAGTGCCCCAATCCGCAGTGACTGGTGGTCTGCAGCAACACATTGAGTTTTTCAATCTCGGCAAAATCATAAGGGGAGCCCTGGCCATGAGCCAGCTTGTCCATCATGTTGGAGAGCAAAGAGGTGCCAACGCGGCAAGGCGTGCAGAAACCACAACTTTCATGCGTGAAGAAATGCACGAAATTTCTCGCCACCTCAAACATGTCCCGACTCTGATCGAACACCATGAATGCCCCCGCAGTAGGCAGGTCGTCAAAGGCAATCTTGCGGTCGAACTCATTGGCTGCGACACAAATTCCTGAAGGGCCGCTAATCTGCACCGCCTGCGCATCTGCCGCACCGCAATCGGCCAGAACCTCTGCCACCGTCACGCCGAAGGGATATTCATACAATCCTGGACGCGCACAATCTCCGGCGACTGAGAGTATCTTGCTGCCCGTGGAACTCTCGGTGCCTATGCCTGCATACCACGCACCGCCATGCATGGAAATGAGGCAGGTTGCTGCGAAGGTCTCGACGTTGTTAACCACTGTGGGCTGGTTCAAATAGCCACTAGTAACCGGAAATGGCGGTCTGTTACGCGGCGTCCCACGCTTGCCTTCGAGCGATTCGATCAGGGCCGACTCTTCGCCACAGATATAAGCGCCGGCGCCGAGATGGATCTCGATGTCAAAGCTGAAGTCCTGCTGACCGAGAATGTCATGACCAAGCAGACCACGCTGGCGCCGACCCTGCAACACCGCCTGCAAATGGTCCAGTAGATAACGATATTCCCCACGCAAATAGAGGAAACCTTTTTGCGCCCCGATCACACGGGCGCACACGGTCATGCCCTCGAACACCATGTCGGCATAAGAATTGAGCAGCACGCGGTCCTTGAAGGTGCCAGGTTCGCCTTCGTCGGCGTTGCACACCACGTAGTGCTGTTCGCCGGGCGCTTCGCGGCAATATTCCCATTTAGATCCGGTGGAAAATCCCGCCCCCCCACGTCCTCGTAGCCTGGACAACTTCACTTCCTGCAAGGTCTCGGTAGCACCGCGTTTCAACATTGCAGCCAGCGCCTTTCCAGACTCGAACTTGCTGCCAAGCAGAATGTCACGACGCCGGATATTGTCCTCGATGGCAAAGAACTCCAGCGGCCAACTGGACAAAGGCACACGCTCCCGTATCAATTCAGACAGTTGACCCACGCGCTCCGGGGTCAGCCGGTTGATGGCAATATTGTTGACCAGAATCGCCGGGCCCTGATCACACATACCGGTGCAGGATGTCGTGCCAATACTGAGCAAGCCGTCCTCGGATACCTTGCCGGGCTCAACCCACAACTGACCGCACAGACTCTCCATCAGGTCCATGTTGCCTAACATGCGATCGGTGATGTTGTCCGAGAATAGCACGCGATATTCGCCCTGAGCCTGCAGATAAAGCAGGGAATAGAAACTGGCAACCCCTTCAATCTTCGAGCGTGGCAGTTTCAGTTGCCCGCTTAAGTAATCGATGGCATCTGAATGAACATAACCATAATGCTCTTGCGCCTCGCGAAGCATTTGCAGCAGGTCATGTGGATTGGACTGGTGATGAGCAAGTATGCAATCCAGATACTCTGCATGCGTATTAATTTGATCGTCCATGAGAACTCTTTCCGTAGTCCTAACCTTATTGCACAATTAGAATTCTACTCCACGAATCGACATAGATCATTAATTAGGACAAGTTTGTATGAAATTAAATTTACTTGGTTTTTGTTTTATGGCTTGGAACTTGTGGCAGGACGCACCGCTGGGTTGTTAGCGATATTCACTCCAGCTTGAGAGGCTTGATCTCTGTCCTCTTTCAAAACCAGAACGGTCACCCGCCGATTACGGGCACGGCCTTCCGACGTGTCATTTGGAGCAACAGCTCGATTTTCGGCATAACCCACCAGCACCATGCGCGAAGGTGAAACACCATTTTCAGCAAATAATCGAATGACACTGGCGGCACGACCGGCTGAGAGTTCCCAATTGGATGGAAAGACAGGGGACTTGATCAGCACATTGTCAGTATGCCCCTCAACCTCTATTTGCCTGGAACTCTGACTCAATACCTTTGCCACATCTTGCAACGAGGCTATGGCCTCATTGCGCAGCATGGCCGAACCGGTATCGAACAGCGAGCTTGCACTAATATCAACCTCAATGCCACGTTCAGTTTCTCCAATCTTTACCTGACCATCCTTGCGCAAGGGCGCCAGCACATCGAGTAGTTCGGCAACAATCTTTTTTGAAGCCGCCAGCCGCGCCAGCATTTCTTTCGCCTTTTTCTCATCCGAGGGTGTCAACGGCACGGATGGCACGATGCCACTCACACCCAGCTGGCTCACCGTCACGTTCTCAATCACCGAAGTCTTTCCTATCGGCTTTGGCAAAGGCGGACTGATCAGCGCGCCGCCAAAGGAAGCCACGATTGAATCCGAAGCTACACGGAATTTTCCTTCATTGACTACGGAGATCGCATACATGACAACAAAAAATGCAAACAGTAGCGTGACAAAATCGGCATAGGAAACCATCCAACGCTCCAGGTTCTCGCGCTCTTCGGGCGGTTTCCTGCGCGTTATATGGTTAATTATCTTATGGATCATTTTTCCTCCCGCTTAACTATTCCTGACTCTGCTTAGAATCCGGAACTCTTTTGCTTCAAACATTATCCTACTGGCTTCTCGCCATGGCGACATACCTTGCATGAAAGTTAACATAGATTTGAGTGTCACCCTGATGCCTGTGAAAGCAGCCTGATTATTCATCGAGGATAATCAGTTAGCATGCGAAGGAATTACGGGTGTAAATTAGCATCTGTAAAGAGTTCAACCATCTCAGCCTGAGAGGAATTACTGTGACGAAATCTGCTGAACGGCGAAATTTCTGGCGCGCGGTTTTTCATGCGCCGGTGCTCCTGACCACCCACCAAGGCAATGCTTATGCCCAACTTCTAGACATCTCGCTAAAGGGTGCACTGCTTGAAATGAACAATGCCTGGCACGGCAAGCCGGGTGAGGACTGCGAACTATGTCTCAAGCTGGCGCTAGACGTTACGATCACCATGCAGACGATCATAACCCATGTCGAGGGGCTTCAGGTTGGCCTGCTCTGCAAGAGCATAGACCTCGAAAGTATTGCGCATCTGCGTCGTCTGGTAGAACTCAACAGTGGAGACCCGGAAATTCTTGACCGCGAGCTTAGCCATCTGGTTCACAAGAGCTAAAACCTTGATCAGCTCCGGCACCTGGCCACATCATTCCAGTCTCTGCGGCGTTTCCACAAGTTGCTGATGATTATTCTGATCAACAAAATGAATGGAAAAACAAGAAATGTGGTTGTTTGAGCACTTTTCTGGCCAACAGAAGATGGAATTGTCTAAGCTACTTCCCGCCATTGATCGGGCTGTTTCTTTAGTCGATCCCAGGCTCAAACAAGGCCAAGGATATCCTGAAGCCTACCGCAAGCCGGTATTGAAAGCATTGGAATATTCCAACGCGCTAGTAGATAGTATACCCAGCCCGGTCGTGATCGATCGTAGTGCCTATGCCCGGGACGCCTTTGTCCACGCGCTATTCCCTTCCGTAGATTCCGTCTTTGATGCCTTCTGTTCCAGTCGAGCGATACAGAATTATCACCATGACTTTCCTGTCAGCAATACTTTTTATGCCTTGATGGGCATGCGACGCCGTGATAAAAAGACCTTAGGAATGGAAATTTCCGGTGAATTGATACAGCGCGACGTCCTGCAAAATATCGTGTACTTCACCGAACACACCATTGTGCACCCTGCACCGGACGAACAGCAGGCAAGGGAAAAGGTAGCCCTGGGTTTCTTTGATTGTCTGGCGCAGAAGGTTGAGAAGCGCATCGATGAGCGTAGGAAGTCTGTCCAATCACTGCAGCAAGAGAAAGACCTGCTGATGGCACGCATTCGGATGACAGCTGCTGATGATCGCCCAGTTCTAAACAAGGAATTGTCCCGGCTGATAAAAAATATTCAGTCGGCGTTCAGTTCGCTAGATTTGCGAAACTACATTGATGATTTTGAAGCCGTATTACTGCATCCAGACCAACATCTTCGACTGGATCAGGTATCGATCAATCTTGACCGCATGGGTGTCAAGCATGGGAATGGAGATCCCATTAACGGGGACGACATCATTTTTAATGAACTCATTGGATTTGATCGCAGAGCGTGGACCATCACCATGGTGCATTGCAGCAACATACCATTTGAAGCCTTCACCATGAAACATGAAAAAGCCCTAAGGGAGCTGGTGTTATAAGCCGCAGATACGCCTTGGAATTTTTGATTCTGCAGGTAAGGGTTTAGGCCGCTAACTCTTTCAGATTCTCGGCAGAAGACTCCCAACCTTCATCCGTTTCGTGCAGAACTATCCTGTCATTGACCAGCCGATCCCCGAAGTTCATGCGATCAATCAGTTCTCTGACTGTCGTATTCTCCTGCATGCTTCCGATGGTGGTCATGCGGAGCAGTTTGTCCGCCCACAGTGGGACCCGCCCATGACGTTCCCTCAATGAAACGGTCTGTTCCGTACAACCGAACAAATTGGCTACCGACCCTTGAGACAGCAACAGGGCCTGACGCAGGTAGCGAAATTCTTTGCCGTTGAGCTTGTATTGTTTCTGCACCAAATTGAGGCAGATGGCACGTACCAGCCCGTCGAGGTCGTAGATGGACACGCCCTTGCCGTAAGGGGTTTTGTGTTCGGTATAGCCATTGGCGAGCCTGATGTTGTCAAGCCCGCCGTCAGTAAAGTGAAACATGCTGTCAATCCTCTATGTTTAACCCATAATTTTTATGGGTTAAAGCCAGGATCGAGTCAAGAGCATCCATCACGTGACGTCATTTTTTCTTCAACGTAATATACGAACTGGGTTCTGAAATACCGTTTCCGAGGCTATGTCAGATTACGTGAAAAATTCCTACCGGGTACCGAAGCTGAACTGTAACCCATTGCGGGCTATTTTATGCCACCCCTTAAGGGGGCAGCCTCAACCAGGCAAAAATAATCGCTTAAATCGCCGCTTTTGCTAACTATTTGTAATAATTTATATTTTTCACTTATGTGAGAATTTTTTCACTTATTCTGAAATCCTGTAGAATTCCAGATTAAGTGAAAAACCCTTCACATACAAATCAATGACTTTTTCATTTATTCTGAAACGCTGTTTATACATCTGTGTCAGATTACCTGAAAATTTCCTATTTTTGTGTCGGAATAAGTGGAAAACTCCTACTAGGAATTGAGGCTGAACTATAACCCATTGCCGTGTAGCCCTTTATCCGCTTATCAAACATCCTCATCAGCACGGGAATATTTTCGTCGATGTAATCATAAATCTGTACCAGCTTTTTCCCGTCATGTAGCCGGTGCAAACGTCCCGCATACTGCTGGAGTGTCCCTCGCCAGGAAATCGGCATGGCCAGAAATAGGGTATCCAGTTGTGGATCATCAAATCCTTCGCCAATCAGTCGGCCTGTCGCAATGATCAGCCTGGTTGATCCTGATGGCAAACTGGTGAGCTTTTCCATTTCGAGTCTGCGTAGTTTGGCGCCCATGCCGCCATAGAGCGTGATGATGTGCTCTGTGCATCCTTGAAGTTGCTCGGCCAGCAGAAACAGGTGATCTTTTCTCTCGGTCAGTACCAAGGGCGACCTGCCCGCCGCCAAGGCTACTTATATACCGCTCATCTCCAACGACTGCTTTGGCGCCATCAATAGTTGTTGCTGGTAAAATGCTGAGAGAATCAGCCGCAGATA
>CAIJXJ010000223.1 GCA_903824575.1 uncultured Methylobacillus sp.
ACCGAGCTGCTCCACCCCGCGTCAGAAGCAGAACTATAGCAAACCACCCCAAAGGCGTCAACAGTTATTTTCATATTGTTTGGCGGATTCAACTCTGAAGTGCAACTTTTGTAAGTGAATTTAGGTGGTGAGCTGCGTTACTATCAGCGTCACTTAAACGACCAAGTAAAAGGAACACGGATGAAGAACTATAAGCAGCTCACCAGTGGGCTACGATACCAGATTTACGGGCTGAAACAAGCGGGCTTGAATCAAACCGAGATCGCTGAAAAGATGGGCGTGAACAAAGGGACGATTTCACGGGAGTTCAGGCGTAACAAAGGTAAGCGCGGCTGGCGGCCCGGACAGGCACAATCCATGCGAGACGAGCGTCGGCAGTCCTGTCTTAATGGCCGACAGTTTTCATCGGGCGATTGGCAGGAAGTGGAGCGGCTGACCCGACTGGATCTCAGTCCGGAACAAGTGTCGGAACGACTTGAATTTGAAGGGGTTTTGCAGATCAGTCATGAGATTATCTACCAGCGTATCTATGCGGATAAACGAAACGGCGGAGACCTGCACCTGCATTTGCGCAGCCAGAAGCCACACCGCAAGCGTTATGCCAGCGGACAGGAAAGACGGGGCACGCTCAAGAATCGTGTCAGCATTGATGAACGCCCTGACGTCGTCGCTGAGAAGTCACGCATCGGAGATTGGGAGGGCGATACCGTGATTGGCAAGAACCATAAGGGTGGCTTGGTCACACTGGCTGAACGCAAGTCGCGCTTCGTGTTGGCGGGGCATATTCGCAGCAAGCATGCCGAGGGCGTAACTGCGGTCATTACGGGCTTGCTGGCGCCCTACCAGGATCGATGCCACACCATCACCTTCGACAACGGCAAGGAGTTTGCAGAACATGAGAAAGTGGCAGAGGCACTGAAGGCGGACATCTACTTTGCTCACCCCTACCATTCCTGGGAGCGAGGGCTGAACGAGAACAGCAACGGCCTATTGCGGCAGTACTTTCCCAAAGGCATGGAGCTGACCGACATTACTGAGGCGCAAGTGCTGGCGGCGGTCGAGAAACTTAACCACCGGCCTCGAAAAGTGCTTGGATTCAGAACACCGCACGAGGTATTCTTCGGGGTGGAAATACGCTACACCAAGCAACCAGCGGCTGTTGCACTTCGAGCTTGAATGCGCGGCTGATAAAGCCGATAGAATGCGACGACAAATAATCTATTTGCCGATACAGAATCGGCTAAATATTTCACCCAGCAGATTGTCAGCTGTGAACTTGCCGGTGATGCAGTTCAGTTCGTGCTGCGTCAGGCGCAACTCCTCCGCGAACAACTCGGGATGATTCAGTACCTCGGTAGCATTAATCAGGTGTGATTGCGCCAAATTCAGTGCTTTGAGATGACGTTCGCGGGCAATAAATGCTCCGCTTTCCTGATTTTGCCAGCCGATTAGTTTGAGCATACGCTCACGCAATTCCTCGATACCAGTTCCGGTTTTAGCCGAAATGCTGATTGCATCGGAACGCAGTGCCAAATTCTTCTCGCCGAGCAAATCCGCCTTGTTGTAAACCAGCAGATGTGGAATATCGGCAGGGAAGGACGCTAATATTTCCTCGTCTTTTACGCTCAGACCAGCGCTACCATCGAGCAATAGCAATATCAGATCCGCTCGTTGCAGAGTCTGATGAGTTCGGGCCATGCCCATGTTTTCGACTTCGTCTTCCGAACTGCGCAGGCCTGCCGTATCCATGATGTGCAGCGGCACACCGCGAATTTGTATCGCCTGACGTATCACGTCGCGAGTAGTACCCGGTACATCGCTGACCAGCGCGACTTCTTCACCGGATAAACGGTTCAACAGACTGGATTTACCTACATTCGGTCTGCCGACTAACGCGATATGCGCTCCTTCACGCAGCAAACTACCCTGTTTTGCGCTCAATAAAGTCTGCTGCAATTTAATCTGAATATTGTGCAAGAGCTGATCGCGCAGCGTGGTATCCACCACTTCGATGTCTTCTTCAGGAAAGTCCAGCATGGCTTCCACCAGCAT
>CAIJXJ010000224.1 GCA_903824575.1 uncultured Methylobacillus sp.
ATTTCAAGGGAAATCTATTCCAGCCGGAACATGACCGGAACCGTGATGACAAAAGGGTGATGCCGCAGGGATTCTGGCGGCAGTGGTAATGGCGTTGCCTTTTTGGCCATTTCGAGTGCCTGTTTGTCCAGAACATCAAAGCCGCTGGAGTCGCTGATTGTACTGGACGTTACCACTCCGCCGGCATCCACCTCGAGCTTAACGCGTACGGTTCCCTGCCAGCCTCGTAACTGGGCAATGCGTGGATATTGTTTGTATTTGGCGAATTCGTATGCCAGTTGATTGCCATATTTTCCGAGTTCTGCCTCCACATCCACGGCAGGTTCTACGGTGGCCTTTACCTCTGCAACGGGTGCCGGAACGACCAAGGTCGGCACTTGTCCTTGGGCCGGTGCTTGGCTTAGGATCTGCGCAGGCGGAGTGACCGACGGTGGCGGTGGCGCAGGACGATCATCGTGTGGAACTGGCGGCGGTAGCGGTATCCTGACCGGTGGGGGCGGAGCCTTGGTTGGAGTCGGCTTCGGCGGTTCAGGTTTTGGCGGCTCGTGTGGTGGTGGCGGAGGCGGCGGCTTGGGTGCTAGTAAGGTGACTTCCAATGGCGGAAACAGGGGATCAGCGTCGGTCGGAAGCGGATGCACGAATGCCAGCACGAACAGGTGCAGCCCGAGGGAGATGAGTATCGCCGGCAACAGGGCGTTGTCGAAGGTATAGTAGGTGGAGTCGCTATGCACCATGGTTGCCAAACAGGCTGAATTTTTTCAAAAGGCTAGCATTGTAGCAGTTAAATTCCTGCAATCGGAGCTGACCGAAGTCGGGTCCGCACTGTAATGCAGCAAGCTGCAATGGACTGCCGATAAACGCCGATAGTCGCAGGAAAAACAGGGCTGGCCGCTACCCGCCCTGAAGTTACTCCCATTCGAGGCTTGGGAAAATGGTGTTGATGTTGCGACGGTTTATGATGTCGAACAGCAGCCATTGGCTGCGTTCATCTGGGTTGGCAGCATCCATAGTCTGTTCCATGGTATGACCCTGCGCGATGGCCGCGCGTACTTGATCTAGCAGGTTCGAGAGATAGCGTTGCTCCTTGTCCAGCGCCGCTTTCCAGTCCTCTGGTACCAGTCCGTGACCGGGAATGGCGCGTTTGGCATCGATCAGACGCAACGATGCGATGACATTCAGCCAGCCCTTTATGTCTCCGTCGATGGAGGGGGTGCGATCGACAAATAGCAGGTCGCCGGTCCATAGCGTGCCGGTATTGCTGTCCAGTACAGTGAGGTCGTTATTGGTATGCGCTGTAGGGTAAGCCCTCAATTGCAGCATGCGTCCACCCAAGTCCAGCGTCTGACGGTCCTTGACGGCAAGGGTGGGCGGAATGAGTTCACTGCCTGTGGCGTCTATTCCCACCCAGTCATTCTGGTGATGCAGATAAGAATCCTGCCGTTGCAGCATGGCTGCGGCAAGTCTCTCATGGCCAACGAAGATTGGATGGTCCTGCTTGAAGGCGGCGTTGCCGAAAATATGGTCGGGATGGACGTGGGTATTGATGACGTAGAGGATAGGTAATTGGGTCACCAGGCGAATGGCCTCTCGCAGTTGGCGGCCAATTTTTGGCGAGCCGCCACTGTCGATGACGGCAACACCTTGATCGCCGACAATGAAACCGATGTTGCAGATGTCGCCGCCATACTGGGTATCGATGTCGCGGTGCACGCCGTGGTGTACATAAATACCTGGCGCCGCCTGTTCAATTGGCAGAGGATCGGCAACAGCCAATACAGGCAGGAATAAAGCAAGCAAGGCAATGGTGCTATGGCGCATGGTAATCTCTTGGCCGAGTGAATCTTCCAAATTGTAGCGCTTATTGCCGGCTTTCTATAGTTGACTGACAATTGGCGCGAACTTTGCAGGAAGCCTGCGGTCTCTACAGCCGGGTAGTGTTGATCTGCCTGCGTTCACTTGCGCGTGGGTGCATGGGTGCTGGAAAAAGTGTATATTTCAACGGTTTTTAATTCTACGGGTGGAACAATGAACGATACGATACAACGTTATAACAAGGTCACCATTATTTTGCATCTGGTCGTTGGTGCGCTTATTGTGGTCCTGTTCGGGCTAGGTTGGTTCATGACGGAACTGCCCAAGGACGCGCCCAAGGTGCCATCAGTGGATTTGTTCAATCTGGGGTTTTATAGTCTGCAGTTTGCCGAGCCGATGACCTTGCGTTCGTTTTATTTTAACCTGCACAAGTCCATAGGCATTACCGTGTTTGCCCTGATTCTGCTACGCCTTTACTGGCGCTTGACGCATCTGCCGCCTGAATTTTTGACCAGCATGCAAGCGTGGGAGAAAAAACTGGCGGAGCTGACCCACAAGGCACTTTATCTGTTGATGCTGGCCGTGCCGGTGACTGGTTTGGCGATGGCAGCCTACAGCAAGTACGGGGTGGTCTGGTTCGGCGTGCATTTGCTCGCAGGTCACGACGACAAGGGCTTGCGCGATCTGTTCGAGGGAGCGCATGAGGTGGTCGGACTGGTGTTGTGCGGATTGGTTGCCCTGCATGTGCTAGCGGCCATCAAGCACAAAGTCGTGGACAAGGACAACGTGTTGCAACGCATGTCACTGCGCTAAAATCAGGAACAAAAATAATTTTAGAAACAGACAACAAAGGGCGCATTCGGTGCCCTTTGTTGTTTTCGGCCGCTGCTTCAGCCCTTGACCTCGACGGACTGGGTGAATGACTTGCCCTCGTTGTCTTCGGCCTTCACTTCCAGGACACCCGGCGCATCCGGTAGATAAAACAGGCGCAGGTAAGGGTCTTCTGCTATCGCCACGCCGACATCCACGCTCAGGACAGGGTGGCCGTTATAGGTGAAGGCCAACTTCTGGATATAGAACGCCGGCTTGTAACCGCCAGAGGCCAGATCGCGTTGCAGGCCGGTGAACATGGGGTGTTTGATCAGGAAGGTGGCAGTATTGGCTTCACCAAACTTGACCGGATTTTCCACGCTCAGTTTGATCTTGCCGGAGGCGGCGCGAATGGCCGTGTCGTCGCCATCAACGGCTCCCCCACAGCCGCCGGCCGCACGAATTTCGATGGCCGTCATGTAGAGCTTGCCGTCTGCCGTTTCGCCAATGGCACGCACATAGGAATCCGTTTCCATTCGGATGCGGGTGGCAATCTGTGTTTTTCCATTCAAGGGCGTCAAGTGGTACGTGGCGGCCAGCTTGATCGGATTGGCATCCACGATTAAATAGAGGGTCTTGATGGCGTCTGCTTCGGTCACGGCTTTGTCCACGCTAAGCGTGATCGGTACCTGAGCGCCGCTTTCTGCCCGTCGAGGGCCTTCCAGTTTGATGAAAGAGGCGGGTTCGATGGTTTTTCCGGCAAAGAAACTTTCTTTTACGGCTGGCCACAGTTTTTCTGAGGCCTCTGCCCGGACACCACCACTGTAAACGAGAAGCAGAATGGTGAGCAAGGTGGCTGAGTGTTGGTTAATACGCATGGCTCTCTCCTCAAACAAGTGATTTATCTTATTTTTCAAGTGCATATTTTTCAAGCCTTCAACCGCATTGGGCAGTTAAAAATCAGACAAGTTCAGTCAGTCCCGATCAGCTGCCAACAGTTGCCACCACCCGTATCATGCGCCCGTCCGGCACTTCCGCATGTGACAGCACATGCAACTGGGGAATGGAGCGCCGCAGGAAGCGTGCCATCAGTGAGCGCATGGGTGCCGGTACCAGCAACACGGCAGGCATGCCTATCTTTTCCTGATTTTCGGCCGACTGATTGACGCCGCGCAATAACTGGTCGGCGAGACCTGGTTCCAGTCCAGGGCCTTCAGCGCCGGGGGTTTGCGTGGCCTGCATCAGGATGTTTTCGAGTTGTGGTGCCAAGGCGATGACCTGCATTTCCCCACTGCCGGGGAACAGGGTCTGGGTGATGGCGCGGCCCAATGCTGTTCTGACCACGGCTGTCAGTTGATCAATGTCTTGTGTGCGTGGAGCATGTTCGGCCAGCACCTCAATGATGGTGCGCATATCGCGGATGTGTACACCTTCTTGCAGCATGTTTTGCAGCACTTTTTGCAGTATGCCGAGAGCAAGCGTCTTAGGGACCAGGTCTTCCACCAGCTTGGGCGATTCACGGCCAATGCGTTCCAGCAGTTGCTGCGTTTCTTCGCGCCCCAGCAGTTCGGCGGCATGACTCTGAATGATGTTGGAGAGGTGGGTTGCTACTACGGTGGAGGCATCGACCACGGTGTAACCGAAACTTTGCGCCTGCTCGCGCAGGCTGGCATCGACCCAGACTGCGGGGAGGCCAAAAGTGGGGTCCTGGGTGACGGTGCCGCTTAACTCACCCAGTACTCGTCCGGGATTAATGGCCAGGTACTGGCCGACGAAGGCCTCGCCCTGGCCGACCTCCACGCCTTTTAATGCTATTCGATAGGCATTGGGACGCAGTTCCAGATTGTCGCGAATATGGACTGCTGGCACCAGAAAGCCCATGTCTTGTGCAAATTTCTTGCGAATGCCGCGGATACGGCGCAGCAACTCGCCATCCTGCCCCCGATCCACTAGCGGGATGATGCGGTAGCCGACCTCAAGACCCAGTACATCCACCGGAGCCACATCATCCCAGCCTACTTCGACCGCTTCCGTTGGCGGCGTGACGGCCTCTTCCACTTTTTGCAGCGCCGCTACCTCCTGAGCCCGTGTTTCCATGAAATAGGCGGCGCTGCCAAGGATTGCGGCAAGCATCAGGAATGCAAGGTGCGGCATGCCCGGTATCATTCCGAGTGCAGCCAGCACGCCGGCGGTAATGTAGAGCACACGTGAATTGCTGAACATCTGACTGATCATTTGCTGACCGATGTCTTCTGCCTTGCCTACTCTTGTCACGACAATACCCGCGGCCGTGGAAATGATCAGCGCAGGGATTTGAGCCACCAGGCCATCGCCTATGGTCAACAGGGTGTAATTGTTGACTGCGGTGGCGAAGTCCAGATTGTGCTGAAACAGCCCGACAGCGAGGCCGCCGACGATGTTGATTAGCATGATGAGGATGCCGGCAACGGCATCGCCGCGCACGAATTTGCTGGCACCGTCCATGGAGCCAAAGAATTCGGCTTCTTCGGCGATTTCGGTGCGGCGCCGGCGCGCATCGTCTTCACCGATGAGGCCTGCGTTAAGATCAGCGTCGATCGCCATTTGCTTGCCAGGCATGGCGTCCAGAGTAAAGCGTGCGCTAACTTCTGCAATGCGGCCCGCACCCTTGGTGATGACGACAAAGTTGATGATGACCAGGATGATGAAGACGACGATGCCGACGGCGTAATTCCCGCCCACCAGAAAGTGGCCAAAGGCTTCAATTACCTTGCCAGCGGCATCCGCTCCGTTATGTCCTTCCAGCAATACCACCCTGGATGAGGCAACGTTGAGCGACAGTCGCAGCAGCGTGGTGAGCAATAGCACGGTAGGAAAAGCGGCAAAATCGAGCGGCTTGATGGTGTACATACTGACCATGATGACGATCATGGCCAACGCGATATTGAAGGTAAACAGCAGATCCAGCAGGAATGGTGGGATGGGCAGCACCATCATGCCCAAGATCATGATGATCAGGAGCGGTGCGGCTAATGCGCCCAAGCTGGCGCGGGAGGTTGCCATGACTGCCATTAATTAGTTTCTTCCACGATATCCATGCCTTCTGGCACCGGCAGGGTTGCTGGCAATTCCGGCTTGACGCCACCACCAATATTATAACTGCGAAGCTGGTAAACATAGGCAAGCACTTCGGCCACGGCGGCGAACAGGGCGTTGGGAATTTCCTGATCCAGTTCGGCGTGTTTATAGAGTGCTCTTGCCAGGGGCGGGGTGCGCAGGATCATGACGCCGTTTTCTGCGCCCAGTTCACGAATGCGTTCGGCCAGCAAGTAGGAGCCTTTGGCCACCACGCGTGGCGCTCGCATCTCTTTTTCGTCGTAGCGCAGTGCCACGGCGTAATGGGTAGGATTAGTCACAATGACGTCGGCCTTTGGCACCTCGGACATCATGCGGCGCCGGGCTGCCTCGCGCTGCATGGCACGGATGCGACTCTTGAGTTGGGGATCGCCTTCAGACTCCTTCATTTCCTGCCGTACTTCCTCTTTGGTCATGCGCAACTTGCGGCTGTATTCCCACAGTTGAAACGGCACGTCAATGGCAACAATCAGCAACATGCCTGAGGTGATGAGAATGAATGACAGGCTGAGCAGGTGCGCCAGATGGGCGGTGCCGCTAGATACAGACTCGGTGGCGAGAGATAGCATCTGTTCCCAGTAATGCCATACCACCCAGTAGCCGATCAGGCCCACCACCAGCGACTTGGCGAGGGCCTTGCCCAGTTCCGCCAAGCTGGTCACTGAAAACAGGCGGCCCAGGCCCTTGAGGGGGTTGGTGCGACCAAAATCGGGCACCAGTGCCTCGGTGCTCAACATCCAGCCGCCAAGCAGGATGGGGGCGGCAAGGGCGGCGATAAGGAGTGCCAAGATGAGTGGATAAAACAGTAGCAGCATATCCAGCAGGGACTGCATCAGGATGCTCCACATCAGGCCTGGTGTGTTGAGGAGGGCGCGGTCAAAGGTCAGGCCTCCCTTCATCAGCCGCATCAAGCCTTGCGCCAGTGGTACACCCATGATGAACAATGTAGTGCCAGCGGTCATCAGAATGGCAAACGTATTCAACTCGCGCGAACGTGGAATGTTACCTTTGTTGCGCGCCTCTTCCAGACGCCTGGGGGAGGCGGGTTCGGTGCGTTCCAGATCGCTGTCTTCAGCCATGATGTTACGATTTTACTTGATTGAGGATCAGAAAAAATGGCTAAGTTTATTCCGATGATGGACACTTGGATAAACTTGGCTCTAACAACATCTCAGAATTATGCCGTTTTACGCAAAACGTTAAAGTTGGCTAGCCCAGAAACTTGACAGCCCGTTTCATGCGTCCATGGTTGGAAAGCGAAATGCCAACGGCGGCAAAGCAAGCGAAAGTTGACCGTGGATGTAATATGAGGACGGTCGGTTGGCCATAACCGGGAATTGGAGCATGCTCCTCCATGGCTGACTTTATCAGGCGCGGCTTCCAGTTAGCTGCCGTTGAAGCGGCTCAGTCAAATTCATTGATTGGAAGGCAGGTTTGGAGACTTTTCGGATTTCCAGAAGTGAAGCCGATGATTTAGTTCTGGCTAAACTTAAAGTTTAGCAGGTGATTTATGGTTTATCCAGATTGCACCCAATTAGTCGTACTGAGTAATGAGAAAGGGAACTTGCAATATCCAGATATTAATATCAGAATGATCCGACATTTAATTTTTCTAAATTGGCAAAAGGGTTTCATCGCAAGATGGTGCGAAACACAAACAAGTCGAATCAAGCTATTTCTGGGTGGGTGCCTGCATGCCCAGCCACTTCCATTCCTTCATTTCCTCAATAAAAGCAAGGACTCGTGAGCCCCTTAACTCTTATGAAACAGAGCCTCAAGCGTTATTGCTGATAGACTAGGCACGCCGTTGCAATCAATAAACTAAAAGCTGAGAGGAATAAAAATGCAGCAGAGGTCGTCGGGCGGCATCTGATTCTGAGAAATACCCATGCCAAAATAGCCCATCAGCAAGCTGATAGATGCGACACCGGAAAAAATTGGACTTCTTTCTTTAAAACCCTAGCGGTCAGCGACCTTTAACCGCCAATAACTAACATTCTGAATATGTATAACTTGAAGTGACGCCAATGATCTCAATAAAAGCAAGTGGAATTTTGCTTCATCCAACATCCCTACCGAGTCAGTTTGGTTCCGGAGATATTGGAAATGCTTCATATAAATTTGTAGATTGGCTGGTCAAAGTCGGCCAAACCTATTGGCAGATGCTACCTGTTGGGGAAGTAGGTCCAAGTAATTCGCCTTATACAAGTTGCTCTGCCTTTGCAGGAAACCACTTGTTAATTGACTTGGAGGAATTGGCAAAGCAGGGTTGGCTGAAACCTAAAGAATTGATTCCAGATCCACAATTTAATTCCGGCCATGCTGATTTTGAAATAGTGAAGCCCTATCGGCTCCAAAAATTGCAACTTGCGGCAAAACGATTTTTTTCAAAGGCTGATAGCGTTAGTCGTTCCGAATACGTCGATTTTTGCCAATCAGAGCAACACTGGCTTGAGGATTTTGCACTATTTAAGGCCATTGAACACCATGAACAAAATCGTGCGTGGAATCAGTGGCCGGAAAAATATGTCAACCGGCATCCGGAAACACTCTCGAAAGCAAAAAGTTTGTATGCAGACGAAGTTGATTTTTGTAAATTTTGCCAGTGGTGTTTCTACAGGCAATGGATGTTGCTGAAGAAATACGCAAATGACCGTGGCATTCAAATTGTCGGAGACGTCCCCATTTTTGTGTCATATCAAAGTGCTGACGTATGGGAACACCAAGAACTCTTTGAACTTGATGCTAGCGGAAATCCAATAATAGTAGCTGGAGTGCCTCCAGATTTTTTCAGTGAATCAGGGCAGTTATGGGGCAATCCGCTCTACCGCTGGGACATTCATGAACGAACGAGCTATGCGTGGTGGACAGAAAGATTGAAGCACGCGATTCGGTTTTTTGACTTAGTTCGTATCGATCATTTTCGTGGCTTTGCTGGCTATTGGGCGATTCCTGCTGGTGCACCCGACGCGAGGGTGGGGCAATGGATGCCTGGGCCTGGAAAGAAGTTGTTCAAGGCTTTTCAAAAAGTTTTTGACAATCTTCCCATTATCGCAGAAGACCTGGGCTTGATCACTCCTGACGTCATTGAGTTAAGGGATAGATTCAAAATGCCGGGCATGCGAATTTTGCAGTTCGCATTTGGAGGTAACGACAGCAACACTTACTTACCGCACCACTACATAGCCAATACTGTTGCTTATACCGGGACTCACGACAACGATACCACTGTAGGCTGGTGGAATTCAGCCCCAGAACATGAAAAAAACTATGCAAGATATTACCTAAGTACTGATGGACATGATATAAACTGGGCTGCTATCAGTGCGCTTTCAGCATCTAAAGCTAACACCGTGATTTTTCCATTGCAGGATGTACTTGGCTTAAACAGCGACTCTCGTATGAATATTCCTGGCAAGGCGTGGGGAAATTGGGAGTGGCGTTTTTCATGGGAGCAGTTGCAAGATTCCTATACGGAAAGGTTTGAGCAGATAACAAACGTGAACAACCGTAATCCCAGAATCAAGAATTGACTAAGGATTATTGTGAACTGAGTGAAATGCGGATAGTTTTCCACCCTTAATATATCGACTTCCGGTCCTATAAATGTCAGAAATATTTTACAAAGTTCGTAATGGCTCGCGTTTTCCAGTAGGCATTAGCGTTACAAATGACGGTGTAAATTTTTGCATTTTTAGTAGACATGCGTCACAAGTTGAGCTACTCCTTTACGAAAATATCAATAGCCAACTCCCTTTCCAAACGATAAAGCTGGATTCGGTCCACAATCACAGTTTCTTTTTCTGGCATGTCTTTGTTGAAAAACTTCCTACTGGAACTTGCTATACATGGAAGATGGATGGCCTCAAAGACACAACTGAAACAGGTCGGATGTTTTTTCCACATAAGGAACTTCTCGATCCTTGGGCGCTTTCGGTAAGCAACGTCGGTTGGAGCAGGCAAGTTGCCTGCCAAACTGAATCCTCTGGCGGGGGTATGCGAGCGATTGTGGTTGATCCCCCTTCATCGACAGAATCCACATCTTTGAACAGTTTGGATGGGGGTTGGATTGAAGGCGCGATTATCTATGAAATGCATGTTTCAGGATTTACGCTTCATCCAACATCCAATGTTCAACACCCGGGCACCTTCTCCGCATTGAAGGAGAAAATTCCTTATCTTAAGGAATTGGGGATCACTCATGTCGAACTGCTCCCTATTTCGGCATTCGACCCTCAGGACGTACCCAAAAATGTTGCCAGTAGAGGGTTGAGCAATTACTGGGGCTACAGCACCCACAGCTTTTGGGCCCCTCATCCGGACTATTGCGTGGACATTCTGCATGCTGTCAGTGAGTTCCGCGAAATGGTTGACGCATTCCACGATGCTGGAATAAAAGTCATTATGGATGTCGTCTTCAACCATACTGCCGAAGGTGGCAATGGTGGCCCGGTCATTAATTTCAAAGGCATGTTTAATGATATTTTTTACCATCTTGATGCTATTGATCGTAAGCGTTACCTCGATTTCACCGGTTGCGGTAACACCGTAAACTGTAATCACCCTATCGTTTCCTCATACATTGTGCAATGTTTGGAATACTGGGTGGAGACGATGGGTGTAGATGGGTTCCGTTTTGATCTGGCGAGTGTGTTTACCCGGGGTGAACTTGGGGTGCCAATGAGCACACCGCCGCTGCCTTGGGCCATCGAGTTTTCAAAGACTTTAGCTAACGCTCCCCTGATTGCCGAAGCATGGGATGCGGCCGGCCTCTATCACGTTGGTGCGTTCCCTGGGATGGCCTGGTCAGAATGGAATGGCCGCTACCGGGATATCATGAGAAGGTTTGTAAAAGGTGACCCTGGCTTAATTGGTGAAGTTGCTTCAAGGCTTACAGGAAGTGCTGATATGTACAAGAATGACTGTCGGACGCCCGCTAACAGTATCAACTTCATCACTTGCCATGACGGGTTTACTTTGAATGATCTTGCGAGCTACAACCACAAGCATAATGAAGCCAATGGCGAAGATAACCTTGATGGATCCAATGACAACCATAGCTGGAATTGTGGTTGTGAAGGGGAAACCACTGATCCAGAGATCATTGAGCTTCGCCAACGGCAGGCAAAAAACGTCATCGCCATCCTCATGCTCTCGCGAGGCGTACCCATGCTACTTGCGGGGGATGAAGTACTAAGAAGTCAAAAGGGTAATAACAATGCGTATTGCCAGAATAATGAAATTTCGTGGTTCGATTGGAGCCTGACCAAGAAAAACAGCGGCATGTTGCGTTTCACTATAGAGATGATCGCGTTCCGCAAGCGCCATCCCAGCCTGACCTCGAACAGTTACTTTTCAGGAGATGAATCACAATCAGCACATGGAATTACTGATATCACCTGGTACGATAAAGATCTCAAGACGCCAAATTGGAATGACCCTGAATCAAGAGTGCTGGTATTCACTATTGCGAGGGTTTCTGCTGAAGAACAAGATTTGCACGTGATATTTAATATGTCAGAAACTGCGATCGAATTAAGAATACCGACGTTATCAGGTAACACTTGGGAACTGGCCATAGACACGTCCCGGCCAAATCCGACAGACATCAAACCATACCCAACCAGCATTCCGGTTAATGATAGCTACAAAGTAGAAAAGAGAAGCATCGTAGTGCTTGAAAGTGTTGATACCATTCTTCAATAAACGGGTTATTCAGCAACGAAGGTGTCGTTCAAGCATCTGTAACTTCAGGCACGAATATGATTGAAGATGTTGATGTAGTCACCACCTGACTTATTCCACGAATAGTCCTGCCGCATACCATTCGTTGCGAGCTGATTGAAATAGCGAGGGTATTTGTACCAGAGTCCAATGGCTCTTCCGAGGGCGCTGTCCAAAGCACCCTCACTGAAATCGTCAAAGGTAAAGCCTGTACGTTCCTCATACGGCTTGTTACTGTAGTTAGCATCGCACACCGTGTCGGCGAGCCCTCCCGTGGCTCTCACCACAGGAACTGTTCCGTATTTCATACCAATAATCTGGGTCAACCCACAAGGCTCGAACGCACTTGGGATCACAATCATATCGGCACCAGCATAGATCATGTGGGAAAGCTCTTCGTTAAAGCTCAGTTCAATATGACAGTCCGGGTTGTCGTTAAATCTCTGCTTGAGCGCCCAGAAATGGTCATTGATACTTTTCTCAGTCCCTGAACCTAGTAGTACAAACTGTGCGCCATTTGCCAAAGCATGGAACAAGGCATGGCTGATGAGCTGGACACCTTTCTGCTGATCAAGTCGACTGACCACCGAAACGATCGGTTTGAATTTGTCCTGCAACAATAGCCTGTGGCGCAAAGCCTCCTTGTTGGCATACTTGTTGGAAAAATTATCGAATGAATAACGGTAGGGGATGAAGTTATCCACTTCAGGATTCCAGCTTCCATAATCGATCCCATTGAGCAACCCGCAAAACTTACCGGAATGCGCAGCCAAAGTGGCCTGCAAGCCATGTCCGAGCTCGGTATGCCGGATTTCATCGGCATAACGCGGGGAGACTGTCGTAATGAAGTTAGAGTAGACGATACCACCCTTCATAAGATTTGCAGCGCCAGGGTGACGCCCATCGCCAAGTTTGTCTAAATCCATCAGGTGCATACCTAATCCGGATTGACGCAGTATATGGGGTCCGGTCAGTCCTTGATGGTGGACATTATGCAAGGTATAACAGATACGGCTATGCCCCATGCCTAGGGGCTGATAGATTTCAAAGAGCATAGGCGCAACCAGCCCCGTTTGCCAGTCATGGCAATGGATTATGTCTGGCCTACGGCCACTTTTATACATAAACTCCAACACTGCTCTTGAAAACAAGGCAAAGCGCGCGGCATCATCGTTGTGGCCATAATAAATGCCACGGTTAAAAAAGTTTTCCTTAGAGTGAGGTCTGAAGAAATAACAGGACAGCCCATCCACTTCACCATGGAAGACTTCACAATGGCACCCCCCCTCGTAATACGGCACCCAAAGATCTGGCCAGTATTGCTTGAGGTTCGAGATACGTTCATATCGCATACAGTCATACATCGGGAGAAACACTTCGACCGACTGACCACGCAATTGCAGTTCGCGTGCAAGGCCGTGCACTACATCAGCTAAGCCACCCACCTTGGCAGCGGGTGCGCATTCTGAAGCAACCATTGCGATATACATTTTCATCCTTTCCCTACTGGCATTAGTCTTGTTAGTATGTTTGGTTCATCTAAAAACCGCTGGATCAATATCAGGAAAAATCTGATCAATTATCTCGAGCGCTTGCAGGCGACGCTCATCAATAATACCGCTTATGCATTCTTCAAGGTAGAAGAAGCGTGCCAAATGATCCCGAGTACTACGCATGGCATAATCCGTGGCCGTTTGGGTTTTCATTATGAATGCCCAATCAGAAGCCTGAGCAAGCAGTAACGAACGCCCGGCTTGCTGCAAAGCACGAAAAAGCAAGCTTCCGGGCTTGGCTGTAGCATGCTTTCGCGCCATCTCTGACATTCTCCTCGCTGCCTCGTGCAATTCAGGGTAAATCCAGTCGTTGCCAGGGTTGAGCCAGAATGCATTGTAACCACCATCCCCCCAACTTGACGCCGAAGGCGTCGCCGCTTGCACTGTCTGGTTGCTGGAAAGATATGCCGAAGGAGTTGTTAACGCTGCTGCTTCATTATCTTCCGCCATGCGACGCACCACGGCTTCAAGCCATTGCGGTCCTTCGAACCACCAATGACCGAACAGTTCTGCATCATATGGTGAGACAATCAACGGGGCAGGCCCCCGGCGCTCTATATTACCGGAAATCTGCTGCCTGATGCGGGATACGAAATCACTTGCATGCGCCGCCACACGTGTCGCAGCAGTATCGGGCTCATAGGGTAGCTTGTGGTCTGTCTTGCCTGTGATTCTGAAGTATTTGAACCCCGTCAGGATTCTGGTATGTCCATCCAGAATATACGGTTTGATATAGTCAAAATCCAAGTCAAAACCGATGTCCCGATAAAAATCACGGTAAAAGTAATCGCCCGGGTAGCCTTCGTCTCGACTCCAGACCCGACGCGAAGACTCCGGGTCACGACCAAACGCCACCAGGCCATTAGGACATCCTAGCGGGGCTGACAATCCATAATAAGGCCGAGGCGTTGCATTCAGGATGGCATGCGAATCGACAAAAAAGTAACCAAAGCCGGCCTCTTCAAGAAAGCCTTCCAACCCTGGAAAATAACTGCATTCCGGAAGCCATACCCCTTTAGCAGGGACCCCCACTAACGATTGAAAGGTTCTGGATCCAACCAGCAGTTGTGCGCGAACGGCCGATGGCTCTGCCTTCAGCAATGAAAGGTAACCATGGGTAGCCGATGAAGTGATCAGTTCCAAGATGCCATCTTGTTGAAGCTGGGCAAATGCAGCGACTAAGTTACGTTGATAGCGGTGTTCGAAAACCTCGAAAGTCTCTTCCAGCTTTTCTTGATAGAGTCGGGCAAGACTAGAAAAAACAGGATCAGATCTTGTCCGGCGCACTTCTTTGGCAGCCAGATGGCGCATCTTATCCAGGTGCGCGAGATACCGTTCCTGAAGAAAAGGGTCGAGCAACATCGTCAGCAGGGGTGGTGACAGTGACACTGTCATGCACTCTTTGAACCCGCTATCTCTTAACCGCTCAAGCACCAAAATAAGCGGTATGTAGGTTTCGGTAATCGCTTCGAACAGCCAGTTCTCTTCGAAAAAACTCTCGTACTCGGGATGACGAATATAGGGTAGATGTGCGTGTAGCACGAGGCACTGATAGCCTTTGGACATCAGTGACTACTCCTTGATCTTTCTGCTGCTTACGCGATACATAAACTCTAACAGATCCGAATCTCGCTCCAGAAGCTGCTTTATGCAGAATGTGCCATCTGGCTCGACGTGGACTTTCTCGCCAAAGAGCAGCAGATGGGTGTCAGGTGGGCACTTCCCCTCAATCAGCAGATTCACTTCGATTTTGTAAGCGTCATCTGCGATCGAGGAAGATGAATCGGAATTACCCAAATACATTTCAAGCGCAACGAAACGATGGCCACGACTGCCTTCACGAATTTCGCTGTATCCTGGCTCGTCGCGATATTCTGCCGAAACATTGTCTGTTGCCGCTTTACGCGGATGCAACCCTTCATCTGACAGACTTGTGATGGGTATTGCCGACGGATGGACATCAAACTGAATACCTGCAGGAGCGACCATTCCAGCCGGCGGCACTCCCAAGAAAGGAAGTTGGGTACCCGCCAAGAATTTTTCTCTCGACTTGCTGGTTAAAGTTCGGAATTTTTCTAATTCACGATGGCCGAGCAGAGGAAAATCAGGATGCTCTTCTACATGTTCAGCCTCTGTTTCTTCCAACTCAGGCAATGCCAACTCATCAGGTGAGAGGATGAAGTTGCTATGATCGATCCACGGGAACTCGCCCCCGGACGATAACCGCTGCGGAAATAGATTTCTTAAAAGATCATTATTGGACGCTCGGGGAATAATTCTGGCTGCCGGTTTTGGCATCGCTGGCGCATGTACATTAACCAGATAAAAATCCAAGTCTGCCGATTGATAAGCGCGAGGGGTGGAAATTTGATTTGAGGTTGCCAATGACTCAAATGAACCGTCATCTGCTCTCAGCCCGATCTCGGCCGAATAATGCCTTCCATCAAGCCAGAGGTTGACATACCAATTGTGACTGTCTTCCGTGACTTCAATATCAAACCGATCATGCACGCCATTTTGATCCTGCCTGGATGAAACGTCGTAAAAACGGAGCACCAATCTCGAACTCAATCCTTTGGCTTTCAGTCTGGTACGGCGTTTAGCCAAATCTGATGCCTGGATATGCCAATAAGCGTGAACATTCCAGGGGTCTATTTCCATCAGCACCAGGCGGTTAGATGCGGGGCGAGGGAATTCTCTGAGCGATATTTCCTCTGAAATTTGTCTCAATTCCTTCTCTGTGAATGGCTCAGAAATGCGCTTGCCCCGGCTTTTCTTCGGGACGCCTTGAGTACTATCCCTAAGTAGGGATAAACCTTGTTGTTTCACTTTTTTCCTGACGTTTTTTTTGCATTTTTGGCAAGGGTGATTCTGGCTTAATCACGAACAAAAAAGGCCATTAGCATGAAATTAGTAAGCTTCGAGCTCATGCCAATAACCCTACTTTTTTGGAATTCTGTCTTTTGCAACAGTATTTTTCGCAGTTTGTTTTGAACTACTGGTTTTAGCCGGGGTCGTCTTTAAATCGGAATCGGAAGAAACTGCGCGAGCCTGATCCATGGTCTGTTTTTCTTTGGTTTTAGCTTGGACAGATTGAGGTACTTTCTTATTTGCCAAAGGTGCACTTTTTCTTGAGGGAGCAGCTGCGGCTTTTGTTGCATCCACCATTGGCGTTTTTGCTGATTCATCTAACGATTTTGGAGCGATCAACTGTTCAGCCTGCTTTAACAAATCCATGACCTGAGTGATCCTTGATCCTTCCCCAAGCAAAAGTCCACTTTCCTCCGCCCGTAGCAGCAGAGTTCTTGCCTCAGTCAGGCTGGCTTTTCCAGACACGACTTCTGTTCCGGGCAAGCGTTTAACCCTGGCCCAATACATCGCTGCAACCTCTGAGAGTTTCTTGTTTACACCCGGATTACCAGGAAATGTCTGCGAAGAGATTAATTCCGGCTTCAACAAGGCCTCCGTCTGGGCAGAGTAGCTTTCCAGATACTCAGTAATCGACACCGGTTGTATGGGAAATGCCCCTAATTCGCAGAACTCCATGTAAGGCGAGAAGAATGCCCCAAAAAACCCTTGCTCTTCAAAGGTACGGAACCATTCCCCATTCTCTCCATCCGACCAAGTTGTGAGAAGGTCAGGGGTAGAATTAGGTAAAGCAAGCATAACGCCATTTCGAACTTCATCGGCAAACCAAGGGGCTTCGAGTCCGTATTGCTGTGATTGCGAAAATCCTTCGTCTATTGGAACGACAGTAATGCTGACACCCTGATGGGAAAGCTTGAAAGGCCGGTAAGGATCGGCCCCACTACCATCCGGTAATTTAAGCATCTGAGCCGGTAATAGTAGGTATTCGTAACCCACCTCGACCAAGGCAGGAATCATTTCCAGACTAAAAAAATAGGAAGGGGGCAAGTACCCCTTTAAAACACGTCCAAATGTTCCGGATATGAGCTCACGTTCAAGGCGCAACTGCTCTTCCCAATCTTGCTGCGGAATGAATGGTAATGGTGCATGCCTGTATCCAGTACCGACAAACTCCACATTGGGGGCACTGCGCAGACTCTCCACTATAGAAGGGATATCTACCAGTTCACGGCAGGCATTGACCAGCTTTGGGTCCTGCAGTTGTTCAAGCAGAACACACGAGAAAGCCACATGAATACGCGCAACCCCCGCATACTTGTGTGCAAAGCGGCCGATCCGTTCATAGCAAAGCAGGATGCGTCTGAGTTCCTCCGGGTTGTCCCGAAGGAGCACTTGAAGATTGTCAAGAGGCTGATACAGGTGTAGCCCGAGAGCATGCATGACAGGATTCATTGGCACGGTGGAACCTTTCTACTCTTTATCCGTTCTATATTAAGCGATATGACAAATTCGATGGGGCGGGTTAATTTGCTTTTAATTTTTTAGATCGAGCTGGATTAGCCTGCTTAACTGGTTCAAGTCCTATGACGACAGCAGCTAATGGGGGTAGCGTTATTTCCAGAGAATAAGCACGGTTCATCCAAGGCTTCTCTTCCGCAACTATAGGCTGGGATCCATTATGAAGCCCACTCCCTCCATATTGCAACATGTCGCTGTTGATCAGTTCCCGGTAGGTGCCGGATTGTGGAACTCCGATGCGAAAATTTTGACGCGGCACCGGCGTGAAGTTGAGCGCGACGACCACCGCTTCACCTTCATCACCCTTGCGCAGAAAGACCAGAATGGATTTTTCCGCGTCATTGCAATCAATCCAGTCGAAACCTTGGTGATCGAATTCGTTGCGATGTAGCGCCGGGTTGCCGGTGTAGAGATGATTGAGGTCCTTCACAAGAGCCTGCAGCCCCTTGTGTAGTGGGTATTCCAATACATACCAGTCCAGAATCGCGGCACTGTTCCATTCTGTTCCCTGACCAAATTCGGTGCCCATGAACAGCAGCTTCTTTCCAGGATGCACATACTGATAAACATACAAAGCACGCAGGTTCGCATGACGCTGCCACTCGTCCCCAGGCAATTTATTGAGCATTGAGTGCTTGCCGTGGACAACTTCGTCATGAGAAAAGGGCAACATGAAGTTTTCGCTGAAAGCGTACAACATGCTGAAGGTCAGCATGTCGTGATGGTACTTGCGGTGTATAGGCTCGTAAGCCATGTATTCCAGAGTGTCGTTCATCCACCCCATGTTCCACTTCAAATCGAACCCCAGGCCGCCGTCATAGGTAGGACGACTGACTTTTGGGTACGACGTGGACTCTTCCGCCAGCATGAGAACACCCGGGCACTGGTCATGCACGGCAACGTTGAGTTCCTTGATGAAGTCGATTGCCAACAGATTTTCCCGTCCGCCGTACTGGTTGGGAATCCACTCCCCTTCCTTGCGGGAATAGTCGAGGTACAGCATTGAAGCTACGGCATCAACGCGCAGCCCGTCGATGTGCATGTCCTCCAACCAGAATATGGCGGATGACAGCAGGAAGTTCTTCACCTCATTGCGACCGAAGTTGAAAATCAGGGTCGACCAGTCCATGTGCTCGCCGAGCCTCGGGTCGGCATGCTCATACAAAGGGGTGCCGTCAAAGCGTGCAAGGCCGTGTGCATCCTTGGGAAAATGGGCAGGCACCCAGTCAAGGAGCACGCCGACGTTGTTCTGGTGCAGATAATCGACCAGATACCTGAAATCGTCGGGACTGCCGAAACGACTCGTTGGTGCGAAATAACCAGTCGCCTGATAGCCCCAGGACAAGTCGTAGGGGTGCTCTGTAATCGGCATGAGTTCTACATGCGTAAATCCCATGAACTTCACATAATCCAAGAGGCGATGGGCAGCTTCAGGGTAGCTGAGAAATTCACCTTCGCTGCCACGCTGCCAGGAGCCTAAATGCACCTCATAAACCGTCATGGGCGCATGCTGCCAGTCCCATTTGCGGCGACTTTCCATCCACTTTCCGTCACCCCAGGAATAATTGGTCTGACCAGCGATAATAGAACCCGTATTGGGGCGCAGTTCGTACTGTTTTGCGTAGGGGTCAGCCTTCAGTTGAATTGACCCACTTTCCCGGCTGCGTATCTCATACTTGTAGATATGCCCGGGTTCAAGGTCGGGAATGAATAGCTCCCAGACACCACTGCCGCCACGCACCCGCATTTGATGTCGACGTCCATCCCAGTGGTTGAAGTCGCCGACAACGCTGACCCGTTCCGCATTGGGCGCCCACACAGCAAACAACACCCCTCCGATGCCATCGATATCGACTTCCATTGAACCCAGGAAATTATAGGCATGACGATGTCGCCCCTCCCCAAACAAGTGAAGATCGAGATCACCGATCTGCGGTAGGAACGTGTAAGGGTCACGGGAATAGTGCTCACGATGCCCGTCGCTCCATATCAGGCTGTAATGTGCGGGCAGCATGGACCCATCACCATGCCACTCAAAAAAATCGCTATCCGGCACACGATCCATCACTAAACCACCTTCAGCAATGGTGACCTTGGTGGCAAAAGGAATGAATGCACGCACTACGACACCACTGTTTTCTATGTGACGCCCCAGGACGCTGAATGGATCATGATGGCGAGCTTCGCTGACTCGTAAAAGCTCAGTGTTAAGGTGATTTTTTTTCATGTTTCCTCTATTCAATTTAAAGTGGAAAGCAGAAATCGTAGCTTGCCTGCATTCTCGATTTCATTGCCGGGGCCACCAATATTCGTTAGGCCGTCACATCCTTTACTTGGAGCGTTCTTGACATACTCCTGACTGAAAGTGCAGCTTTAAAAACTCGTAGCAACTCTACTCCGTCTTAAGTTTTTCGCAAGCTTCATTGAGATACTGCCAGCACTTATCCAGATCGGCATGCGCGCGACCAACCCATTCTTCCCCCCAAAAGAAATTACAACTGGTTTCGGCACGCAGTAAATGCCACACCGCCTGCTCTAGCAGAAAATGTACGTGGGGATCATGGCAGTGACCTTCACCCGCAGTCCAGCGAGCCGCATGGACTGCGGCACTCGTTTCCTGCAATCTTGCCAAGCCATCCCTCTGCGATTGCGAACCGGTCCATTGCACAAAGCCCTGGCCATGATGCCAACCAGTATTCCAGGCTCCTGTTGCAACACGCACCTCTCCGTGCACGCCATACTTGTCAAGGTAATCATCAATAAAGGTCGGCTTCATGATGCCGCTCTTTGTTCTGGATGACTCAAGTATCTTGATGTATGCGCCCCAGAAGTTGGATTGCGCCTCAGGGTTTCTGAACCAGCCTCCATTATCTCCATCTGTTGCAGTTGTAATCAATGGGGGGAAATCGCAGCCTTTTGTCCTTGCCTGTGCTTCGCTCATGAACCATTCCACGTCAAAACCCGACTCCTGCGCATCAGAAAACTCCCGGTCGCGAACCACCACGATGATTTCAGCACCCTCATGGCGCGCAATATGGGGACGGTAGCGTAGTTCTTGCCAAGACATTGGGGTCACGGCTTCAATGTTCTTACTATCCACCAGCACATAGCGGTATCCCAAGCGAGCCAGCAACGGGATCAATTCCATGCTGAACCCCATTTCCGGTGGCCAGAAACCTTGGAAATTCCTCCGCCAGAACAGATGACTGGCAATACCGAGCCAGCGCCGCAAATGTTCCTCCCGATCAGCTTCTGGAATGAGTGGGAGCACAGGATGGTAATAGCCGGTCCCCAAAATACGGAAAATATTGAGGTTATGAAAATGCCAGAGCAGGCTCCCGCAATCCACTGTCCCATAAACACGCGACTGAAAAGCGGGGTCAGACAGTGTCTCTAGCAGCGTGCCCGATAAGGACAGGTGAACCCTTGCGACATCTTCGTAGCCCCATAACGAGCGAGGAATCCTGTCCATCGCTAACAATATTTCATTGGGCTCCCAAGATCCCTGGTCAAGCAGTTCTTGAAGATTTCCTGCAGGCTGGTGAAGATTCAAGACCAGTGCATGATGAATGTGATATTTCATTGTGGAGTCCTCGTTCAAGATTAATTTCTTATCAAGACTATCGTGTCGATATTCTGGCACTAAATTGTTTTGACTGTGCGATTAACCAGCGGGAAGGGTAATTGCATGTCATAATAATATCTCAATTTTATAATGATCTAGGGTTAAGCTACTGCCGCCAAGCCCCTTGCACAAGCGTCATGTTAACGGTTTTTCTACCGAAGACGTCTTCAGGTTGGCTGGAAGTCCCTGTCAGCCATGCGTTAGTAGTGGTCAACCTGCCCAACGAAGATGCTTTTTCGAGTACCCGTTAAGCGCATAAGCAGTATGTTAAGATTCGTCGGCATTCGTCCCTTTTGAGACTGCTTTCTGCATAGCAATTTTCTGACGATCCTCACCGAGAACTATTTACCACGTGACAATCCAACTAGAAGCGCATTCATGACGGCAATACAAGAAAGTTTTTCTTTCGTTGCGGGAGACATTCCGCTCAAGATCTTCTTGACTCAAAAAGGTACGTGCCAAAATTTGAGACTGGAACTCGCAACGGATGAAGCTTGTCGCCTCCACTGGGGGCTCGTTCGTCGCGGGGACTGGCATTGCCCACCAGAAACCTGCTGGCCTACGGGGACCGTGGCCTTCAATGAAAATGCTGTTGAGAGTCCTTTTAACAACGCAGAAGCGCGAATACCTTTCGTCGAAATCGATCTCGATTTGACACAGAATTGGCGCAGCCTGGCATTTGTCCTGCATTTCCCGGAAAAAAAGCGTTGGGTCAAAAACGGACAGAGTGATTTTCTGATTCCTTTATCGCGCCTGAACGGCCAGCCTTCAGCAAAAGAGGTGCTGACGGCCCACACCGGCGAAGGTGCATGGCAACGAGGGGAAATCGATCTCGGCCAAGGAGAGTTTCTGGCCACTGCGGTATTGGAAAACGACGATCAAATCCACGCGCTACTGGCTTGTGATCTCGCATCTCCGCTGCTTCTTCATTGGGGAATCGCCGAACGATTCCAGGGCGAATGGCATCAGCCATCGGAGCCGATGTGGCCTGCAGGATCCGAAGCATTTGACGCAAAGGCCGTTCGCACCCCGTTTGGGGAGCGGGACGGCGTGCGGTGGCTTGAGATGCGATTTCCCAAACCCAAAGGCAAGGCGCATCTTCGTGGAATGGATTTCATCCTTTACCAACCAGTGGAAAATCTCTGGATCAAGGATCACGGGCGGGACATGCACCTGACCTTGCTCAACCCAGGCGAACTTGATGGACAACCGTTGGCCTCAGAAACACAGCAAAGACTCACCGATGCAATTGTAGGTGCGGAATTGGGGAAAAGCTCCTGGACACTGATGCACCGGTTCAACCTCTGCCACGACCTGCTCGCTGGCGTACAGGAAGACCCCAAGGCCTTGGCTCTGCTGTTTATCTGGTTGCGTTTTTCCGCCATTCGCCAACTGGACTGGCAACGACACTTCAACACCAAGCCACGTGAGCTTGCCCATGCACAGACCCGCCTGACGGAGCGCCTTGCTGAAATTTATGCAAACCATCCGCCAAGCCGCCTCTGGGTGCGGCTGATGTTGAGCACCGTCGGGCAGGGTGGGAATCGTGGTCAGCAGGTTCGGGACGAGATCCTGGACATCATGCACCATCACCACATCAAGGAGGTAGGGGGGCACTTCATGGAGGAGTGGCACCAGAAGCTTCACAACAACACGACCCCGGATGATGTCGCCATCTGTCAGGCTTATCTCGCTTTTCTTTACAGTGACGGCAATCTCGATACCTTTTACAAGGTGCTAGGCGAGGCCGGCGTTACACGCGAACGTCTATGCAGCTTCGACCGCCCTATCAAGACTGATCCGGACTTTCACGGCGATAAAAAGCACGGACTGATCCACGCTTTTGAAAACTATTTGCGTATCCTCAAGGCCGTGCATTCTGGGACAGACCTTGAGACCGCACTGACGGAGGCACGCGACACATTGGGGCAGGAACTTGGTCGAAAACTCGACGCCTTGTTCCAGCATGGTGTAGCACCGCTGGATCGGGTGCGGATCATTGTCGATGTCCGCAAAGATCTTCACGACAGAATCGCAACTCTGTCAAACCTCGAATCGTTGCGGAAGCTCTTGTATCTGGATCTGTCGCTTGAGGAAACCATGCGCGGCACGATCGAACAACTCAAGCTGGATTCCCTCTCGGAACGGGACATGCTGACGTTTACAGCACACGCTCTGGAAGGCTTGCGGCTTTCGGCCTTTTCGTCTGAGCTTGACCTGTGTGCGAAGCAATTCTACCTGCTGTTGGAGTCACAGAATAACAGCGCTGACTGGGCTTTGCGGGCGAAGAGCGTGACCGACCGTTTCAGCCGCGTGGTAGGCGAGTGGACAAACGCTTTGCTCACCCAATTGCAGCCTAATGCCGAGATTCTCGGCGGGGCATTTCATGCTGCGGAATGGACGATCGAATTGTTCGGCGAAGAAGTGATCAGGGGGGGCTCCGCCTTTACCGTGTCACGCTTGATGCGTCATCTCGATCCCATGCTGCGTGAGCGTGCCGGTATCGGCGGCTGGCAGGTTCTGAGCCCGGCACAGGCCACCGGCAGAGTGCAGGTCGTCGGAAGCCTGATGTCCGTCCAAGGAGATGTTTTTAATGAGCCTACGGTGTTGATCGTAGACAAACTGTCAGGCGAAGAAGAATTTCCCGAGGGTGTCGTGGCCGTTCTCACATCGGATACCCCGGATCTAGTTGCGCATGTGGCGGTACGCGCCCGCAACGAGCGGGTGCTGCTCGCCACCTGCTTCGACGAAGAAACGTTCACAGACCTGAAGACTCATGCAGGTCAAATCCTGATCTTCAGTGTAACGGGCGGTGCGGATATTCAATATGTTGAAGGCAAAGCTGCAGCCTTGGCAAAGGAGACAACCTCGGCGCACGGCACATTGACGATCCGCCGCCGCAACTTTTCGCTCTGGGCGGTAGGTGCTGAGGCCTTTAGCCGGGAGATCGTCGGCGGCAAGTCCAACAACCTGATTGCCTTACGTGGCCAACTGTCTGATTGGATCAAGTTTCCGCGCTCCATGGCGCTGCCGTTCGGGGTTTTAGAAAAAACACTGGCTGCACCTGAAAATGCTTCCGTGGCGCTCAAACTCGACACCTTGTTGGCCGAAGTTACCCAAGATCCTGCCACCTGCCTGCACCAGATGCGTGAGGCTATTGGCGAACTTCAAGCGCCCGAGCCGCTGCGTCTGGAGATGCTGGAAATATGGAAAGAAACCGGGCTTGCCTCTGTGCCTTGGGACCAAGCCTGGCGAGCGATCACTCGGGTGTGGGCATCCAAGTGGAACGACCGGGCCTATTTCTCCCGCACGGCGCGCGGTATTGCCCACGAAGATCTGAATATGGCCACATTGATACAGCAAGTGGTCAAGGCTGACTATGCCTTTGTCATCCATACTGTCAATCCCGTGAGCGGAGATACCAATGAGATTTACGCCGAGTTGGTGCTCGGCATGGGCGAGACGCTGGTCGGCAACTATCCGGGGCGAGCGATGAGCTTCGTTGTTAACAAGACTACTGGTAAAGTCACACTGACCGCTTATCCGAGCAAAGGCATCGGCCTGTACGGGAGTGGCGTCATTTTTCGCTCCGACTCGAATGGGGAGGATTTGGAAGGCTTCGCCGGTGCAGGGCTTTACGACAGCTTCCTCGCAGAAGAACCGGTACCTAGGCTGCTTGATTATATGGGAGCGCCTCTGTTTGAAGACCGAGACTTCGCCACGAGAATGTTTACCAAGATCGCGCAAATCGGTATTGAGGTCGAGCAGGCCTGCGGGTCGTCCCAGGATATTGAGGGCGCAGTCCAGGCTGGTGAATATTACGTGGTACAGACCCGACCCCAGGTTGGCTTATGAACAGAAGTTTTGCCGCATACGAAACGTAGAATGAATCAATATGACCGAACGCATTCGGATCGGTAACCAAACCGCTTTTTCCGCCACAGAGTCCCTGGCCCCACTCGAGTTTGCCATTGCGCAGGGATTCGACGCCTTTGAGTGGTTTTCCGACAAAAAGTACTACGATGACGGAACCTCCAGAGGGTGGGATTTTTCTGACATGGGGCCTGAAGAGCGTACCCGAATCGCCCTCATCGGTAAGGAACGGGACATCCTGTATACGGTGCACGTTCCCTGGCAGGCCAACCCCCTCTATCCGCAAGGTGAGGCCTTGTTGATGGAGAGCGTCGACTTTGCGAAGGATATCGGAGCCGATCTGATCAACCTGCATTTGTATCCGGAACATGGTCCGGATGTCTTTTTGAAGCGGTTGGCCCCCGTCATCACCTATGCGATGGAACGCGGTGTAAGAATCGCGATCGAGAACACGCCTGAAACCTCTCCCAGCGATTTCAGGGAGTTTTTCGTGCACCTTGCGCAAAGCGAGTTCAAGAATGCGGCCGTAGGCATGTGCTTGGATATCGGGCATGCGAACCTGTATGAGAAAACGCACAACGATTTCATTCGTTTTATCGATGAACTCGGATCTCAAGTGCCTATCATCCACGCGCACGTCCACGAAAACTACGGTGATGCTGACAGGCACATGCCTTTGTTCACCGGTCCGGCCAGGGAGAACGACAGCGGCATTCGTGCTTTTACCGAACGCTTGGAGCATCGAAACTTTAAAGGCGTGATGGTCCTGGAGGTCTGGCCGCAACCGCCAGAGTTACTTACCCAAGCCGAGCAACGGCTGCGGGGGATGCTCCACATAAAGACGGATCAGCGCCAAGGCAAAGATAAAAAAAAAATACAGCAATCTCCTGATGAACGGGATCGACCCAAACGAAAAACACGCAACCCGGTCGCGCCCCCCCCTCGGCCCGAGCGCGATGGCTTAAGCGCAGGCCCGACCACGGAACTGGGTGCCCTGCCTGACTACGCCACGAAAGAGGATGAATTTACCCGCACCGTAGTCCTGGCTAATCAGCAATACCACAGTTGGCGAGAACGTCTTGGTTGGGTTCATGCAACCTTGGCCCACGCTGATTTCGATCCAGATCCGGAACACTTGGCCACGCTTGCTGTTTACCTCCGTTTTCTGGGTACTGGCGAGGTTGCTTGCGAAGAAGATGGCAGGCACTTTCGGCCCAATCACCATGCAAGTGCCGCCGCCGACATCGAAAATGTGCTCGAAAGGATTGCGAATGCGGAGAATGCCTGGATTCTTCGGAAAATCTATCCCTGGCTGCCCTCGTTCGCCGATGACTTCTGCCGGAGGGAACCGCTCACGCGTATTCGTGACATCGCGCATCGCAACGACATCCCGCACGACCTCAAGAACGAGATCAAACACCGATTGCAGAACAAGCTACATCGCTGCGCCGGTCCGGAGGACTTTCAGACATCCGAAGAAATTCTCAAACGTATCACCGCCCAGGGGGCAAACTATTCCGCTGAGTTTGTGCGGCAATTTGAAATTTTTCACCAGGAACTTGGCGAGTTCTTCAACGCATCTACGCTGGATGTGCGCTTGCGTGACATCCAATCGGGTCTTGATGCCAAAGAGGCTACGTTAGTAGAACGCTTGCTGACACTCAAGGCAAAACAGCAACGTAGCAATCAGGAGTTGCTCGCTCTGCTGGACGCGTTGACCGCCATACGTAACTTCATTGCGTTGCGACTGAAGTCAACGGAAGGGGCGCGACGACAACACCTGCGCAGCACCGATATCGCGCTGGAGGACTATGCTTTTGCGTTACTGAGTGAAGCTGCGAATCGTTTTGAGGCCTCAGCCACAACCGGAAGCTGGGATACCATGCTAAATCTACTGCAGCTGACGCTGACGAACACAAGGCTGAGCATGATAGGACCCGAAGAGGCCGCAGTACTTGAGTCTGAACTGGCGGCCTGGACAGCGACACTCGCTGACAGCGCATTCAATTCCGATCGTCTGGCCTTGTTGTGGTTCAAATCGACACTGGAGCGGGCTGAGCGTCTGGCTGAAGACTACACTGACCAGGTGCTTTCCTTGTTTCCGGGGCGTGTCACCAGCCTGGGCAAAGCGCTGAAGGTGCCCCAAAACTCCATCGCGTTGTTCTGTGAAGGGGACATCCGGGGCAATATCGTCTTTCAGCTTTCGAAACTGGTCGGCATACTGCGAAAAGGTGTCCGAAATGCCCTGTCACTTTCACCTTGGGAAACTGTTGTGCCGGCCGAGGCATATGGCCTGCTGGTTGAGGCCGACACCCTGTCGAGCCTGGAGGGAGGTTCCCCCGACCATCCGGTGATCGCTCTGATAAAAAAGGCTGCGGGTGACGAGGAAATCCCGACCGGCGTGCGTGGCATCCTTCTGGGGCATGCCATTCCACAACTTTCCCATCTCGGCGTTCGAGCCCGGCAGGCACGTATCGCCTTCGCTGCGACCGATGACCGGCATCTGCTGGAAACCTGTAAGGATTTTCTGGGGAAAAACATGCATCTGCGTGTGGGCGCGGACGAGATGTCTTTGCAGGTCTCACAACGGTCTGGAGTTGCGGCTGATGAAGCACCTGCGCCTCGCAAAGTGGAACTGCCCGAAACTCGGCTCAGCCACGTATTGAGCTGGGTCCCAGCAGGAGCTGCAACGGATGAGACATGTGGTGCCAAGTCGGCGAGCGCTGGCCGCTTGCTTGCAATCGCTGAGGAATCAAACGGGTTGTTTGCTGCCCCAAGAGCGCTCGCCCTGCCTTTCGGTATCATGGAGCACTGCCTGAAACTAATGCCTGGTTTAGAAAGTGAATATCGCACTCTGCAAAATCGCCTGTCTGAAACGTCTGATTCGCAGTTGGATGTGGTGCTGAAGGGTTTGCAAACCTTGATTGAGCGCATCGAAGTTCCTGGCGAGCTTGTGGCAGCCATCGCTGATGCCTTCGGCCAGGATACCAACCTCGCCGTACGTTCCAGTGCCAATGGCGAAGACTTGGAACAACTCTCTGGCGCAGGGCTCTACGATTCAGTGATCGGTGTCCGGCCCGAGGAATGCGCCGCCGCGATCCGCAGGGTCTGGGCCTCTATCTGGACGCGGCGCGCCACCTTGAGTCGAATTCAAGCAGGTATCCCGCATGAACATATCCACATGGCGGTGCTCGTTCAGGCCATGATAGACCCCGCGATTTCCTTCGTCATGCACACCCTGGATCCTTCAACCAAAGACCCAGAAACTGCCTATGTAGAGCTTGCTTTCGGCCTTGGCGAAACCCTGGCATCAGCTTCTCAGCCTGGCACGCCTTACCGGCTCAGATGTCATCGCACGTCAGGAGCAACGACTTTACTCAACTGCGCCAGCTTCAGCTACGCGCTAAGGCCTGGAGCCCACGGCGAGTCATTTAAGGAGCGCCTCAACTACAGCCTGAGCCCGCTAGCAGCCGATGCAGGGGCGCTCCAAGACTTGGGGGCGCGGTTCGCCAGTATTGCTGGGTTGCTGCAGCAGCGGCTCGGCTGCCCTCAGGACGTAGAAGGCATACTGACAAGCGATGACTGCCTCTACCTCGTGCAAACAAGACCACAGCAAGGCATTTGACATGGCTCCCAAACTCCTATCGATCATGCACGTCCAGCCGCCCATTACGGGAGATATAGCCCTACTCCAGTTGGCACGCTTGCGCCTGCAAGAGGCTGGTCTTGGCGGAGAACTTTATCCGGGCAACCCCCAGCATCTGGATCTGCTGCTTCCATTTCGGACTGACCAATCATGTACCGCGCATTTGCCGCGCGACATCAACCTGCTGGATGAAAATGGACGGGACGCAGTGATTGCCTTTGCGCGGCGAGCTGCAGGCAAGTTCTACGGCTTGGTAGTCCATGATCATGGAAGTTTTGAAGGCAGGCTGGCGGAGGTTGTGGACGCCTTTCGTAGCCTTGACCATCGTCTGATTGAGATGAAGAATCCACCACTCGTATTCGTGGAATATGCAGTCGGCCTCGAACTGGATTATTTCGCCAGCCTGTTCGAAAAGACCCGTGATCTCGCACACATGTGTGCCTGCATTGACATTGGTCATATGGGCATTTTCACTTGCAGACAACGCTTTGCCGCGCGGTTCAATGGCCGCAATGTTTGTAAACTACGTCCTGACACAGCTGATCTGCCCGAATGTATCGAGGCTGTCCAGCAAGCCGTTCAAGAGACCACGCCCATCGTAGTTAATCTGGTTAGCCGATTGTCCTCGCTTGGCAAACCCATCCACTTTCACCTGCACGACGGCCATCCTCTTTCCACCCTCAGCCAGTTCGGAGTGTCTGACCATTTGAGCTTCCTGCAACAGATTCATATTCCTTTCCCTTATGAGGGCCGACAATTACTCGATGGGATTTATGGGCCAAGCGGATTGAGCAGGGTCATACGGGCAGCCTTGTCAGAATTGCCGGCGGAAAAACTCTCATTCATGCTGGAAATGCATCCCCAGCCAGGGCGTACACCGCTCGACCGGCATGGCCACCTTTTCGAGCACTGGAAAGATAAAACGAATGCAGAGCAGATGAACTATTGGCTAGAAAAGCTAATCGAGAACAGCACATTGCTTCGCAACATCTGCCATCCAAGCTGATCGCTTAGGACGAGGTAGGAGTCTGCTATCCGCATTTTTAGATGAGCGAGACAGCTTCGGCCATCACCGCCCTTCAAATTCAACCGCGGCACCAGATTTCACGGATTGACGAAGCCACCGGCAGTCGTAATTTTTTGAACTATTAGCGATTGGCGACGGCCGGTTTCAGGTCGAAAGCCACACATACCCGATCTTCGTCTGAACTGAATGGTAGGGTGTGATGGAACAGCGAGGAGGGGAACAGCACGATATCGCCCACCTCCTGTACCACGACTTCGGTGGGGAAGTCATCGTGTTGCTTTGGATAGCCGTCACCGTGCGTGCTGTAGGCAAAACCGGCATCCGTGATATGGACTTTTTGCTTAGGTAGCTTGAGGTAAACGCAGCCGCTGATCCAGCCTTCCTCATGAATGTGTGAGCCAAGGTTGCCGCCCTTCTTCATCTTCAGGTACCAGGAACTGCTGAAGTCGATGTCGGTCGGGAAAGAGCGTATCAGTTCGCAATTCTCGTCGGCAAAATGCTCGCAATATTCCGAGATCTTCTGCTTGACCAGCACCGCCAGTTGCTGGAATGCCGGTTCCGGGCGTTTGAGCAAGTTGCCTGCTGACTGCATGCCGGCGTAGAGTCGACCCTGCATGCGTGCGGCAATGGGTGTGCGGTCTATGGTTTCCAGCACTTCTTTGAGCAATGGACTGTCTGGTGCGCTCAGTTCGGGAATGTTGGTGTGCCAGGCAAAGCGCATCGGATCTGGACAGAAGTTGTACTCGTCCACCACGCCGAAATTGGTGGCGTGGTGGGTGGACAGGGTGGCCAGCATCATCGATTTCTTGCCGGAATGCACCATGGTATTCAGTTTTTCGCGAAATTCATCAAAGCGCTCGGTCTTGTACAGACATTCCATGGCGCGCTCCTGGAAATCCTCGAAGCGGGAGCGCTCGAAATACGGGATGGCTTCCTTGTATTGCTTGGCCAGGCTGTGAAACTCGCCCATGTTGTAGTTAGCGTTGGGGTGGTCTGGATCAATGGCCATGGCGTTTTCATAGCATTGGATGGCCTCGGTCATGTTGCCACGGTCGCGGAATATTTCACCTAGATTGTTGTGTGCGTCGGCATAGCTGGGGTGGATTTCCAGTGCCTTCAGGTAACTGTCCATGGCCTCCTGATGTTTGCCTTCGTCGCGTAGTGCCGTTCCCAGGTTGAAGTAGCCGCGTGCGTCGGGCTGGATCGCCAGCGCCCGGTGATAGGTAGCAATTGCCTGTTCCAGCTTGCCTTGTTTTTGCAGCACGGTGCCAAGGTTGCCAAGGGCTTCATAGAAGCCAGGTTCAAGAGCAATGGCGCGGCGGTAGGCGTCAACGGCCTCATCGAGGCGACCATGCTGCTGCAGGATGATGCCAAGATTAAAATGCGCGACGGCGAGGCCTGGTTTCAGCGCCACCGCCTGGCGGTAACTGGCAATCGCTTCCTCTACTTGATCCAGATGGCCTAACACCACGCCGAGGTTAAAATGGATTTCGGCGACCTTGGGGTCGATGGCGATCGCCCGGCGATAGGTTGCTGCAGCATCGAGAAATTTCTGCTGGCCTTCGAGGGCGACGCCCAGCACATTGTGCAGGATGAAAGCTTCGGGGTAAGTCCTGAGCAGACTGCGGGCAGAGGCCTCGGCCTGAGCCAGGCGGCCGCTGTTAAGCAGGTTGAGAAGCGGCTGGATTTCAGCCTGGCTGGGCGGTCTTGTGGCTTGTGCGGGCTTCATATCGAATTCCTTGATACACGACGTACTCAATGACGCCACATACTAATTCAAAATAGTCATTTGCGCAGCTTTTCCAGGTCGGCGTCCGTCAGCCAGCGCCACTTACCGACCGGCAGATCTTTCGGTAGCACCAGGTCGCCGATGGCGATGCGGTTCAAGGCTTCGACCCGATTGCCGACGGCGGCGACCATGCGTTTGACCTGATGGTATTTGCCTTCGCCCAGCGTCAGGCGCATAACGTGAGTGCTCACCTGTGTGCAAGCCAGCGCCGCGACAGGAATTGGGTCGTCTGCCAACCGCACGCCAGCAACCAGCGCGGCGGTCTGTTCGGCGTTGATGGCATGTTTGGCGGTGATCTCGTACACCTTGGGCACTTTCCACTTGGGCGAGCCCATGCGATGGATAAACACGCCATCATCGGAGAACAGCAACAGGCCGGTGGTGTCCTCGTCCAGGCGGCCAATGGTCTGCACGCCCCTTTCTCTTAACGGCGAGGGTAGCAGGGCATGGACGCCAGGATGGTGCTGGGGTTTCAGTGAGCATTCATAGCCGGCCGGTTTGTTCAGCATCAGATAGGTTTTTTCGCAGTAGGGCCAAGGTTCGCCATCCACGGTAAATTGCAGGTTGGCGGTGGAAAAATCCGTGAACGGATCGTCACACGGTTCGCCGTTGACCGTTACCCGGTCGGCGTGGACGAGAATGCGACACAGCTTGCGGCTGCCAAAGCCCTGGGAATGGAGGATGCGTTCAAGTTGCATGGGGTTCTTTCAAGGCGTGAAAACTAAACTCAAGGACCCTATTTTAATAGGATAATGCGCGTTCTGGACCGCAAGCATGAGCCGCAATGAAAACCATCCACTCTCGCGATAACCCTACATTCCGCCAATTGAAAAAACTGTCGGAGTCCGCACGCGAGCGCCGTAAAACGGGGCAGACCCTGCTCGATGGGGTGCACCTGATAGACGCCTGCCTGCAAGTCGGGCTGATGCCGGAAACACTGGTGCTGAGGGAGGATGCGGCGACCCATGCCGAGATGGCGTCCCTGCTGCAACGGGCGGTGAAAGCTAAAATCCTGATGTTGTCACCGGCGCTGTTCACCGAAATTTCACCGGTGGAAACACCGGTCGGCATTCTGGCCGTGATTAACATTCCACACGGCACCGTCGCTGAACCTCCTGAATTCGCTCTTCTGCTGGAAGACCTGCAGGACCCTGGTAACCTTGGCTCGGTGCTGCGCTCGGCTGCCGCCGCCGGCGTACAGGTGGCGTGGCTGTCGACGGGCTGCGTCGATGCCTGGTCACCCAAGGTTTTGCGTGCCGGCATGGGTGCACATTTTGTGTTGCCCATCGTGGAGCGGGCCGATCTCAATGCCCTGGTTGCGGGCTTCAATGGTGTGACACTGGCGGCCTGCCTCGCGGGTGAGTCGCTTTACGACCTTGACCTCAAGGTCCCGATTGCCTTCATGATAGGCAATGAGGGCGCAGGGTTGAGTCCTGCCCTGGTTGCAGCCGCCAGTCGGCGCTTCACCATCCCCATGCCGGGCGCGGTGGAGTCGCTCAATGCCGCCGCAGCAACAGCTATCTGCCTGTTCGAACGTGTGCGCCAAACACAATTTTAGTGCCGCGTATCGCTGCCGGGGGCTGACATCTCGCTGGAAAAAACCTGTTCGACATCGATTCTGTCGAAGGTGTAGCGCTGGTTGCAGAATTCGCAATGCACTTCCAATTGCCCCTGTTCAGCAATCACGCTTTTGGCCTCAATAGCCCCCAGCATTCGCAGCATGTTGGCCACGTTTGCTCGCGAGCAACTGCATTGAAACCTGACAGTGTCGGGTCCGAACAGGCGGACATCCTCCTGATGGAACAAGCGGTGTAGGATTTCCGGCGCTGGCAGTTCCAGTAGTTCCCTCGAAGTCAGTGTGGTTGCGAGCTGGTTGATGCGCGCCCAGGCATCCTCATCCTGGTCTTCCCGTTCCGGCAATTTCTGCAAAAGCATGCCTGCCGCCCGCGTGTCGTCTGACGCCAGGATCAGTTGCGTATCCAGCTGTTCCGAACGGGTCATGTAGTTCTGCAGCATGTCGGCCACACTGCTGCCTTCAATCGGAACAATGCCCTGATAGGTCTGTTTGCCATCCTTAGGGTCGAGCGTGATGACGAAACGGCCATCACCGACCATATCGGCCAGGCTGATTTCAGCCAGTTCGCCTTTCCATTTAGCTGTGGCTCGCATGGCAAGGTCACCGCTGCACTCGACCACCAGCAAGGATACCGGGCCGTTGCCCTGGATCTGCAGGATCAGTGCGCCTTGCAACTTGAGCGTCGCCGCCAGCAGGGCGGCAGCGGCCATCAATTCCCCCATCACACGCCGCAGCACGGTCGGATAATCATGATGCTCCAGCACCATCTGCCAGGAGGCATCGAGATGAACGATTTCACCTCGGATGGCGGCATTTTCAAACAGGAAGCGTTGCAGCGTATCTCGGTGGCTCACGACGATGCTCTAAGGGTTGCAGAGGGCGTCATGATACCATCGGCAACACTTGTTATCCTGATTGCTGTATGGGTAACTGCCAGTAGAATGATTGCTTGTCAGTCAGTTCTCGGCTGTAATAGTCGACGTTGCAGGAATATTTTATTCGTCATGGGGTAGCTGAAATGAGATGTGGGGTTTGCGGCGGAACAAGCTTCAGAAGTACGGAGGTTCTGTGGGGGCAGTTAATTGATGATTGGCAACTTTCCCCGTCTGAGGTCGCTTATGTCGATCGCCAGCAAGGAACATGCTGTAATCAATGTGGTTCTAACCTCAGGTCAATCGCATTGGCAAATGCCCTTCGTGCCTTTTTGGGGGCAGAGCAATTCTTGCTGGAAGTTGTGATTTCTGAACAGCTCAGTAAGCTGTCCGTTTTGGAAATCAACGAAGCTGGCATGTTATCTCCTCTGCTTCAGCAGTTCGGGGGATATGTCTACGCCGCTTACCCTGCGGTTGACATTCATGCGCTCCCTTATGAGGACTGCACATTTGACGTGGTTTTGCATTCTGATACGCTTGAACATGTTGAGAATCCGGTTCATGCACTGGTCGAGTGTCGCAGAGTTCTTAAAGCCGGGGGTGCCCTTTGCTTTACCGTTCCAACCATTGTCGGACGCATGTCACGTAGTCGCGAGGGGCTGCCAAAAAGCTTTCATGGGGCCGCCACAACGACAGTGAACGATTATGTCGTGCAAACAGAATTTGGGGCAGATGTCTGGACTTACGTGCTGGAGGCCGGATTTTCTGAGGTTTCAATTCATTCCGTTGAATATCCTGCTGGTATTGCTTTTCTGGCGCGAAAAACAGCTGGCTGACGATTTCCGGATTGGGCTGAAATCGAAATAGTCATGCCTGTTATCGCGCAATTACTTCCCTACTGCAGGCGTGTTGCGCTGGACCGCCATTATTCATTCTGCTGCTTGATGCGTGGGACTGCGCCCAGATTCCAATGCTGGTGCGCCCATGCCCACAGGGAGTGGATGTCGGTGTGCCTCAGCTCAAGGGGTGGAGGATGACCCAGGAAAGTTAGTGCCTGCCACAACACAACAGCCGGTTGGATGAGGTCTAGGGCCATGGCCCGGGTCTGCTTGCTGAGTTTTTCGCCAACGCTATTGATTGCCACTGGCAGATGCGCGTAGCCTGGCGTGGCCAGCCCCAGACATCGTTGCAAATAGATCTGGCGGGCAGTGGAATCCAGCAGGTCGGCGCCGCGTACGATATGGGTGATACCCTGCCAGGCGTCGTCCACGACTACCGCCAGTTGATAGGCATAGAGGCCATCGGCACGCTTCAAGACGAAATCGCCGGCGTCTCGCTGCAGACACTGGGAGACCGGTCCTTGCACGTTATCATCGAAGGCGATGTCGGCGTCAGTGACTCTGACCCGCCAGGCGCGGGCGACTTTTCCCTCAACCAGTCCGTCACGGCAGGTGCCGGGATAGACCAGGTGTTCGCCACCACCCAGTGTTGAGTCGGCGATTTCACGTCGACTACAGCTACAGGGGAAGAGCAGGCCTTGTCGGGTCAGGGATTCCAGCGCTGATTCATAGGCGTCGTGGCGGTTACTCTGGTAGACCACCTCCCCATCCCATTCGAAACCATAGGCCGCGAGCGTTTTCAAAATGAGGTCGGCAGCACCCGGCATTTCGCGCGGTGGATCAAGGTCCTCGATTCGTACCAGCCATTGCCCGTCATGGGATCTGGCGTCCAGATAGCTGCCGACGGCAGCAACCAGAGAGCCGAAATGCAACGGCCCGGTCGGGGAGGGTGCGAAGCGGCCGCAGTACGCAGCCATGAATTAATGCAGCTGAACGACGTTGTCGCGATAGGGCGGCATGTCGATTTTCTCGACCCGATCGCCGAGCAGGGTCAGGCTGCAGGCCAGGCGTTCGCTGCCGGTATCGCTGACTTCGAAGCGGTAGGTGCGCAACAGGCGCATCTGGCCAGCACTATCACGGCCGAGCCATAGCTTGCTGCAGGCTACAGACTCGTCCAGGAACTGTAGTTCGCATTGTTCCGCCGCGCGTCGTCCTGCCAGGACCGCCAGTTCGCGCACGCGCAGGCTGTCGAGCCAGAACCAGGCAATGATGATGGCGGCTGCGAGCCATGCGAGTTCCATCTGATCAGGGCGCCTTGGTCGCCGGCTGGGCCAGAGGGTCTGATTCTTCTTCTTCGGGTTCATCTCCGTGCAACGATAGATGGTCGATGCGTGAACTGGCATCCTGAGCGGATGAATTTTTGCTGTGCAGCTTGAACTTGAGGCGCAACTCGTTGATCGAATCGGCGTTGCGCAGGGCATCGTCTTCGGTAATACGACCTTCCTCCGCCAGCACAAACAGCGCCTGGTCGAAGGTTTGCATGCCGAGTTCTACCGACTTGGCCATCACTTCCTTGATCATGTTGGATTCACCCTTCAGGATCAAGTCGGCCACCAGGGGGGAATTGAGCAGGATCTCGATAGCTGCGCAGCGCCCCCCGCCCTTTTTTGGTACCAGGCGTTGCGAGACGAAGGCGCGCAGGTTGAGCGAGAGATCCATGTGCAATTGAGCGTGACGTTCTTCCGGGAAGAAGTTGACGATGCGATCTAGCGCCTGATTGGAGTTGTTGGCGTGAAGGGTCGCCATGCACAGGTGACCAGTTTCGGCGAAGGCGAGGGCAAATTCCATCGTCTCACGGTCGCGGATTTCGCCGATCAGGATCACGTCAGGGGCCTGCCGCAAGGTGTTCTTTAGAGCCGGGAACCAGTCCAGTGTGTCGCGGCCGACCTCGCGGTGGGTGATCAGGCAGTTCTTGCTCTGATGCACATATTCCACCGGATCTTCGATGGTGATGATGTGGCCAAATGAGTGTTCATTGCGGTAATCGATAAGGGCTGCCAGGGTGGTGGATTTACCTGAGCCAGTGCCGCCTACCAGGATGATCAGGCCGCGCTTGGCCATCATCACTTCCTTCAGTTGTACGGGCAGTTCCAGTTCATCGAAATTGGGAATCTTGGTAGTGATGGTTCGAAGAACCATGCCGACCTGTTCCTGCTGCACGAACACATTGACGCGAAAACGGCCGATGTCAGCTGGTGCGATGGCGAAGTTGCACTCTTTTTCCACCTCGAAGCTGGTACGTTGTTTCTCGTTCATCAAGGCCTGGGCAAACGCCCGTGTATGGGCGCCGGTCAGTTTCTGCGGGGTGATCGGCGTCATCTTGCCATCAATCTTCATGGCGGGAGGGAAGTCGGCGGAAATGAACAGGTCGGAAGCACGCTTCTCCAGCATGCTGCGGAGAAGATTGTGCATGTAGCCAAGCGCCTGCTCGTGGTTCAAAGTCCCAGGCCTTCCACCCATGCTAGTGCCGCGATATGGCAGTCATTGACTCGGCTGGGTTCGAACTGTAGTGAATCAGCCAGCATCTTGATCTTGTCGCGGTCGGCGTCTTCGCACGCTTCTGCCAATTGCAGAAATGGCCCGTAAATGCCCTCCTTGCTCAACAGGGCTTCGGTAACCGGGGTTGGCAAGCTGACCTTCTCCAGAACCTGCTCCATGGGCATTTCAAGCATCGCATCGAGCATTGAAAATACGCCGACGATAAACAGGTTGTCGCGTTCCGACTTCTCAAAATAGCTCTCGCCGAACAGTTCGGTGAGGCGACCGCGGGTAATGGCAGTCTTCATCAATGCCGGTGGAGCAGAATTTTCGCCGGCCGTCACCATCAACAGGGTGAGCCAGCGGTAGAGCTGTTTGGTGCCGAGGATGGACAAGGCATGGCGTATCGATTGGATTTCGCAAGAAAGGCCGAAGCCTACCGAGTTGATGTAACGCAGCATCTTGAACGACAGCGCCGGGTCCCGTTTGAAGCCGTTTTCGATCAGCTTGGGCTCCGCGTCCTGACTCACCAGATTGAGCAGGTCGAGCACGCTGACGTAGGAGGAGTTGACGACCTTGGCAGACAGCGTTTCCGGATGTGCGAAGTAGTAGCCCTGGAAATAATCGAAGCCGATCTTGCGGCAGGCCTCGAATTGTTGATGGGTTTCCACTTTTTCCGCAATCATCTTGACTGGCAGTGACTTCAGCCGGGTGTAAATTTTTTCTGCCGTCTCCATCCCCAGACGCAGAATGTCGAGTTTGATGAAGTCGGCGCAATCGAATAACGGAGCGTGATCGTTGGTCGGAATCTGGCTATCGAGCGCGATCAGAAAGCCATTTTTGCGCAACTCGCGGCAACGCTGGCGCACCGATTCTGTCGCGGGTACGGTTTCGAGTATTTCCAGCACGGTGCGTGAAGGCGGCAGCAGCTCCAACAGGTCGCTGTGCAGCATTTCTTCATTGACATTGATGAATGCCAATTTGTCACCCAACAGCCATTGCGCGCCCATTTCGGACAGAGTATTGACCAGCACGCGGGCACAGGCCTTGAGGTCGTCCTCAAATACGGCGCCAGTGGCTGCTGCACTGTGACGGAACAGCAGCTCGTAACCTATGATTTCCTGCTTCTTGTCGAGGATCGGCTGGCGCCCGATAAATACTTGATCTTGCATAAAGTTCCGTAGAAAGGGGGAGGTGGCGGGCAGTTTCAGGCTTAGCCAAACAGGGCTGCGCGCGTATCCTGGGTTTGCATGCTAAGAAGTTCTTCCATGTCCAGTACCAGCACGATTGCACCGTCACCAGTCAGGGTCGCGCCGGCGATGCCTTTGGGCTTGATGTCGTGCAGCGGCTTGATCACTACGTCGGCCTGACCGATGAAGCTGTCGATGGCCAGGATGAAGGTCCGGTCTCCGCTTTGTAGCAGCACGCCGAAGGCCGGGACGGTGTTCTGTTCCCAGCCGATGAGGCTGGCCAGGGTACGGATCGGCAGCACTTCCTCGCGAACGATCATGGTGGCCTTGCCAGAAACGCGCTGCACGTCTTCCGGCCGGATCGGCAGGATTTCGCGCACCATCGACAATGGCACCGCAAATGGCTGATCTCCCAGACGCACCATCAACACTGGCAAGATGGCTAGTGTCAGTGGCAGCATGATGCGGAAGATGGAACCTTGGCCGACAACGGAAGTGACGTCGACGCGTCCGTTCAGATTCTGGATGTTGGTCTTCACGACGTCCATGCCAACGCCGCGTCCGGATACATCGGAAATTGTGTCTTTGGTTGAGAACCCTGGCAAGAAAATCAGGTTCAGGCTCTGCCGTTCGTCCAGTGTGTTGGCTGTTTCAGCATCGATCAGGCCCTTTTCCAGCGCCTTCTGGCGAATGACATCGGCACGGATGCCGCGCCCGTCATCACTGATTTCGATGACAATGTGATCGCCCACTTGCTCTGCTGTCAGGTGTACCAGACTCTTGGCCGGCTTGCCGGCCGCTGCGCGCTCTTCCGGGCTGTCGACACCATGGTCGACAGCATTCCGAATCAGGTGGACTAGCGGATCGTTCAGATCCTCGATCATGGTCTTGTCGATTTCGGTTTCTTCGCCCGCCAGCACCAGTTCTACATCCTTGCCCAGTTGGCGCGCAACGTCGCGTGCGAGTCGGGGATATTTCTGGAACAGACGGCCGATCGGTTGCATGCGGGTCTTCATCACGGCGCTCTGCAGGTCACCCACCAGGAGATCAAGGTGACTGACGGCTTCATCCAGATCCTTGATCGTATCGGCGCCGATCTTGCCTTGCATGATGGCGGTGCGGATGCAGGTGAGACGATTCTTGGTCAGGCCGATTTCGCCGGAAAGATTGAGCACCTGATCCAGACGCGTCGTATCCACGCGGATGGTGGTGTCTTTGGTCGCGGCAGAAACGGCAGCACTGGTCGCCGGCGCCCTGTGCGCAGGAGCCGCTTTGGGCTCTTCGACCACCGCCACGGCCTCGAGCGACATGGCGGCGGGCGGTGCCACTTGGGCACTGACCGGTTGGCTGGGGGCAGCGATCTCTCCGCCGACCAGGACATGATGCAATTGATTCCAATCCAGTTCGCCGCTCAGTTGCGGTGTTGCAACCGGGTTGGGCATTGACGGCGCCAGCGGATCGGCCACGGGCGCGGCTGTGACGATGGGCGCTACTACCGGTTTTCCTTCCAGCATGTTATCGAGGGCGGCAAGCATGGCAGGATCGGCGGGCGAAGGCTGCTTGCCCTGACGCAACTCGCCGAACATGTCACGCACGATGCCGGTTGAGGCCATGATGACATCCATGATGGTGGGGTCAAGCGTCAACTGGAAGTTACGCAGCTTGTCGAACAGATTTTCCGTACGGTGGCAAAGCTTGACCATTTCCGTCGCATTGAGAAAGCCGGCACCACCCTTGATGGTGTGAAAGCCGCGAAAAATTTCGTTCAGCAGTTCCTTGTCGTTAGGTCGCTTTTCCAGATCGACCAGCTTGTTATCTACTCCCGACAGGAGATCTGACGCCTCGGTCAGAAAGTCCTGCAACATGTCTTCCATGCCGTCGAAATCACTCATGATAAATCCCTTGCATTCTTAAAATCCGCGTTCTAAAAACCCAGGCTTTCCAGCAGCTCATCGACTTGTGCCTGGCTGGTGACGACATCAGAGCGTCCGTCGCTCTTGATGACAGGACCGTTGAGCAGGGAGTTGTCCATTTCCTTCTTCTTTTCATTCGGCATGCTTGCGATCAATAGGGAAACCAGTTGGTCTTCCAATTGCTGCACGGTGTCCGCCAGTTTTTTCAGGACTTGTCCGGTGAGATCCTGATAATCCTGAGCCACCACGATGTCCATCAGCTTGGCATTGGTGGCCTTGGTGTTGAGGGGGACATCGCCAAGATAGTTGCGAGTCTGGTGTACCAGGGTCTTGAACTGTTCGGTATCCAGTTGGCGCTCAAACAATGCCTGCCATTGGGTTGACAGTTCGGTGGCGCCGGCTTCCAGTTTTTGCTGCAAGGGTTTTGCATCTTCAACCGCGTTGAGCGTCTTGACGGCGGCTTGTTCGGTCAACTGCGAAATATAGTTAAGGCGATCACGCGTGTCGGGTATCTTGCCAACCGCGCGTTCCAGCGTCTTGTCATAACCAAGCTCGCGCATGGTGTCGTGTAGGGCGCGGGTCAGGTGCCCGATCTGGGAATGAATGCCGTTCTGCTCGGTTGCCACTGCGGCGACAGGTGCTGGCGTCGGCAGCGGCGCCAACGTAACGGGGGGCGCGGGAATCTCTATCGGCGCCGGTTCAGGTGCGGGTGCAGGCTTTTCGGCGTGAGCCTCGAGTATGCTATCGAATAATGCTTCGAGATCGTCGGAATCGCCAGACTCAGTGCTCACGTTTCATCTCCTTACAAACCATGTTTTTCAAAGACTTTGTTTAGTTTTTCTTCCAGCGTGGCCGAAGTGAAAGGCTTGACCACGTATCCGCTGGCCCCCGCCTGCGCGGCCTCGATAATGTTTTCCTTCTTGGCCTCGGCCGTCACCATCAGCACTGGCAGATGTTTGAGATCGGCGTCGGCACGGATATGTCGCAGCAACTCGACCCCTGTCATGTTGGGCATGTTCCAGTCGCTGACGACAAATTGAAAATTATTGCTGGATTTGAGTTTTTGCAATGCAATGACGCCGTCTTCGGCTTCGTCGCAGTTGGTATATCCCAGTTCCTTCAGCAGATTGCGTACGATGCGACGCATGGTCGAAAAGTCGTCTACGATCAGGATTTTCAGATTTTTATCCGCCATGTATGGCTCCGTTACTTTAAATGTTTGATTAGACCAGCAGTGGGCGCAAGGTTTCGGAAAGGACGATTGCGTCAAATTTTGGTACATAGGCATCCACTCCGGCCTGCATGCCCATGGTTCTGTTGGCCTGAGAAGACAAGGACGAGTGCATCACGATTGGGATGCCGTCGAAGCGGCGGTCATTCTTGATATTCTTGGTCAACACGTAACCGTCCATTTCTGGCATTTCAGCATCGGTCAGGATCAGGCGCAAGGTTTCGTGCAGCGGCCTGTCATCCTGCTGCGCACGTGCTGCGAGGCTTTTGAGTTTGTCCCAAGCCTCCAGTCCGTTGTTGGCTTGCTGGTACTTGATGCTCATGCGATCGAGTACAGAAACAATATTTTTGCGTGCCACTTGCGAATCATCGGCAAAGAAGATGTAGCGATCCGCGCCCTCGTTGAGGCGGACCAATTCCGGAATCGGCGATTCGCCCAGAGCGGAGGCCAGCAATTGTTCCACATCCAGGATGGAAATCAGGCGGCCATCGGGCAATTCGGTAATGGCGGTTATCAGACCCTCGTTGCCGGCCAGCATGTCCTGCGGCGGCTTCACCTTGTCCCAGTCGACCCGGATGATGCGATCTACGCTATGCACCAAGAAGCCCTGTGTATGGCGACTGAATTCGGTGACGATCAGCGTTTCATCGGAGGAAATGGAAGATTCGCCGGCGTTGATGAAATTAGCCAGTGCAATGACCGGGATGATGTTGCCGCGCAAGGAGATGAAACCTTGTACCCCGTTCGGCACATTTGGCGTCTTGGTGATCTTGGGGGTATTGGTGACTTCTCGTACCTTGAATACGTTGATGCCGAAAATTTCATGGCCACCCAGCGAAAATAGCAGGATCTCCATTTTGTTGGAGCCGGCCAGCTTGGTGCGGGCATCAATGGCATCGAGCAAGTTTGAGTTGTTCTCGGCTGACATATTGAGCTTTCCCTCGTCATTAAGCGGGTTTGTCGGCGGACAGCAGGCGCGACAGCACCTCCGCCAGTTTGATCGGTTCGAATTTTGGTACGTATTCATCCACACCGACAGATTTGCCCATTTGCTGGTTTGCATCACTGGACAGGGACGAGTGCATCAGTACTGGTATGCCGGCGAAACGCGCGTCGCTCTTGATGTGGCGGGTGAGAACGTATCCATCCATTTCCGGCATTTCTACATCGGTCAGGATAAGTTGGATGAAATTTTTGACCGGTTGGTGTTGGGCATCAGCCCGCGCTGCCAACTTTCCCAGTTCCTGCCAGGCTTCCCGGCCGTTGGTGGCGAACATCGACTTGAGCCCCAATGCTTCCAGTGTCTTCTGAATCTGTTTTCTCGCCACTACCGAATCGTCGGTGAAGAATACGGTCTTGTCGCCGACATCGAGCGGAGGCAGGGTCGCGATGGCTGCGTCATCGGCATAGTTTGAAGTCTCGGCCAGGATCTTTTCCACGTCCATCATCATCACGATGCGGCCATCTTTCAGTTCGGTCACGGCCGTGATCAGGCCGCCCATCTGCACCGTCAGCATTTCGGGTGGAACCTTCATGGCTGACCAGTCGATACGTAGAATGGTGTCCACGCTCTCCACCAGAAACCCTTGTGTGTGGCCGTTGTATTCGGTGACGATCATGATTTCGGGCTTGGTGTCATTCTGGATGCCGACATATTTGATCAGGTCTATCACCGGCACCAAGCTGCCGCGCAGGCTGACCATGCCCTCTACCGAGGCCGGCATGTCGGGCGCGCGGGTGATTTCCGGTATGCGCATGACTTCACGCACCTTGAATACATTGATGCCGAAAGTTTCCTGGCGTCCTCCACGTTGGTCTGCTCCCAGAGAGAACAGTAGCATCTCCAATTTATTGGAGCCGGCCAGTTTGGTGCGGGCATCTATTCGTTTTAATAATTCTGACATGATCTTTCGAGCTCCATTGCTGAGCGGGGAACTTTAAACTATTGAATTATGCACTGGAATGACATAACAATGAATGGTCATGTTCGCCGCTTGCGGCCATATGGTCAAGTTCTTGCAATACTTGCATGCTGGCAGCCTCCATTTTTTGTATGTTTTCAAGAGCAAGGGCGTTATCGCCATGATTAAAGTTGTCGATGGCGGTAATGCCGTGTTTATGCACCGCCGTATGCGGGGATTCAATTTCCCGGTATCCGGGCAACTGTGAGAAGCAGGCTCTACCATCGCCCTCGTAATACCACTTGCCCAGGCGGCAGGCGGTATGACTGCTGAAGTCCTTGCCTTTTTTGTCGGAAATTCCCATGAACACCTTGTAGACCTCGAATTTGTAAACCAGGTGATCCACTTTTGCCAGTTCCACAAAACCGCGTAGCGCGCTGGCAGCGATCGCACCCTCCATCTTGTTGGATAATGCCAGCAGTTCTTCCATGCTGCGGGTGGCGATTTCCCCCTCCAGACTGAATTGTTCGGCCTCTTTTGCATTGTGTTCCATCTCATCCCGGGAACGGCTGGTTTCGCTCTGAATGCTGGTGACCAGAGAGGAGATCTCATTGGTGGCCTGAGCGGTGCGCTCGGCCAACTTACGCACCTCATCCGCGACCACGGCAAAGCCTCGGCCCTGTTCGCCGGCGCGAGCTGCCTCAATGGCGGCATTGAGCGCCAGCAGATTGGTCTGGTCGGCAATTTCCTTGATTAGCTTGACGATGCCGCCAATCTGGTCTGCGCGCAAGCTGAGTTGATCTACGCCATGAGCGGTGTCCTGAGTTTTTTTTGCCATCAGGGCCAGATTCTTTGAGATTTGTTCCATGGCACTTCGACTCTTGCCGGAAGTGCTGGCAGCGCCCTGCGCATGGTCTTTTTCGTCTGCCAGATTGGTCGCCAGATTGAGCAGGGATGTTTGAAATTCACCGAAAGACAGGCCGAAAGATTGCATATTGTGGAACATGCCGGCATGGAGGGTGGCAGCATCTGTCAGGCTGGAGTATTGGTCGTCCCGGGCGTTGACCCGGGTCACCAAGGCGTCACGTTCGCCAGTCACCTGCTGGAACTTGGACTCCAGATCATTGATGCGGCTCTTTAGCGCAGACATTTCTTTTTTGTTGTGGCCAAACAGCATTCCGCCCTCTCAAAATTCAAATACTAACATAACCATAGGGTTCTAATTTCGCACTATACTTGAGGCATCTTCAAAAATGTAGTGTTATCGGCGCAACTTCATACAGCTCATGGCATCCAAGCAAACGAATTCTCCCTCTTCGCCGGAAGATTTGCAGCAGGCGTTCACTCTTTTTAATCAGGTTTCCGAACAGCTGACGGGCGCTTACATGGACTTGCAGAAGCAGGTCGAGCAGTTGACCCATGAGCTGGCGGTGACCAATGGCGAGTTGCGCCGGCAGCTTGAAGAAAAGGCCAACTTGTCGCAACGCCTGCGGCGGCTGCTGGAGGCCTTGCCTGGTGGTGTGGTGGTGCTGGATGCTGATGGCCACATCGATGAGGCCAATCCGGTGGCATTTTCCCTGTTGGGTCAGCCCTTGGCCGGCGAAGCGTGGACTGTTGTTTGTAGTCGCGAACTTAAGCCCACTAGCGCGCCTGGCGAATGGCTGGTAGGCGATGGCAGTCGTCGCGTGGCGATCTCTTCCAGTCATTTGGGCGAACAGGTGGGTGAGATCCTTTTGCTGCAGGATGTCACTGAGGCGTATCAGATGCAGGATCAATTGCAGCGACACAAGCGCTTGTCTTCCATGGGGGAAATGGTGGCGGGCCTGGCCCACCAGTTGCGCACGCCGCTGGCCGCTGCCCTGTTGTATACCTCGCATTTGCGTGGCGATCTGACGGCCGAGGACAGGTTGCGTTTCGCCGACAAGGCGCTGGCACGCCTGCGTTCGCTGGAGCGTCTGATCAAGGAAATGTTGATTTTCGTCCGTGGCGGCAAGGGCGCGCAGGAGCGCATACCAGCGCAGGCACTGTTGTCCGAGGTGCAGCAGGTGATGGAGCCCCAGATGGCACAGCATGGACTGATTTTCGAGATGGAAGATGCCTGTGCTGGCGCCTGTGTCATGGGCAGTCGTGAGGCCCTGTCAGGTGCGCTCCTCAATCTGCTGGCCAATGCCATGCAGGCGAGCGAACCGGGGGGGCGAATCCAGCTTCGCGGAGAGATGGAGGCTGCCTGGTTGACGTTTTCCATCAGCGATAGCGGGCGCGGCATCCCACAAGCCTTGCAGGAGCGTTTGTTTGAGCCATTCTTTACCACCCGCTCTGAAGGCACTGGCCTCGGTTTGGCCATCGTGCGTGAAGTGACACAGATGCATGGTGGTGAAATTTCAGTACAATCAGTGGAAGGACAGGGCAGTACTTTCTGCCTGCGATTGCCGGTAGCCCCTTTATGACAACGAAAACATTACCCATCCTGATCGTGGAAGACGATCCTGACCTGCGTGAAGCACTCTCTGACACGCTTGCGCTGTCGCGTTATCGCGTGCTGATCGCTGTGGACGGGCAACATGCATTGCAGGTGTTGCAGGAAAACGCAGTGGGCCTCGTCATTACCGACGTGCAGATGCCCAATATGAACGGCTTGGCGCTATTGCACGCCATCAAATCCAGCCAGCCTCATTTGCCGGTATTGTTGATGACGGCCTATGGCGTCATCACCCAGGCGGTGGAGGCGATGCGTGAGGGCGCCTGTAACTATCTGGTTAAACCGTTCGAGGTGAGTGAATTGTTGGCCCAGGTGGCACGCTACATGCTCCCCGCCAGTTTTTCTAATCACAGCGATGCGGTGATGGATGACCCGCGCAGCCGTGAGTTGTTTGCCCTCGCCCTGCGGGTCGCCGGTACGCCTGCCACCGTCCTGATTTCCGGCGAAAGTGGTACCGGCAAGGAGGTGTTGGCGCGTTTCATTCATCGCCATTCCCCACGTTCCGAACAGCCTTTCGTGGCCATCAATTGCGCGGCCATTCCAGATAACCTGCTTGAGGCGACCATGTTTGGTCATGAAAAAGGCGCCTTTACTGGCGCTACCCAGAGCCAGGCCGGCAAGTTCGAGCAGGCGCAGGGTGGAACGCTGTTGCTGGACGAGATTTCGGAAATGCCACTTGCGTTACAGGCCAAGCTGTTGCGCGTGTTGCAGGAGCGCGAGGTGGAACGGGTCGGCAGTCACAAGGCCATCGCTCTTGACGTGCGGGTCATCGCCACCACTAATCGAGACATGCTGGGTGAGGTGGCCGCCGGCAAGTTTCGCGAGGATTTGTATTACCGGCTCAATGTGTTTCCTTTGCAAATCCCGCCGTTGCGGGAGCGCAAGCAAGATATTCTGCCACTGGCGCTACGCTTTCTGGCTGACATGGCCGTCGCCATGGGGCGATCAGGTATGCGCATGGACAGTGCGTCCGAACAGGCTTTACTGGATTACGACTGGCCCGGCAACGTGCGCGAGATGGAAAATATCATCCAGCGCGCCGTGATCCTGGCCCCGGCTGAGATCATTCGTCCGGAGCATCTGTATTTGCCGTCGCGCCCGGTCATCGAGCAGTGGGAGGCGCCGGGCGAGGACATCAATGACTTGAAATCTTTGGAAAAAGCGCACATCATGACGATACTTGCATCTGTCAATGGTTCGCGTAAATTGGCGGCACAAAAGCTCTGCATGAGCGAGCGCACGCTACGCCATAAGTTGCAGCAATATCGCGAGACCGGGGATGATCAGGCATGAGAATTGCTTGATCTGAAGGAGGCAGAATACTTTATCTTAAAGTTTTCGCGCCAAGTTACGATATAGAACTTGCATGACGCGCGCCGGATAGCGGCATTAAGAGGCCAGCATGGATATCACAGGAATCGACCAGTTACTCAGTCAGCTTAACGCCACCTCGGCGTTGGCTTCCGGCAATAGTTCGTCGGCGGCAGGGGCGGGCACGGCAAATTTTGCCGACATGCTGAAAAGTGCGGTGAGTGAAGTCAATAATGCCCAACAGGGGGCGGACAAACTGGCACAGGCTTTTCAACTCGGCCAGCCGGATGCCAACATCCAGGACGTGATGATTTCCCTGCAGAAGGCTAATCTTTCCTTCCAGACCATGGTACAGGTTCGCAATAAGCTTGCGACAGCCTATCAAGACGTCATGAGCATGCAGGTCTAGCGCGTAACTCTTCTTAACCGGCGAGATCACGCCGTCGAATCCTAGCTACACCGAATTTCAGAATATGTGCGCCACGTTGCGATGTATGCCCTGTTTTGGCAATGTGACCTGTTTCAACATGCTGGCAATTCCGAACGAAACGTCCGTGTCGATTGAATGACTGGTCGTTCGCGGATTTCAGACATGCACCCATTAAAGCCCCAGCGCTAGTGCGTTCCATCAAGATGCCGCATTGACGCCGTTGTTGATTGCAGGTCCTCTCATCACCTGACCCTCAAGCTACGGGAGGATGCAAAATGATCGGCGCTTTGAAAAAAATCAAATTTTTTCAGCTTTGGTTTTTCGCCATGGTGATTTCGGTCACCATGACAGAGTTGATTGTCTGTGGCATGGAGATGCTACTGAAGGGGGCCATCACCAATGACTTCCTGCTGACGGGTCTTGTTGCGTCCTTTTTCGTTGCGGCTCTCGTGGTCAGCGCCCTGACTTTTCTCCTCTCAGAGATGAAAAAAAGTGAGGCGGCGTTGCGTCTGCAAAGTAGCATCACGGCAAATGCTGCTGAAGCCATAGTGTTGGCCAGTTCCGTTGATGGCAAGATCCTCTATGCCAACCGGCGGTTCGAGGAGATGTTCGGTTACGCTACGGGTGCATTTGCCAACCAGAACATCATGGCAGGGGAGGCTTCGGCCGGTGTTATTCCTGCCGAGATTTCCTCCGGGGTGATTGCGTCCCTGGCAAACAATGGATTCTGGAGTGGCGAAATACCAAGCTGGAAAATAGACGGTTCAGCGTTCTGGACGTCTGCTCAAGTTTCCGTTTTCGAGAGTGAGGAATTCGGCAGTCTCTGGCTGGTTTATCTATCGGACATCACAGCGCGGATACAGGCTGAATTGAAGTTGCGCATTGTGGCAACGGCTTTTCAGTCTTGCGAAGGCATGTTCATTACTGATCACAATAGCGTAATTCAGGAGGTGAACCGTGCCTTCATCGAAGTCACAGGTTACAGCGCGGAGGACGCCATCGGCCAGACTCCACGCCTGTTCCGTTCGGGGCGGCATGATGCAGACTTTTACGCCTCGATGTGGGCGTGCATTAATTTGCAAGGCCATTGGCAGGGTGAAATCTGGAATCGTCGCAAGAATGGCGAAGTCTATCCGCAAGGCCTTACCATCACGGCGGTGACAGGTAATGACGGGGCTGTGTGTAATTACGTGGCGACCTTGATGGATGTCACTGCGCGCAAGCGTGCGGAAGTTGCACTGAGTCGCAGCCAGGATAGACTGATGCTTGCCACGCAGGCGGGCGGGGTGGGCATCTGGGATTGGGATGTGCGCCAGGACGTTCTGACGTGGGATGCCAGGATGTTCGTGCTCTACGGCATGGCTCAGAATCAGGATGCAAGCTACGCGATCTGGAAGGCAGGCGTGCATCCGGAAGATAGGCAGCAAAGCGATGCTGAACTCCAGATGGCACTGCGTGGCGAAAAAGTGTTTGATACCGAATTTCGGGTGATCTGGCCGGATGGGTCGATCCATAACCTCCGTGCGTTGGCCCAGGTCAATATCGACGCCGCCGGTCAACCGTTGCGCATGATTGGAACCAATTGGGACATCACCGAGCAAAAGCGGGTAGAGCAGGATCTGATCGCTGCGCGTAGCGCTGCCGATCAGGCCAATAACGCCAAGTCGCGTTTTCTCGCTGCGGCCAGCCATGACTTGCGGCAACCGCTTACCGCACTCTCGCTGTATGTGGAGACGCTGGTTCAAGGCGAACTGGCGGGCAACCGTGAGCTGGGGGAGAAAATCCAGAGCTGCGTCCTCAGTCTGGGTGAATTGCTTGACGGGCTGCTTGATCTGAGCAAGCTAGATGCGGGCATCGTGACACCCAGACTGTCGGATTTCCATGTCAATGAACTGCTGCAGGCCATCGTGACCAGGCATGCCCCCGAGGCGATGCTGAAAGGCTTGAGCCTGCGTGCAAGAGCGGCCCAAGTGATCGTGCACAGCGATCCGCATCTGTTGGAGCGGATATTGGGCAATCTGGTCTCCAATGCCGTTCGTTATACGGAGCAGGGCGGTGTGCTGATTGCGTGCAGTCGCCATCAGGAGAAATTATGGCTTGAGGTCTGGGATACCGGCATCGGCATCCCGGAGGATATGAGCGCATACATCTTTGAAGAGTTCAGTCAGCTGGGGGATGATAGTCGCAGCCGAGGCAGCGGCCTTGGTCTTTCCATCGTGGCCAAGATCGCCGCCTTGTTGCAGCTGCAGATTCGCCTGCGCTCCAGACCGGGCCGTGGTTCCATGTTCGCCATAGAACTACCTCCAGGACAAGCGGTTCCGGTAGAGGTATCAGTACCGCCAATACTAGCTGCAAGAAATTTCAGGATTGGTTTGGTGGACGACAACGTCGAGGTCCTCAATGCATTTTCTTTTGCGCTTGAATTCTTCGGGCATGGAATCGTCGTGGCCACGGACGGGGAGGCCTTGTTTGAGTCTATGGGAGGCGTGGCACCAGATATCCTGATCTCGGATTATCGTCTTGCCCATGGCCAGAACGGCTTTGATGTGATTGCGAAGGCAAGGCTGCTGTGGGGCGATCAACTGCCGGCGATAGTCATTACTGGCGATACCGACCCGAAATTGCTGCGCATCATGGCGGGGCATGGCATCACGGTATGTCACAAGCCGGTGAAGCTTGCCACTCTGGATGCCTTGATACGAGCCGCGTTGGAGCAGAAGTCAGTCTGAGCTTGAATGATGCAGGGCGCTTGCCGCCGCTGGTATCTTTGAGATAATTGATCAAATCGATCAGGAGTCAGGTCTGCCTAATCGACAGCATTCAATTGCTTGAAAATCTGGACAATGGCTCTCAGGGAAAGCCAGTGGCCGGCGACATCAAAGCCGGTGAGAAAGTATTTTGGCGAAGCATATAATTGATCAATTTCTGTTGCAATGTCGGCAAATTGAGGCCGGTGTTTTGCCTTGACGAAGAAGGCATTGGCGCCCGTGATGTTGCAGCAGGCGAGAAAATAGCCATGCGCTTCAAATAACTCGACAAAGGTAGCGAGGCTGGCACCAAAGTAATCACTGCCATCCCAGGTGTGATTGTCGTCGTATTCAATCTTGAATTTTATCGGGGGCCTGAATTTTGCGTTATATTCGACGATGAACACCTCGGGGTGTGCGCCCGAGGATAGCAGGGCCTCGACAAAATAGTAATCATTGCCATCCAGATCCAGTGAAATCAGATCGCATTGCTTACGTTTGATGGCCGCCAAACCATTGTTGTAGAGCTCGACAATATTTGATTGTTTGATCCAGTGTTTCTGGTAATGGAAATTTAAGGTTGTCGCCTGCAGGGGATTAAAGTCAAATGCCAGGTCTTCGCCACCCACCCAGAAACCGCTCCAGCCGGCGGCAGCGAGAGCGAGGGTGTTGTTTTCCGTGCCGTTGCCAACGCCGAACTCGGCAAATACTCCATTGACAATGCCGATGCGTCTTAGAATCTCGAAGCTGATGCCATCCTCGTCATTCTGGGAATAAACCTTGCCGCCGCAGTTGGTCAGGGGATTTACGTGATTCTGCAAAGAGGCATTGCCGGAGGATCTCAAGAGTTGGGCGGTGGCACGCACTGATGGGAAAAAATTCGCTAAATAATCCTGGTAAATCTGAAGTTTTGATACGTCCTGCATGATTCGATCCTTGAAGCCACAAATTTATTGTTCGAGCGAGGCTACTCCGCTCCAGGAATTTTAACAAGGCGCTACGGAGCTTGGACCTCCAGAGAGCGGCTTTCTGCTAAAATCTTGCTTTTTATCCGTGCCAAATCCACCATGCTCCGTTTCCGTGGCAGTGCCGCTCTTTCCCCGTTTCGTCTCGACAAGATTCTGGCCGCGCTGAAGACCGCTGCACCACGCATCTCTTACCTCTATGCCGAGTTCTGGCATTTCGCCTGGAGCGAGGGTGAACTGACCGTGGCGCAACAGGACACTCTGCTGCAGATCCTTACCTACGGGCCAAAAATGGCAGTGGAGTCGCCCCGGGGTGAGTTGTTCCTGGTGATTCCGCGCCCCGGCACAATTTCGCCATGGTCATCACGCGCCACCGACATTGCACGCCATTGCGGGCTTGAATCCGTGCTGCGCCTCGAGCGTGGAGTGGTTTATTATGCCGTCACTAGTGACGGTAGTCTGCTCACGATTGAGGAGCGAAAAATTCTTCATGCGCTGATCCATGACCGCATGACCGAAGCGGTGTTTGGCAGTATCGACGACGCGGCACAGCTGTACCACACGGCCACACCGGCAGCTCTTTCCACGGTGGACGTCATGCAAGGGGGTCGCGCCGCGCTAGTTACGGCCAATGCCGACATGGGCCTCGCACTGTCGCCGGATGAGATCGATTATCTGGTGGAAAATTTTACTCGCATCAAACGCAATCCGACCGACGTTGAGCTGATGATGTTCGCCCAAGCTAATTCCGAGCATTGCCGCCACAAGATATTCAATGCTGACTGGGTGATAGACGGCGTGGCACAGGCCAAGAGCCTGTTTGGCATGATCCGCAACACGCACCAACTGCATCCGGGTAAGACGGTGGTGGCTTATTCCGACAATGCATCGGTGGTACAGGGTGAGGTGACCGGCCGTTTTTATCCGCAGGCCGATGGCCGTTATGGCTACATCAGTGAGGAAATGCACTTCCTGATGAAGGTGGAGACGCACAATCACCCAACCGCCATTTCACCGTTTGCCGGGGCCGCTACCGGCGCCGGCGGCGAGATTCGGGACGAGGGTGCGACCGGTTCCGGTTCCAAACCCAAGGCCGGGTTGACCGGATTTTCTGTGTCCAACCTGAATATTCCAGGCTTTGTTCAGCCCTGGGAAGCGCATTACGGTAAGCCCGGGCGCATTGCCTCGGCCCTGCAGATCATGGTCGATGGCCCATTGGGTGGCGCCGCCTATAACAACGAGTTTGGTCGCCCTAATATTGCCGGCTATTTTCGCACGTTGGAATTGGAGTCCGCCGGTGAAGTGCGTGGTTATCACAAGCCCATCATGCTGGCGGGCGGCGTCGGTAATATTTCGGCGCAGCATTCGTTCAAACAGCGTATTCCGATAGGCGCCATGCTGATCCAGTTGGGCGGATCGGCCATGCTGATCGGCTTGGGTGGTAGCGCCGCGTCCAGTATGGATACCGGCGCCAACACCGAAAATCTGGACTTTGATTCGGTGCAGCGTGGCAACCCGGAACTGGAGCGGCGCGTGCAGGAGGTGATCGACCGCTGCTGGCAGCTGGGCGATGCCAACCCCATCCTGGCCATCCATGATGTCGGTGCCGGTGGCCTGTCTAATGCCTTCCCGGAACTGGTGAATGACGCGGAACGTGGCGCCATATTTGAATTGCGCGACATTCACAACGAGGAGCTGGGCATGAGTCCGCGCGAGCTCTGGTGCAACGAGGCGCAGGAGCGCTATGTGTTGGCCGTGACGCCGGAAGATTTGCCGCGTTTCATTGCCATCTGCGAGCGTGAACGCTGTCCTTATGCCGTGGTCGGGGAGGCGACCGAGGCTCGTCAGCTGACGGTTGCGGATTCGTATTTTGGAGTCAAGCCGGTGGACATGGATCTGTCGGTGCTGCTCGGCAAGCCGCCCAAGATGACGCGTGACGTGACCCATCTGCCGCGTAAATTGACGCCTTTTGACGCGTCGAACATTGATCTCACGGATGCCGTTAATCGCCTGCTGCATCTGCCGGGCGTCGCCGACAAGACCTTTCTGATCACGATTGGCGACCGCAGTGTGACGGGACTGATTGCGCGCGATCAGATGGTCGGTCCCTGGCAGGTGCCGGTGGCCGATGTGGCGGTGACCCTGGCGGGTTTCGAGACCTATGCCGGCGAGGCCTTTGCTCTCGGAGAAAAGGCACCGCTGGCCCTAGTAGACGCCCCGGCCTCGGGTCGTATGGCGATAGGGGAAGCCATCACCAATATTGCCGCAGCCGCCATCAATGACCTTTCCGAACTGAAACTCTCCGCCAACTGGATGTCTCCTGCCGGGCATCCGGGCGAGGACGCCGCCCTCTACGACACGGTGCGGGCGGTCGGCATGGAGTTGTGTCCGCAACTTGGCATCAGTATTCCAGTCGGCAAGGATTCGATGTCGATGAAGACGGTGTGGGTTGATGACGGCGAACAGAAGGCGGTCATTGCGCCGATTTCCCTGGTGATTACCGCGTTCGCGCCGACTCCTGACGCACGCCGCACTCTGACTCCACAATTACGGTCAGACCTTGGTCCCACACAGTTGATCCTGATCGATCTGGGGCAGGGTAAAAACCGTCTCGGCGGCTCGGCCCTGGCCCAGGTTTATGGCGCGGTAGGCACTCAGGCGCCGGACGTGAATGATGCCGGGCAACTCAAGACTTTTTTCAACAGCGTGCAGCAATTGAATCGTCTGGGCCAATTGCTGGCTTATCATGACCGCTCCGATGGGGGGCTGCTGCTGACTCTGGTCGAGATGGCCTTTGCCGGCCGTTGTGGCCTCGACATCGATCTTGGTCAGTTGCCAGGCACCCCCTCAGAAATCCTGTTCAATGAGGAGTTGGGCGCCGTGTTGCAGGTACGTGAGGCTGACTCGGCAGCACTGGTGGCGAAGCTTAATGCCGCCGGCTTGCAGGGCTGCGTGTATGTGATCGGCCAGCCAGCCGGTCATGGATCGATCAACATCCTTCATGGGGTTGACACGGTGTTTGCCGATACGCGGGTCAATCTTCACCGCGCCTGGTCGGCAACCACCTATCAGATGCAGAGTCTGCGTGACAACCCGGTTTGTGCAGTCCAAGAATATGACCGGTTGCTGGACCTGACAGACCCCGGTATGCATGTCACCCTGAGTTTTGATCAGAATGATAACGTGGCAGCACCCTTCATTCATACGGGAATGCGACCCCGTATGGCCATCTTGCGTGAACAGGGCGTGAACGGTCAGGTGGAAATGGCGGCGGCATTTGATAGGGCAGGTTTTGAGGCGATTGACGTGCACATGAGCGACATTATCAAGGGTCGCATCAAGCTCGGTGATGTTCAGGGTCTGGTCGCTTGCGGTGGCTTTTCCTATGGCGACGTTTTGGGCGCGGGCGAGGGCTGGGCCAAGTCCATCCTGCATAACGCTCGTGCGCGCGATGAGTTCAGTGCCTTTTTTGAGCGTGGTGACAGTTTTGCCCTGGGCGTGTGCAATGGCTGCCAGATGATGAGCAACCTGCATTCCATCATTCCGGGTGCCGAACACTGGCCACATTTCGTGCGCAACCGTTCCGAGCAGTTTGAAGCGCGTTACAGCATGGTCGAGGTGCTGCAGTCTCCTTCCCTGTTCTTCGCTGGCATGGCCGGTAGCCGCATGCCGATTGCCGTGGCACATGGTGAAGGTTTTGCGGAATTTTCTGAGCCAAGTGCGGTCGAAGCCCTGCTTGCCGACAAACTGATCAGTCTGCGTTTCGTGGATAACCGAGGGACGGCGACGGAAACCTATCCGTTTAATCCCAATGGTTCCCCGCAGGGCGTCACCGGACTCACGACAAAGGACGGCCGTTTCAGTATCATGATGCCGCATCCGGAACGGGTTTTCCGCGCCGTGCAACATTCGTGGCATCCTGATGGCTGGAGTGAAGATGGACCGTGGATGCGGATGTTCCGTAACGCGCGCAAGTTTGTAGCATAATCAATCGGGCAGTGCCCTTATAACCATGGAGAAGATATAGTGAACTTGATCAAGGCAATACTGCTGGCCGCACTGCTGGCTGTCTCAACGACTACTTTCGCGATTACGGATGACGAATCCGTTGCCTACGCCACGGCCTTGCAGGAGGGCGATGTTGCTTTCATCAAGAAGACGCTCGATAGCGGCGGTGTAAGTGTAGATGAGCGTCGTGCGTTCTTTGGCTGGTCGGCCTTGCAAATCGCCGCTAATCGCGGGCAGTTGGCGGCGGTCAAGGTGCTAGTCGAGCACAAGGCCAATCTGAATTTTCAGCATGAAATGACCAAAAATACCGCCTTGCACCTGGCCGCGCTGAATGGCTTCACCGATGTGGTGCAATACCTGGCCGATGCCGGTGCTGACGTCAACCTGAAGATGCGTGGCGATGTTGCATTACTGCGTGTGGTGCGCGACATGGGCAATACCAAGATGATCGACCTCTTGGTGAAGCTCGGTGCCAAGGATGACGGTTGCCAGGAAGAAAAGTGCTTCTAATCGGAATGCATAGGGCGGATTAATCATCTGCAGGTGTTTGTTTAGCGGCGCAATAAATACGGCGCAATGGGCTGCGCCTTTCGATTGAGCTCAGGACAAGCTTATTGCGCCCTACGGGCTGGCTACTGGCGGGAGAATTGAATGCGCTGTTTGCTGGTAATTTTTCTGGCCTTGCCCATGACGACCTGGGCGGATGCGCATATTCGCGTTCTGGCGGCCTCCTGCGCGGCCTGCCACGGTGCCAATGGCAACAGCGTCGGCGGCACGCCGGTTCTGGCGGGGTTGGAGCGCAATCATTTCGTGTTGCAGATGCAGGCTTTCAAGAGCGGTGTGCGCGCGTCGACGGTGATGCATCACCATGCCAAGGGCTTGAATGAGGCCGAGATTGATCAGTTAGCCGATTTTTTTGCGGTTCAGACGCGTGTGACGTCATCCTCGCCGATGCCGCTGGGAAGTCTCTAGATGTTGCGCCGCGAGTTCATCAAACGGCTGGCAGCAGGCGTTGCCATCGGCACTTGGCCGGCGATGGCCCAAGCCGCCGGTGCATCGGGGCGGGTCATTATCGTCGGTGGTGGTTATGCCGGCGCCACGGCAGCCAAGTACTTACGGCTGTGGGGTGGTGATGGGATCGAGATCATCCTGGTCGAAAAAAACACGACCTTCGTCTCCTGCCCGTTGTCCAACCTGGTGCTAGGTGGCAGCAAGCAGATCGGTGACCTCACCTTCAATTTTTCCGGGCTGGATCGCTACAATATCAAGCGTCTGCATGAGGAAGTGACTGGCATTGACGCCAATGGCCGGTGCATCTTGCTGGAAGATGGCGATCATCTCGATTACGACCGATTGATCATCGCGCCCGGCATCGATTTTATTTATGACGCCTACCCCATGCTGGAGCGCGCGAGCGCACAAGAGCAGATTCCACACGCCTGGCGTGCCGGGCCGCAAACGGTCAATCTGCGCCGCCAGTTGGAGGCGATGCCGGATGGTGGCGTGTTCGTTATCAGTATTCCCAAGGCGCCCTACCGTTGCCCGCCAGGCCCTTACGAGCGTGTCTGCCAGGTGGCTTTTTATCTGAAACGCGCCAAGCCGAAATCCAAGCTGCTGGTGCTCGATGCTAATCCTGAAATCGTTTCCAAGAAAGCCTTGTTCACCCGCGCCTGGGCCGAATTGTATCCGGGTCTGGTGGAGTACCGCGCCGACAGCCACGTGCTTGAGGTGGACGTGGCTGCACGTCAGGTCAAGACCGAGTTTGAGTCCGTTAAGGCCGATGTGCTCAACGTCATCCCGCCGCAGCGTGCCGGAAAACTGGCACAACTGGCAGGCGTCGCCAATGTGGATGCGCGCTGGTGCGAAGTGGATTTCCTGACTTACGAGTCGAAGTTGTTGCCAGGCATTCATGTCATTGGCGATGCGGTGTCGAGCGCCCTGCCGAAATCTGCCCACATGGCGACTTCCCAGGCCAAGGTCTGCGCCTCTGCCATCGTTGCCCGGTTGGTGGGGGAGGCGCCTGATCCGCAGCCGGTATTCGCCAATACCTGTTACAGCTTCGTCTCCGACAAGCAGGCGATGCATGTGGCCAACGTCTATCGTTATGACGCGGCCAAGAAAATAATGCTGCCGGAGGCCGGAGGCGGCGTGTCAGACAAGCCCAGCGAGCAGGAGGGCAATTACGCCCAGTGGTGGGCGAAAAACATCTGGAGCGACGTGCTGAGTTGATGCACAAAACGCTGCTGGCATTGTTGTTTGCTTTCTGCTTTGCTGAAGCTGCCGCCGACATGGCACCGGTGCTGCCGATTCCGGAAAACCCGGCGCAGTCTCTGCGTGTGCCGGCGGGTTTCAGCATTTCGGTATTTGCCCGACTGCCAGCGGCCGGTGCCGTCATGTTTCACGGGCCGCGTTTCATGGCATTCGGCCCGGATGGAAATTTGTATGTTTCCCTCGGTTTTGATCACAAGGTGGTCATGCTGGTCGATCGCAGGCACAACGGTCGAGCCGACGAGGTAGTGGTCGTGGCTGACCGGCTGAATGCGCCACAGGGAATGGTCTTTGTCGATGGCCAGTTGTTGGTCGCGAATCAGGATGGCGTGGTCAGACTGGAGCAACAAGACGGTCAATGGCCAGCCGCTCGTGCCGTCCCTGTCATCTTGGGTCTGCCGGCCGGTGGCCACGCCATGAAAAGCCTGAAATTGGGGCCGGATGGATACCTCTATCTCAATGTCGGATCAAGTTGCAATGTGTGTGTGGAATTAGACCCGTTGCGTGCCACCTTGTTGCGTTATACGGTTGATGGACAACCGGCCGGCGCCTTGCCAAGCGTTGGCCGGCATCCGACGTCACCAGTGTGGGCCACTGGTCTCCGCAACACGCAGGGCTTCGCCTGGCAGCCATTGATGGGCACCCTGTTCGGTACCAACGATGGTGCCGATATGCGGGCGGGGTCTAAAGGTGGCGTGGCGCTGGATAACTTGCCGCCTGAAGCGTTGAATCATATTGAACCCGGTCAGAATTATGGTTGGCCGCATTGCTGGGGTGCAAGAGTTATTGACCAGAATTTCCTGGCGCCGACAGGATTCTGTGCGTCGATGACGGCTCCGGCCATCACCTTTGCGGCTCATAGCACGCCGATTGGCATCACTTTCCTTGATAAGACGAATTTTCCGACAGAGTATCGGGGTGACGCGCTGGTCGCGTTGCATGGCTCATGGAATCGTCAGGACCCGGTTGGCTACAAGGTCGTCAGAGTGCATTTCGAGGGCGGAGTGCCAACAGCTGTTAGCGACTTCATCAGCGGATGGCTCGAGGGTGGGCAGGCCTGGGGCCGGCCGGTAGATGTTATCGTCGGTCCCGATGGGGCGGTCTATATTTCGGATGATAGGGGGGGTATGATTTATCGCGTTAGCTATCGGAGTTCAATGAAATGAAACTCAACAGATTTTTTTTAACAACTGTCCTTGCATTTGTGCTGGTGACCGTGACCGTGGCAGCCCAGGCTGCAGAAGCCGCCCGGGCGCTTATCTACATTGGCCCGCAGCATTATGCGCATGAGACGCTGCTCCGGCATTACTACCTCCATTACTGGTTCAGCCAAGGTGAGGTGTTGGAGCCGATTGCGCTCGAAGCGCTGAAGCCTGTTCTCGGCAAGACTGCCATGTGCCAGGATAACAGCGCGGCGGATGTGGTGGTGATGCTCACGCCGAAAATGTTTTACAACCCGTACGCCTCTATTTTTTACGGGAAAATTTCAGCCCGGGTGTTTTCTGGCGGCGGCAGCGCGATTGCAAACTATCAAGCCAAAGTCGAGCAATGGGGTTTTTTGGATGTCCTGCCGGAACAGCCTATCAAGGCCACCTATCGGGCTGCCATGGCTGATATCGTGCGCCAGATGCAGCTTGATCCTGGATTGCAAACTCTGTTGGCGCAAGGCTTGGCGGACGGGGAAACGAGAATGCCTTGTGGACTGATAGCAGCGCTGCCGGCGCAAAAACAGGACTAAGGACTAGGGACTTAAAAACCAGGGCTAAGATGCCGTTTTTTCTTTGTCCTCAGTCGTGAGTCCTGAGTCCTGATTTTATAAAGGAATTGACATGAATATTTCGATGCGGTGCTGGCTGTTTGCTTGTGGATTGATGGTGGGAGGGTTGGTGTACGCAGATTCGCCGTCGGTGGTGACGGGGCTCAAGAACCCGGAATCCGTTCTGGTCGGTCCGGACGGGCGTATCTATGTGTCTGAAATTGGCGAATTCGGTACCGATGGCGACGGTCAGATCAGCGTCATCCGGCATGACGGCAAGCGACAAGTATTCGCCATCGGCATGGATGATCCAAAGGGCCTGACGGTGTCGGGCAATAGCCTGTATGTGGCCGACAAGACGCGCGTGCTGAAGATCGGCAAGGATGGCAAATGGACGGTGTTTGCCGCAGCAAGTGCCTTTCCTGTGATGCCGCAGTTCTTGAACGATCTGGTGTCGGATGCCGCAGGCAATATTTACGTGTCAGACACAGGCGACCTCAAGGGTATGGGCGGTGCGGTTTATCGCATCAGCAAGAATGGCCGGGTTAAGCTGATTACCAATGGCGACAAGGATGCCCGCGTGCTGGGCCCTAATGGCCTGATCATGGATGGACCTGGCCACTTGCTGGAGGTGGACTTCGTCTCCGGCACGCTGTACCGCATCGGCATCAGGAACGGTGACCTGGAAAAAGTCGCCGAGGGTTTTGGTGGCGGAGACGGCCTGATACGCGGCGCCAAGGGCGTACTGTATGTCAGCGACTGGAAGAATGGACGTGTTTTTGTCGTCAGTCGGCAGGGTGAAGTAACGTTGCTGAAAGACGGTTATCAATCTGCAGCCGACATCGGAATGGCGCGTGACGGCAAGACCATTCTGGTGCCTGACATGAAAGCCGGTGAACTGCATTGGTTGAAAACAGACTAGGGGCTAGGGACTGGGGACTAGGGACTAGGGACTAGGGAAAACCCCCAACGCTACGTGCCCCTAGCCCCTAACATTCAAAAATAAACCTCTACCACTCCATCGCCTTTGGCGATGCCTTTGATAATCTGGCCCGAGCGGGTCTTGACGGAAACGACTTGGCCGGCCTTGGCGTTGTTCATAGCCTGGCCCTCGGAAGAAACTCGGAAGCCGGCACCTTGCGCCAACAGCTTGACACTCTGCCCTTGTGCGATGACATCGGCCATGCGCAACAACTCTGAGCGCAGGATGGTGCCGCTCGATACCTGCGTTGCGACAATTTTGTCGATGGCCTGGGCGGGTGACGTGAGCACGCTACCGGCGATGTTTGTGATATCGCGCGACTGCAATTGCACATCATCTGCCTGTACCGGCTGGCCATTGGCGATCGGGCGCACTGCTACCAGCACGTTGTTGGTGACCTTGATGCTGACCTGGACGTAGAGTGACCAGGGGGTGGGCGCAAGGCAACGTACGCCGATGCTGATGCTTCCCCACAGATGACTGCCGACGGGTTGATAGGGTTCGAGTTGCTCGCATCTTGCCAGCTTCAGCCTGGAGTCGACGTGGTTCACCGTGATCGTGTAATGCCCCGGCTGGGACGCGACTTTTTCCTCGACAAAGGCCCCTACTGCAGCATGGATCGCCGGCAGCGATTGCCACTCGGTGGCGCCGGCCGTGGTACAGCAGAACAGTAGGAGGAAATAACAGAGGCGCTTCATTGGAACATTGGCCGTTTCACCATAAAGTGGATAGAATCTGAACGACCAGACAATTTTAATTGAATTCACAGGCCATGAATACCGAAAATCCCAGCACACCGATCGACATCGCCCGACAGGCGCTCAAGCAACTTGCCTTACGGAAAGTTCCGCCAACACCAGATAATTTCCATGCCGCCTATGATGAAATCGCTGGCGCCAAATCGGAAGATGGCTCGACCGGCATGGCACGGGTTCTGGAAAAGGTGCTGCGTGAAGCTGGAAAAGGCCGTCCCAAGTTTCTGGCGGCGGCCAAGACCATTTCTGGATTAGCTGAGAAACGAGACTGGGCCGCGGTAGAGGCGCAGTTGCGTGGTCTGCTGCTGGCAACTCGGAGCGATGGTGGTGCGCACAGTTGGTCTACGGTGCTGCGTAACTTGATACGCCAGCTCGAGGTCAGCCACAAGGGCTTGACCTCAAACAAGAAGAAGGAAGGCCTGGAGCGGGTTCTTACCAATTTTGAAAAGGATCCTGAGCAACTGGCACAGAAAATCCAGGCGTTGGTGGCGTCGTGGGGGAGCGGCGTCTCAACGCCTCTGGTCGATGAGGTTGTCGCGCCAGTGACTGCGGTTGCCTCGGCTGTCACGGAGCCGGCAAAGTCCACCTTGGAGGCGGGTGCGCTGGCCCTGCTGTGGCGTGACATCCTGATTCGGACGTTGGAGATGGGGTGTGTGGCTCAGCTCAAGGATATTCCGTCCATTGCGCGCCAGGGGCAGGCTTTGTTGGAACAGGCGCGCAGCGCCCGTACCGAGCCGGAAGTCGTCAAATTGAGCGAAGCCTTGAAGCCATTCTGGTATGCGCTGGAAATGAATCAGGATGCGCAACATCGTTTGCAGGAGGAGCTGATGCATTTGCTGCGCCTGCTGGTGGACAACATGAGTGAACTGGTGGTGGATGATAAATGGCTGTTTGGTCAGACCGCCATCATCCGCGACATCATCTCGAAACCCATAGACATTGACGTGCTTTACGACGCGGAAAGCAGCCTCAAGGAGCTCATTTTCAAGCAGGGCAAGCTCAAGCATGGCTTGGTAGAAGCCAAGGACACCCTCAAGCAGATGGCGGCGACCTTTATCAGTAGTTTGGCCGGGATGACGGAGACTACCGGTGAATATCACAAGAAGATTGAGACCTATCGGCTGCAGATCAGCTCGACCGAGGATATTACCGAGCTTAATGTGATCTTGGATAAGCTGATGGGGGATACCAAGGCCATGCAGCTCGATGCGCTGCGTTCACACGAGGATCTGAAGGCGGCTCAGATTAAGGTGGTCGATGCAGAGCAACGCATTGAGGCGCTGACGACGGAACTTGATCACGTCAGCGAAATGGCGCATGAGGACTACCTGACCGGAGCACTTAATCGACGTGGCATGGATGCGGCGCTGGAGCGAGAATTCAGCCGTTCTGATCGTTTTGACACCAGGATCTGCGTGGCGATGATGGATATTGACCACTTTAAACGGCTGAACGACACCCTGGGGCACGATACCGGCGACGTGGCCTTGGCGCATCTGGCCAAGGTGACCAAGGCAGCCTTGCGTCCAACCGATGTTCTGGCCCGTTTTGGTGGAGAGGAATTCATCATCATCCTGCCCGAGACTGAGATGGAAGAAGCCATGCAGGTCATGACCCGGGTGCAGCGCGACTTGACCCGGCAATTTTTCCTGCACAACAATGAGCGCGTACTGATGACCTTCAGTGCCGGTGTGGCGCAACGTCAGGCTGGAGAGGATTCCGGCAGCGTGATGAAACGCGCAGACTTGGCCCTCTATCAAGCCAAGCAGACTGGGCGCAATCGCGTGATCTCCGCCGACTGATCGAAATATCTGGGGGCTAGGGACTACGCTTTGAGCCTTGGCTCTTAACCCTAGTCCCCAGTCCCCAGTCCCCAGTCCCCAGTCCCCAGTCCCCAGTCCCCAGTCCCCAGTCCCCAGTCCCCAGTCCCCAGTCCCCAGTCCCCAGTCCCTCCTTGCCGCGACACGGCAAACTCTTGCCGTCCGGATGACTATTCAGGCCATCAATTTCAGCCTGATTCCTGATGCCATAGCTGTTTGCAATTGGTGGCATGCTTTCTGCTTTAACTGACCTGACAATGGCGTTAAGGGAATTGATGGCATGACCAGCAGTATCGACAAGGCGTTCGCATTTCAGGAAAAAGCCCTGAGCCTGCGCGGTTATCGCCAGCAGGTGCTGGCGTCCAATATTGCCAATGCCGATACCCCCAATTACAAGGCCATGGACATCAATTTCGCCAGTGCCATGCGCCTGGCGCAGAGTGCAACAGCTGGCGTGAGTCTGGCCAAGACCGCCGTCGGTCACATGGATGGCAAGAACAATGGCCTGATGGCGGGTGTCGCGCCGCTCTATCGCACTTCGGTGCAGCCGAGTATCGATGGCAATACGGTGGACAGCAATATTGAGCAGGCTCAGTTCTCCCAGAATTCGCTGCAATTCATGTCCACCTTGCAATTCATCAACGGCAATATTCGCGATATCACGCTGGCGTTGAAAGGTAACTGATGGCGCTGTTTAACGTATTTGATATTGCCGGGTCCGCCATGACGGCACAGTCCATGCGGCTCAATGTGACGGCAAGCAACATGGCGAATGCCGATAGCGTGGCAGGCCCTGATGGCAAGCCCTATCGCGCCAAGCAGGTGGTGTTTCAGGCCAAGCCGCTCAATTCCGCCATGGCCAAGGGCACGAGTGGTGTGGTAGTGGCCAAGGTAGTGGATGATCCTTCACCGATGAAGCTGATCTACGATCCCAAGAGTCCGTATGCCAATGCACAAGGCTACGTGACCATGCCGAACGTCAATGTGGTCGAAGAAATGACCAACATGATTTCAGCCTCCCGTTCGTATCAGGCGAACGTGGAAATGATGAATACGGCCAAGACCCTGATTCAACGCACGCTGACCATGGGTCAGTAATCACTTGAGGAGCATATGATGGTTTCAGCAGTGGCAAGCTCGACAGCGGCAACGGCTGGTACGGCGGCAAAAACGACCGCTAGTGCCGCGCAGGCACAACAGACTCAGTTTCTGCAGTTGCTGGTTACCCAGTTGCAGAATCAGGATCCATTGAATCCGATGGATAACGCGGCGATTACCACCCAGATGGCACAGCTCTCGACGGTGCAGGGCATCGGGCAGTTGAATAGCACGATGACGGCGTTCTCGCAGTCGCAGGCATTCCAGTCGGTCAGCATGATTGGACACAACATCCTGGCGCCGGGCAATGCCATCAACCTGAGCGGTGGTGCCGGCGTGGCTGGCGTCACCTTGCCAAGCGCGGCCAGCACCGTGACGGTTACTGTCAAGGACGCGAATGGGGCGGTGGTGAATACGCTCAACCTGGGGGCACAACCGCAAGGAGTGGTGCCGTTTACCTGGAATGGCAAGGCCAGCAATGGCACCCAGGCGCCCGATGGTGCCTATACCTTTAGCGTGACAGCAGCAGCCGGTGGCACGACCCTTGCGCCGGTCGGCCTGTCGGAAGGTCTGGTGCAGAGCGTGCTGATGGATTCCACCGGACCGGCACTGGCGGTGCAGGGTATGGGTCAGATTGCCTTGAGTTCGGTCGCGCAGATACTGTAGTTCAACGGGGAGCAGAACATGGGTTTTGAACAGGCATTAAGTGGTTTGAATGTGGCGTCGCAGAATCTGGACGTCATCGGCAATAATGTGGCGAATGCCAATACCGTTGGTTTCAAGGTGGGGGCGGCGCAGTTTGCCGACGTCTTCGCGGCGTCACTGAGTGTTGGTGGTGGTGGTGCCACGCAAGCCGGGTTGGGCGCCCGGGTGGTGGGGATCGCGCAACAGTTCACGCAAGGCAATCTCACTACGACCGGCAACCCGTTGGATCTTGCCATCAACGGCAATGGTTTCTTCGAGGTGAGTGCAGTCGGCAGCAAGGCGATTTCCTATACCCGCAATGGCCAGTTCTCGCTGGACGCCAACAACAACCTGGTCAACAGCACGGGGTTGCAAGTGCAGGGCAATACCCTGAGTGCCAGTGGCACGGTTACGTCGATCGGTCCGGTGGCGATCCCCTCGGTCGCGGGTGCACCGGTCGCGACGGGGCAGTCTGGTTTGACAAGCGCTGGGGTGCAGGCGATGGTGAACCTGAATAGTGGTGATGCCGTCATTGATCCGACCGTCTATCCGTTTAGTGCGAATACACCAGCGAGTTACAACTTTTCGACTCCGGCTACCGTATATGACAGCCAGGGCAACGCACATAACTTGACCATGTATTTCGTCAAGTCGGATCCGGCGGTAACTGCAAACACATGGACCATGCATGCCATGATGCCCGATGTCGGCCCTGCCACCACGCCGCCAACGTGGGACGAAGTTGGCACGGCTGGCGGCGATACGCTTCACTTTAAGACTGACGGCACGTTGCTCGATGTTAACGGCAATCCTGGTGGGGCTGTTCCGCTTAATAGTATCCAGATTACCGGACCGGCAGGAGCCACCACGCCAAGCGTGGTGAGCGCCAATGTCGATCCCCTGTCATTCTTTCTGACCCTGACTGGCAGCACGCAATTTGCCGCTAGCGATTCAATCAATTCGCTGGCGCAGGATGGGGCGGCGACGGGAAGGCTGGCCAGCTACAACGTGGGTACCAATGGCATCATCCAGGCGACCTACAGCAATGGGCAGACCAAGGACATTGCGCAATTGCTGCTTTCAACCTTCAATAATCCGCAGGGCTTGCAGGCGTTGGGCAACAATCTATGGGCGGCGACTGCGAAGTCTGGAGCGCCAAGTACTAACCCGCCAGGGGTCGGCAACAATGGCGTGCTGCAATCGGGTGCCACAGAAGACTCCAACGTTAACCTGACGACGCAACTGGTCGATATGATCACCGCGCAGCGTGCCTATCAGGCCAATGCCCAGACCATCAAGACCGAAGATGCAGTGATGTCAACGCTGATCAATCTGAAGTAATGAATGGGACTAGGGGCTAGCGATGAAGCCGGGACTAAGGATTGAGGGCTGAGAAACGATGGACAGGCTGATCTACATTGCGATGAATGGTGCCAAGCACAGCTTGATCCAGCAGGCGGTGACGGCAAACAATCTGGCGAACGCCTCGACCACGGCCTATAAGTCACAGATCAACGCATTTCGTGCGGTGCCGGTCGTGGGTCCGGGAACCGCGACCCGGACCTTCGTGGTGGATTCGACGCCGGGTGCCGATCTGTCCTCCGGCACCATGCAATCAACCGGTCGTCCGCTTGATGTGGCGGTGCAGGGCGATGGCTGGATTGCGGTGCAGGATGCAAAGGGTCAGGAGGCCTATACCCGCAACGGTAGTTTACAGGTGACTTCAAGTGGTCAATTGGTGACCAGCAACGGCTTGCCGGTAATTGGCGACGGTGGTCCGATTTCCATTCCGCCGGACTCGGAAGTGACGGTTGGTCAGGATGGCACCATCTCCGTTGTCACCAACAGCCAGTACAACGCTACCTCGGCCGTTGCACGCATCAAGTTGGTCAATCCGCCGGATGCCAGCATGGTGCGCGGCGATGATGGTCTGTTTCGTCAGGCCAATGGTCAACCGGCAGCAACGGATGCGGCAGTCAGCCTGGCCTCCGGCACGCTGGAGGCGAGTAATGTCAGTAGCGTGAATGCCCTGATCAGCATGATTGATCAGTCTCGGTTTTTCGATATGCAGGTCCAGTTACTACAGAAGGCCGGTGAGAACGACACCAAGGCGCTGCAGGTGCTGTCACTTTCCGCTTAAATATTTCAGGAAACAATCATGCTCAGATCACTTTGGATCGCCAAGACCGGGATGGAGTCGCAGCAGACCAGCATCGACGTCATCTCCAACAATCTGGCCAATGTCAGCACCACCGGTTTTAAGAAGTCGCGTCCGGTGTTCGAAGACCTGATCTATCAGACCTTGCGCCAGTCAGGTTCGTCGGCGTCGCAAACAACCAGTGTTCCATCGGGCTTGCAACTGGGTACCGGCGTTCGTCCGGTGGCGGCAGAGCACATCTTCTTGCAGGGCAATCTGTCGCAGACCAGCAATACACTGGACGTGGCGATTCAGGGCAATGGCTTCTTCAAGGTGCTTCAGTCAGATGGTTCTGCAGCTTATACGCGTGATGGCTCTTTTCAGTTGAATGCTTCAGGCATTGTGGTTGATGCTAATGGCAATCCACTCGATCCCGCTATAAATATTCCCCAAATCGCCACTAATGTGAGTATCGCCAAAGACGGTACGGTGTCCTATCTCGATACTGCCAATGCCACGCAAACGGCAGGTGTTATTCAGCTGAGCAGCTTCGTCAATCCTGCAGGCTTGCAGAGCATCGGAAATAATTTGTTTGTGGAAGTTACTGCGGCTTCAGGTACGGCTACCTCGGGTACTGCTGGAGCTAACGGTCTCGGCACGTTGCAACAGGGCTTCGTCGAGGCGTCCAACGTCAATGTGGTGGAAGAAATGGTCAATATGATCCAGGCGCAGCGCGCCTATGAACTCAACTCGAAGGCGGTACAGGCGTCGAACGAGATGCTGCAACGCCTGGTGCAACTGTAAGGAGAGCATCATGAACACACGAATTCTGGTGTTGATGCTGGCTTTGTTCTTGAGTGGATGTAATACCGATCCATCGACCAGCGTGCAGCAACCCATGACGATACGGCCAAACGCGACGCCGCCCAAGGCCTATCATGATGGCGCAATCTACCAGGTGAGTGACAGTCGCCCGCTGTTCGAGGACCGACGCGCCCGCTTCGTTGGTGACACCCTGACTGTCACCCTTCTGGAGACGAGCTCCGCCACCAAGACCACCAACGAAAGCATGGCTAGAGCCGGTTCCGCAGCTGTGGCTGTCGGAACACCGACGGTGCTTGGCGTGACGCCTGGTAGCGCCGCTGCCAACGCCGCTGCAAATGCCGCCGCAGCCACTGCAGGCACCGCCCAGCTTGGGCTTTTCGGCACCAGATTCACGGGGACTTCCGCCCTTAGTAGCTCCAATAAAGATACTGCTGCAAATACCAACGCCATCACCGGCACGTTGACGGTGACGGTGATCGAGGTCTTGCCTAACGGCAATTTGAGAGTCAGTGGCGAGAAGCAGATCGGCATCAATTCTGAGAGCGAATTTATCCGACTGTCGGGCGTAGTCAATCCGGTCAATATCACTTCGACCAATACCGTTGTCTCGACCCAGTTGGCCGATGCCCGTGTCGAGTCCAAGACCAAGCAGAGCGTCGATACGGCGCAGGTGGTCAGCATGCTGTCGCGGTTCTTTGTTGCCTTGTTGCCGTTCTAAGGAAATATCATGAACATGCCAGTCACAGGTGTCATTGCATTGCTGCTAGCCCTGGTGGCGATGCCGGTGCAGGCCGATCGCATCAAGGATCTGGTGTCGATTCAGGGCGTGCGTAACAATCAGCTGATGGGTTATGGCATCGTGGTGGGTCTGGATGGCACTGGCGACCAGACCACGCAGACGCCGTTCACGGTACAGAGCATCATCAGCATGCTGCAGAACATGGGCGTGAACCTGCCGGTCGGCACCAGTTTGCAGCTCAAGAACGTGGCCGCAGTGATCGTCACTGCCAACCTGCCTCCCTTTGCCAAGAACGGCCAGACCGTGGACGTGACGGTGTCCTCCATGGGCAATGCCAAAAGCCTGCGCGGCGGCACTTTGCTGATGTCGCCTCTGAAGGGCGCCGACGGCCAGGTCTATGCCATGGCGCAGGGCAATGTGCTGGTGGGTGGGGTGGGCGTTTCGCCTGGCAACACCGCGCACTTGAGTGTCGGTCGTGTACCGTCCGGCGCCACGGTGGAGCGTGTGGTACTGGCTGATGTCGGGCAGGGTGAATATGTCAATCTGGAACTCAATAAGACCGATTTCACCACCGCCACCCGCATGGTGGATACCATCAATCGCAGCTTCGGTGCCGGCACTGCGGTGGCGCTCGATGCCCGCATGGTCCGCGTTACGGCCCCGATGGACAACAATCTGCGTATCGGCTTTATCTCGCGCATGGAAAATCTTTCCGTGAGTCCAGGGGATGACATCGCCCGCATCATCCTGAACGAGCGCACCGGTTCCATCGTCATGAATCGCGAAGTCAAATTGGATACGGTGGCGGTGGCACATGGCAATCTGTCGGTGGTGATTTCCAGCGAACCGTTGATCGGCCAGCCCGCCGTAGCGGCCCCTGAACAGGCACAGGGTGAGGCCAAGGAAAAGAAGCCTGAGCTGGTGGTGCTGAAGGCCGGCACTACGCTGGGCGAGGTGGTCAAGGCACTGAACGCGGTCGGCGCCTCGCCGCAGGATTTGCTGGCCATCCTGCAGGCAATGAAGGCGGCGGGTGCACTGAAGGCAGATCTGGAAATCATCTGATGATTTCCTCTGTCACCGATAGCCTGGCCGTCAACCCGCAAGGGCTGGATGCCTTGCGCCTGCAGGCCAAGCAGGATGGTGGCCGTGAATCCTTGCATGCGGCGGCGGCACAGTTCGAGTCTTACTTCATGCAGATGATGCTGCGCAGCATGCGGCAGACGCTGTCGCAGGACGGTCCGTTCGACAGCCGTGAAACCAAGACCTTCACCGACATGTACGACCAGCAGATCGCACAGAACATCTCCAAGGGCCGTGGCATCGGCCTCGCCGACATGCTGACGCAGCAGATGCAGGGCAAGGCTGGCATCGCCGTCGCGGCAAGTCCAGCTGTACAGAAGCCATTGACGTTGCAAACGTCTGCGGCCGTCGCACCCGCAACAGCCTCCGCACCCGTCCCCGTAGCGGCTACTGATACGCCGCTCACGGCTGACAACTTTGTCAACAAGTTGTGGCCGCATGCGGTCGATGCCGCCACCGAACTTGGCGTTTCCCCGCATGTGCTGCTGGCGCAGGCGGCACTTGAAACCGGTTGGGGCAAGCACGAATTGCAAGGCAGTAGCGGCAACAGCTACAACCTCTTTAACATCAAGGCCGGCAAGAACTGGATCGGGGCCACGGTGAGCGCAAATACCACCGAATACGTAAACGGTAAGCCGGTTACGCAGAGCGCCAGTTTCAAGGCCTACGGTTCCTACGGCGAGGCCTTCGCCGATTATGCCAGGCAGATCAAGACTAATCCCCGTTACGCCGGCGCGATGGCGCAGGGCAGCAATGCGGAAGGCTTCGTGCGCGGCTTGCAGACCGGCGGCTATGCGACCGACCCGATGTATGCGGACAAGATTCTTCGCGTGATCAAGAGTTCGACTTTTCGTGATGGCTTGGCCGCCAGCACGACAGCCTCTTCTGCCGTCTGATTCAAGAATGAATATAAATTGCCGATAATTCAGCAAACAGTTGAGGTTATTGAATCATGAGTTTTTTCAGTACCGGAATTTCTGCACTGAATGCGGCCCAGATGGGTCTGACGACGACTGGGCAGAATATTAGTAACGCGCATACGCAGGGCTATCATATCCAGAGAGTCGTGCAGTCGGCAGCGACCCCGGTGCAGATTGGATCGGTATTTGTTGGTCAGGGGGTAAGCGTCGATACCATCACGCGAGCCTATAGCAGCATTCTTGATAATCAGGTCAACCTGGCACAAGCGCAGAGTACTGGTTACAGCACTTATCAGGCTCAGATCTCGCAGATCGACAGCGTGTTGGCTGACCCCAATATCGGCCTGTCGCCAGCGTTGCAAGGCTTCTTTACGGCGGTGGGCAATGTGGCTGCCACGCCACAATTGCTTCCTTCCCGCCAGTCCATGATCAGTGCCGGCACGGGCCTGGTAAACAGTTTTCAGACCTTGAGTGGACAATTATCTAGCCTGCAGACCGCGGTGAATAGTCAAATTGGCGCCAGTGTGACCAGCATCAATTCTCTTGCGCAACAGATCGCTGACATCAATATCAAGGTCGTGGCGCAAAGCGCCGGCGGACAGTCGCCAAATGATTTGCTCGATACGCGTGACAACCTGATTTCCCAGTTGAACCAGCAGGTGGGCACTACGGTTCTGACACAGAGCAATGGCAGCATGAACATCTACATGGGCGGCGGTCAGCCACTGGTGATGGGGTCGCAGGCTTTCACGCTGGCGGCAGTTCGTTCCTCAGCCGATCCCAGCCAGAGCGTCGTGGCCTATCAGAATAACGGAGCTACAACGGAAATCTCGAACATCATTATCAATGGGGGGGCTCTCGGGGGGATTCTGAACTTTCGGCAGGCATCGCTCGATCCCGCGCAAAATAGTCTGGGCCAAGTCGCTATCTCACTGGCGCAAAGTTTCAACAACCAGCATGCTCTGGGACAGGACCTGAACGGCAATATGGGGGCAAGCTTCTTCACCGTGCCGACGCCCAGCGTGCTGCCAAATTCCAACAATACTGGAGGGGCGGTGCTCACGGCCAGTATTGATGCTGCGACCGGGGCGAAAAATCTGACCGCCAGTGATTACAACCTGACCTTTAGCGCGACGAACGGCTATATCCTGACGCGACTATCGGACAACAAGACTGTGGGCAGTAACATGACGTTCCCGGCTACAGTGGACGGCATGACACTGAATATTAGCGGGGCCATGAATGTAGGTGACAGCATCCTGATCGAGCCAACACGAAACGCGGCCAGCCAGATTGCGGTGTCGAGTTCTATCAGCACGGCTACCATTGCTGCTGCCGCACCTATCATGGGCAGTTCTTCAACGGCTAATACCGGCAACGCCACCATCACGCCTGGTGTGGTCGATGCGACGACGCAACCGCCGGTCAATGCTGCTTTGCAAAATACGGTGAGCATCAACTTCACCAGCCCGACCCTTTATGACGTCGTAGATGCAACGGCCGGAACACTGGCGTCAGGTGTGACCTATGTTGCGAACGGTGCCATTAGCTATAACGGTTGGACTGTACAGATCAGTGGCACTCCGGCGAATGGTGACACTTTCACCGTGGCCAAGAATCTTGGCGCCGTGTCCGACAATCGCAACGCCTTGTTGATGACGAATTTGCAGACCACCAATACCATGACGGCGAACTCTGCTGGTTTGCCAACGACGACCTATCAGGGCGTCTACAACCAGCTAGTGACACAGGTTGGCAGTCAGACCGCTCAGGTAAAGGCCTTTGCCCAAGCTCAAGCCGCTTTGTTGACGCAGGCTCAGGCACAGCAACAGTCGCTGTCGGGCGTAAGCCTGGATCAGGAAGCGGCCAACTTAATGCAATATCAGCAAGCCTATCAGGCGGCAGGAAAAATCATGCAGATGACCTCTACCCTGTTTACCTCGCTTCTGCAATCACTGTGATATTTAGGAGTCAATGATGCGTATCAGTAGTAGTACGGTATTTAATCAGGGGCTTGGCACCATACAGCAGCAATATGCAGATTTGCAGACCCTGCAAATGCAGGTGGGCACCAGCCGCAGTTTTCTGACACCGGCCGATAATCCGAGTGCAGCTGCCAGCGTGCTGCAGCTAAGCCAGGCGCAATCCACCACTGCACAGTTCACGACCAACAGCGATACGGCTACTTCTGCACTGTCCTTGCAAGACGCCGTGCTGGGGCAGGTCAGCGACCTGTTGCAGAGCGTTCACGACATTGCCGTGCAGGGGGCCAATGGATCGACACTGAATAATACGGATCGAGCCACGCTGGTGACGACGTTGAAGGGGGACTACAGCCAGTTGCTGGCACTTGCCAACAGTACTGACAGCAGCGGTCAGTACCTGTTTTCCGGTTATCAGGGCGGTACTCCACCCTTCTCGCAAGGGGGGCCAACGGTTAGCAATCCAAGTGGTGTGACTTATAATGGTGACCAAGGCGCACGTTTGATGCAAGTAAGTTCTTCAGCGCTGGTTCCGGTGAGCAGTTCTGGCGCGAATATATTTCAACTGGTCAAGAATGGTAATGGCGTCGTTACTTCTGCTGCCACCTCAGGCAATACGGGATCTGGCATCGTCAGCAACGCCTCGGTGATCACCCCGGCGACCTGGGCTAGCAGCGCTCAAAATTTCACGGTGACCTTTGACAACAACGTCCCCCAGGGTTACAGCATCAGCCCGTCTCCCACTACGACCCCTGCTTCGGGGACCTATACCAGCGGCACGACGATCAATATCGATGGCGCTCAAATCAGCATCAGCGGTACGCCTGCATTAGGGGACTCCTTTACGCTCAAGGCCAGCAGCAATCAGAGCATCTTCGATACGCTCAGCAACATGATTACCACCTTGCAGACGCCTGTGGTGGGCGTTAGTGGCAATGCCAATCTGGCCAATAGCATGAGTACGGCCCTGAACAACCTGACTATGGGCTTGAACAGCGTATTGACAGCCAGGTCAGCCGTAGGTGCATCGATGCAGGAGGTGACCGCGCAGACCGGCACCAATGCCAGCCTGACTCTGCAAAACAGCAAGACGCTGAGTGCCCTGCAGGACATAGATCTGGCCAAGGTCTTGAGTAACATCACGCAGGAGACGGCAAGCCTGACTGCAGCACAGAAGTCTTTTGTCCTGATACAGAATCTGACCCTGTTTACTTACGTTCAGCCCTGAACAGGTTCAGTACGCCATCGAGGCCGACGTAATCGATGGCGTAAGTTGCCTGCGCGCGCACCAGTGGCTTGGCATGATAAGCCACCCCCACGGCTGCTGCCGCCATCATGTCAAGATCATTTGCGCCATCACCAATGGCGACCACCTGATCCGGGCGCAAATTCAGTTGGTCCCTGATGCGGGTGAGCCAGTTGGCTTTGCCCCGGGCATCGAGAATGTCCCCAAGCACTTTTCCGGTCAGTCTGCCTTCAAGGATTTCCAGTTTGTTGGCGTGAGCAAAATCGAGTCCGAGATAAGATTGCAGGCGGTCGGTAAAGTAGTTGAAGCCGCCCGAGACCAGCATGGTGCGGATGCCTTGGGCCTTCAGCGTATTGATCAGTTTTACGGCTCCCGGATTGAGCCGCAGCCGTTCGTCGTAAACACGTTGCAGTGCCGATTCATTCAGGCCTTGCAGCAATGCAACCCGGCGCCGCAGACTTTCGGCAAATTCGATTTCACCCCGCATGGCAGACTCGGTAATCGCGGCAACCTGCGATTTCAGCCCCTGCATGTCAGCGATTTCATCTATGCATTCGATGCTGATCAGGGTGGAATCCATGTCCATCACCACCAGGCCAAAATTTTCAAGGCATTGATGGTCCGGCACGAAAGCGCAATCAATCTGCTGCGCGGCGCAATAGTCGGCCACGGCGGTATCCGGTTGGGATACGGAAAAAAAACAAGCTTGTGCATCGATATGCACAGCTGTATTGCCATGGCAGAGCTTGCTGATGTGCTGGAGGTGCTGTTGGTTCAGTGCTGAACCCTGAAGGACGAGGCGCATGAAATAGGGGTTATTTTGTGAAGAATAATAATTATACACTGCTGTTTATGTGCTTGAGGCATGGCGGTTTTGCGGGTTTTGAGCCAGAATTGCACTAATTGAAAATAGATTGAGCATTCCATGAATTTACATGAATTTCAGGCCAAGCAATTGTTGCAGCGTTATGGGGTTTCGACGCCCCACGGTCGCGTGGCGGAAACGGCGGATGAAGTAGTGGCAGCTGCTGTTGAGCTTAGCGGTGCGGCCTGGGTGATCAAGGCGCAGATTCACGCCGGCGGTCGTGGCAAGGCGGGCGGGGTCAAGGTGGAACACTCGATTGAGGCACTGCGCAACACGGCAGCGAATCTGTTGGGTAGGTCTCTGGTGACCTATCAGAATGCTCCTGAAGGCCAGCCGGTGAACCGTGTATTAGTAGAAGAAACGATTCCAATCGCACGCGAACTCTATCTGTCCTTGCTGGTGGATCGCTCTCTGGAGCGGGTGGTGGTGGTGGCCTCGACTGCGGGAGGCATGGAGATCGAAGAAGTTGCCCAGCAAACACCGGAAAAAATATTGCAGGAAATCTGTGACCCGCTACTGGGCCTGGTTGATTACCAGGCGCGTAACCTGGCGTTTGCCCTCGGCTTGTCGGGGACGCAGATCAACGCCTTTACCAAGTTGTTGAAGGCTTCGTACAAACTATTCACGGACAACGACCTCAGCCTGCTTGAGATCAATCCGCTGGTGGTGACCAGTGAGGGCGCGCTGGTGGCGCTCGACTGCAAGATGAGCGTGGACGACAACGCGTTGTATCGCCGACAGGATCTGGCCGCGATTCGCGACTGGAGTCAGGACGACCCCAAGGAGGCCGAAGCGCACGCCAGCGGCCTTAATTACATCGCTCTGAACGGCGATATAGGCTGCATGGTCAATGGCGCGGGCCTTGCCATGGCCACTATGGACCTGATCAAGCTGCATGGCGGACGTCCTGCTAATTTCCTCGACGTCGGCGGTGGTGCTACGGCGGAAACAGTGGCCAGGGCGTTCAAGATCATCCTCGCCGATACTCAGGTCAAGGCAGTTCTGGTCAATATCTTTGGTGGCATCATGCGCTGTGACATTATCGCGACCGGCATCATCACCGCAGTCAGGGAGGTCGGTGTAAAAATACCGGTGATTGTGCGGCTGGAAGGTACCAATGTTGAACTGGGACGCAAGCTATTGCAAGAGAGTGGCCTTTCCATCATCTCGGCTGCCGGCCTCACCGATGCCGCAGTGCAGGCGGTGGCGGCGGTGAAAGCGTAATTTGACCCACGGGAGACACGCGAGCACTGGGAAAGCCTGTGTTCCATCCGTTGTTTCGCGTGCTCCCAGTGCTTATATAAGGGTTTTGCATGAGCATCTTAGTTGACGAAAATACCAGGGTCCTGTGTCAGGGCTTCACCGGCCGGCAGGGCACGTTTCATTCCGAGCAGGCGCTGGCCTATGGCACTGCCATGGTCGGAGGCGTGACGCCTGGCAAGGGCGGGCAAACACATCTTGGGCTGCCGGTGTTTAACACCATGCGCGATGCCGTCGCTGCCACTAATGCCAATGCCAGTGTGATCTATGTGCCACCCCCATTCGCTGCGGATTCCATTTTAGAAGCGGCCGATGCCGGAGTCGCATTGATTGTCTGTATTACCGAGGGTATCCCGGTGCTGGATATGCTCAATGTCAAGGCGGCCTTGAGAGCTAACGGCGCGCGCTTGATCGGTCCCAACTGTCCGGGAATCATCACGCCGGACGCCTGCAAGATCGGCATCATGCCGGGCGCCATTCATTTGCGTGGCAAAGTTGGCATCGTGTCACGATCAGGCACACTGACCTACGAGGCGGTCCATCAGACCACGCAGTCGGGCTTGGGCCAGACCACTTGCGTTGGTATCGGCGGTGACCCGATCAAGGGACTGAATTTCATCGAATGTCTGCAACTGTTCCAGGCGGACGCGGAGACCGAAGCCATCATCATGGTGGGCGAGATCGGCGGTGCTGACGAAGAGGCGGCAGCCGAGTATATCCAGTCTCATGTGACGAAACCGGTGGCGGCCTATATTGCCGGACAGACGGCGCCTGCGGGAAAGCGCATGGGTCACGCCGGGGCGATCATCTCGGGCGGGTCCGGTCGCGCGGAAGACAAGATCGCCGCGCTGGAAAAAGCCGGTGTGGTGGTGGCTAATTCTCCAGCGGGTCTGGGTGAGGCTGTCCTCGCGGCCATGCGCGCATGTTGAGGATGGAACGATAGTATTTACAGATGTCCCATGATGGTTTTAAGGATGAGATAAATGTTGCGTAGCCTGCTGTTTCTGCTGTTTCTGATTCCGTTGCATGCGGCGGCCAAAGAAGATGTGCCCTATCTGTTGACCGCAGCGGCCAAGGGCGATGCCCAGATGGTGCGATCCATCCTCGATAGCGGTGCCAGTCCCAACGTGAAGGACGCCGAGGGCATCACTGCCTTGATGTACGCCGCGCGCAAAGGCAATGCTGCTGCCGTTGGTGTTTTGTTGGAGCAGGGGGCCGATGTCAATGCCCGGGATGATGAGGGCTGGACCGCCCTGATGTATGCCGCCAAGAAGGGCTATGTCGAAACGGTGCGTGTGCTTTTAAAGGCCCACCCCGATATCAGCGTGCGCGACCAGTCAGGTTGGAGTGCTTTGGGCCTGGCGGCGACGAGTGGCTACAGCGAGGTGCTGGACCTTCTGATCAAACAAGGTGCCAGTGCCAATAGTAAGAGTGACGATGGCAGAACCATGCTGATGTATGCCGCCAAGAGCGGTGATGTGGCCACCATCAAGATCCTGATCGAGAATAGCGCTGACCTGACGGCGCGGGACCGTCTGGGCTTGACGGCGGCCATGTATGCGGCGCGCGATGGTTATCCACGGGCATTGCAGATTCTGCTGGAGGCGGGTGCCAAGGTGGACGACGTGGATCATACTAATTGGTCCGCGCTGACCTGGGCGGTCAAGAAGTCTCACCTCGAAACCGCCCAGGTTCTGCTCAAGAGGGGAGCGGACGTAAACATCAAGGATTCCGAAGATGTTTCCCTGTTGCAATATGCGGTGGATAGCGGTTCCGTGCAGATGGTCAAGTTGCTGTTGGAGCATGGCGTCAATGTGAAGGCCAAGGACTCTTACGGATTGACGGCACTGGTCTACGCAATGAAGAACAAGCGCACTGAGATCGTGAAGCTGATCAAGGATGCCGGCGGCTCTTATTGATGAGGATTGCCATTGCGCAGATCAATTGTACCGTAGGGGATTTCTCCGGCAATGCGGCCAAAATTGTCGAGCATGCAGAGCGTGCGCTTACTGCGGGAGCGAGCCTGCTGCTGACACCGGAACTGGCACTGACCGGTTACCCGCCGGAAGACCTGCTGTTACGCCATGATTTTTACCATGCCTGCGAGGCCGCGTTGTTGCGGCTGGCCACTGCACTGCCGGACATCACCGTGGTAGTTGGGCATCCGGCGGCTGTTGGGGATACACATTTCAATGCGGCCTCGGTGCTGCAGGGTGGACGGGTGGTGGCGACCTATCACAAGCAGTGCCTGCCCAATCATAGCGTGTTCGACGAAGTGCGCTATTTTGTGGCAGGAGACCAGCCGCTGGTGTTTGATTTGCAGGGGGTGCGTTTTGGCGTGGTGATCTGCGCCGACGTGTGGGAGTCGGGCCCCATTGCCCGGGCGCGTGATGCCGGGGCCGAGGTCATTCTGGCCTTGAATGCGTCGCCTTATCACCTGGAAAAGCTGGCGACGCGCTACGAAGTGTTACGTGATCGGGTGATGGAGACCGGGTTGCCGGTGTTCTACGCCAATCTGGTGGGTGGGCAGGATGAGCTGGTGTTCGATGGCGCCTCCTTTGTGCTTGATGGAACCGGTGCCCTGACGCACCAGTGGCTGGCTTTCGAGGAGGCCCTGGGGTTGGTTGATTTAGATGGCACACGACCGCTGACGGGTATGCTGGTGGCCGATCAGGGTTTGGATGCTAGTGTGTATCAGGCGCTTTGCCTGGGGGTGCGGGACTATGTCCTGAAGAACGGCTTTCCCGGCGTTTTGCTGGGCCTATCCGGGGGGATCGATTCGGCGCTGACTCTCGCTATCGCCGTGGATGCGCTGGGAGCGACACGGGTTCGTGCCGTCATGATGCCATCCGAATTTACCGCTGATATCAGCTTGACGGACGCTGCGCTGATGGCCGGCAATATGGGAGTTGACTATGTCGAGCTTTCCATCGAACCGGTGTTTGAGAGTTTCATGCAGACCCTGAAGGGTGAATTTTTCGGACGCGCGTCCGACCTTACCGAAGAGAATTTGCAGGCCCGTATTCGCGGCTCCTTGCTGATGGCCCTTTCCAACAAATTTGGCAGTATTGTCCTGACCACAGGTAACAAGAGTGAAACGGCAGTGGGCTATTCCACCCTGTATGGGGACATGGCTGGCGGCTTTGCGGTGTTGAAAGACGTGCCCAAGACGCAGGTCTATCGCTTGGCGCGTTACCGCAACAGTCTTGAGCCCGTCATCCCCGAGCGTACCATCACGCGTCCCCCCTCGGCTGAATTGCGTCATGAGCAGAAGGATCAGGATAGCCTGCCGTGTTATGAGGTGCTCGATGGCATACTCGAAGCCTATGTCGAGGACGATTGCAGTCCGGCCGAGATCGTGGCTCTGGGTTATACGATGGAAGATGTGCGGCAGGTGCTTACCTTAATCGATCGCAACGAATACAAGCGTCGTCAATCACCAGTCGGAGTTCGCATCACGCGCAGGGGATTTGGAAAGGATAGGCGTTATCCGATCACTTCAAAATATCGGATAACGGACAACTAGTCCTTATTCCGCACCTTAAATTCTTGAGATGATTTTCTCATTTGGTTTTCATGCTTTTTCTTACCAGCGGCGATACGCAATATTTGCTCTTATAAACGGAATTTAGTCCACGGTTGGCGAGTAGCCATCAGTTATTAACCAACTCACAATTACCTGCCATTGGCGCGGCACCAATAAAATTATTTGCGCCAGTAATTGCAAGGCGGATAAAATCGGTCAATGGAAAATCTAGTGAAGGATTGACTCCCAGACCTGTTTAAACAGCTATGTTAAGAGTTAGTTACGTGCATGAGAGAACTGATAATCCTCAAAGCTATGGCTATGTTTCTTAAAAGTCCAACTGACCACGGAACGTAATCGCTTTTTCACCATCGGCAATGCCTATTATATTGCCAATATTGTTCTTCACTCCTATGGTCCCGCCTTCAAATCTTGTGTCGATATAGTTAAGTACCAGACGGGCATTGGGATTGAGTATCCAAGTTACGGCACCGGTCCATGCACGCGCTCCTGTAGGAGTGCTGGTGTTGGCCCAAGGAGTTCCAACTTTTGCTACGGCACCAACACCATTTGCAAAATCACCTGCGTCATATTCGGAGTATCTTAGGCCTAAAACAATGGCACCAGTGCCCATATCCTTCAAGCTAAAGTCATGCTTAGGTTTGATTCGCCCCCAACTGCCATCAGCATTATAGGTGTCTGCATAGTGCTCGCCAGTCATGAGCCAGTTCGCCGATGCATACCATGCATTGATATCCTTATCAAATGCGCCTATGGCACCAGCCGTAGTTGAAATTCCCTGGTAATTATTAGTCACGTATTCTGATTGAAATTTGACGGGGCCATAGGCAAAAGCAGCCTCAGCGCCCCACCGGGTACGTTCGATATCACTTCCTGCCGCAATACCAAGACCAGTAGGGATAAAGAAAGTAATGCCATTGGCTTCGGTCTTCGAGGCTGCATTACCTTGACCGACTAAGAAGGTATTTGTTGTCAAGTTATTGGTATTTGAGCCCTGGTTCCCGGAAATATAACCATGTGAAAAGCTTCCCCCAACATGGATCACACTATTGTCAAGATTTGCAAACTTTGCCAGATTGACTATACCTCGGCCGATTATGTCGGGACTATCAACTTGTGTATCTAAATTATCTGCGTTCTTACCTCGACCAGTGGATATTGCTAAACCATAGTAGGCACCTTCAATCGGTGCTCCATGGACCATGGCTCCACGTTCCTTACTGGGGATGAGCGCTTCGGTCAGTGCACGTTCTGTAAAGTCGGTAAAGATATCGCTTGTATTTCTCTCGAGGCCAAAAGGCATATTGAATTGACCAAATCTAAACTTGGCCTGGCTCCACCAGTTAATGCCAAAATAGGCTTGATCCAGAATCGTTTTGGTTGGGGATGTCCCACTACCTATGGATGAGATGTTAGATTGTTGTGCGAAGTCCCCTGTGGCATTGAAGTCATAGGCACCATAAATTTTGCCTTGAAGTGTAATAAATGCACGGCGCAGGTCCCATGTATCAGCATTCTGAGCGTTGGATTTTCCAAACGAGTGATAATCAGCCTGAACCCGGCCGTTCAGATAGATCGCATTCTGGCCATCTGAAGATTGGAAACCAAACCCACTGTCACCGGTTTTAATGACAGGAGCATTTTTCTTTTCGACAGTTAATTTCTCATCGGTCTTTTCATTGCTGTGTTTAAGAGCACTGATTTCTTCCGCCATATCATGCATCTTCTGATTCATCTCTTGCATCATAGCGCGCATTTTTTCGAGTTCTTCACTGTCGCTGGCAGATGCTTGGCCGGTGAGCCCAAAAACAATGACGATTAGTGAAGAGATGATTTTTCTGTTGAAAGGCATTCCTTAGTCGATTCTGAATAATACGTTTAACGCTGGCTCAATGACTGAATTCTAAAACAAGCCATCCCAGTTTCGGCAATCCAGTTCCCCAAGACGGCCATGACAAGGACGCAAAAAAGCCGGATGGCTCTGAGGATCATACGC
>CAIJXJ010000225.1 GCA_903824575.1 uncultured Methylobacillus sp.
CGCCCTCCGGACTCGAGTTCGGTGCATCGACTAGTAATCAATCGGACTACTTCAGCGTCATATGTAAACGCGACACCGTGATTTTGTTCCACGCGCTTTTTTATTCTGTCAAGTTGCAGACGCACAATAGTACCAAGCATCTCATCGGAGAGTGGATAATACGGAATTGTCACTACACGACCCAAAAGCGCCGCTGGAAAAACCTTAAGAAGTGGTTCGCGCAGTGAAGTTGCAATACCTTCAGGTTCAGGCACAAGTTCAGGATCCTTGCACATATTCATAATGAGATCTGACCCAACATTTGATGTAAGAATAATAACAGTATTCTTAAAATCTATATATCTTCCCTCACCATCCTCCATCCATCCCTTGTCGAATACTTGAAAAAACATCTCATGTACATCAGGATGCGCCTTTTCAACTTCATCTAACAGCACCACGGAATAGGGTCTCCGCCGCACCGCTTCAGTCAAAATACCGCCCTCTCCGTAGCCTACATATCCAGGGGGCGCGCCCTTCAAGGTCGATACTGTGTGAGCCTCTTGAAATTCGCTCATGTTAATCGTGATCATATTTTGCTCACCACCGTAAAGAAACTCTGCCAGAGTCAACGCGGTTTCTGTTTTGCCCACCCCTGAAGGACCGCAGAGCATGAATACTCCTATGGGTTTACCTGGATTGTCCAATCGCGCGCGCGAGGTTTGGATTCGGCGGGCAATCATATCCAGACTATGCCGCTGACCAATAACACGTTGATTTAGTATCTCTGCTATGTTGAGTACGGACTCTATTTCATTCTTAACCATGCGGCCAACTGGTATCCCGGTCCAATCCTGAACGACAGCACCTACAGCCTGTTCATCTACCGTTGGCAATATCAAAGGTGTATCACCTTGCATCGTCGCAAGTTTCTCCTGCATTTCGATCAATCGCGCCAGCATAGACTCCCGGCTCTCTACATTTTCTGCTTCTGATGTCTGGGTCTGCTCGGAGGGGTCGTCATTGCGCAACTCGGCTCGCAACGCAAGAATTTGATCGACAATCTGCTTTTCTGCTTGCCAGCGTTCGTCTAGTAATTTTAGGCGATCACGATAATTTGCGAGGCGCTCGTGCGCGGAGTGACGTCGTTTGTTCACTTCAACGCCCATTGACTCTTCGCGACCAATAATTTGCAACTCGGTTTCGACCGATTCGATTGCCCGCTGAGTATCTTCTACTTCAGCAGGTGTCGCGTGCTGACTTACGGCAACTCTGGCACACGAAGTATCAAGTAGGCTAACTGCCTTGTCGGGTAGTTGACGTGCGGGGATATAGCGATGCGATAGCCGCACAGCCGCCTCAATTGCGGAATCAAGAATCTGAACACGATGATGTCTCTCGAGTGTACTTACCACACCACGCATCATGAGAATGGCCTTTTCCTCATCTGGCTCAGAAACCTGAACCACCTGGAAGCGCCGAGTAAGTGCAGGATCTTTTTCGAAGTATTTCTTGTATTCAGCCCATGTCGTCGCTGCAATAGTTCGCAACTTGCCCCTAGCCAACGCGGGCTTGAGTAAATTGGCTGCGTCTCCGGTGCCAGCGGCACCACCTGCACCGATCAATGTATGTGCCTCATCAATGAATAGGATAATCGGCTTAGCAGATGACTGCACTTCGTCAATAATGCTGCGTAGACGACTCTCAAACTCTCCTTTCATACTTGCCCCGGCCTGAAGCAAGCCAATATCCAAAGAATACACCGAAACGTCTTTTAGGCTTGGAGGCACATCCCCCTTTACGATACGTTGCGCAAAGCCTTCGACAACTGCAGTCTTTCCCACCCCAGCCTCACCAGTAAGGATTGGATTATTTTGACGTCGGCGCATCAGGATGTCGATGATTTGCCGAATTTCTTCATTGCGCCCGAGTACAGGATCCATCTCTCCATTTCGGGCTTTTTCCGTCATATCGACGGCATATTTTTTTAGTGCTTCCTGTTTTCCCATCTGCGCCGGGGCCAACGCACCACTTGCTTCTCCGGGCACCCCTGCGCCCCCTATCGTGGAACCATCACTACTACCTTGGTTGTCCTCTGGTGAACCACCAACAATTTCGGCAAAGCGCTCGCCTAGCGCGTCAGCGCGCACTTTGGCGAACTCCTTGGACATCGCCAAAACTACATTGCGCAATGAAGGGGATTTCAAGGCGCCATACAACACGTGACCAGTGCGCACCGCTGCATCGCCGAATTGAAGCGTGGCATACACCCAAGCTCGCTCAATCGAATTATCTATATGTTCGGATAAATCGGATATTGAGCTATGACCACGCGGCAGGCCCTCTAAGCTGCCCGTCATGTCCGCTGCCAGTCTTGAAGCATCAACACCAAAGTGACGAGTTATGCGATGAATATCGCTGTCCTGTGCCTGCAATACCTGGTTAAACCAATGAACCATTTCAACGTATGGATTGCCTTGCAATTTACAGAACACGGTGGCTCCTTCTACTGACTTGTAAGCCAGCGGAGTCAACTTGCCAAATAACTGTACACGTGATATTTCACTCATATTATCCCCAAAAGAAATTTATATAATTAAAAATTAAAGAAATTGAA
>CAIJXJ010000226.1 GCA_903824575.1 uncultured Methylobacillus sp.
CATTATTCAAAGAAACAAAAAAAGCCGCCGACAGCAACATGCTGACCAGGACGGCTCATTTATACCATCAATTCCTACACTGCCGCTCCCTCAAGCATTCCCCCATAAAACATTAAAATCAACCATATCCATAACACCCTTCCGCGACCAGTGTTAACGGGAAAGGATTTGAGGAGTGAAGCGTCAGAATTCATACTAAATTAGTTTATGCGGCAGATTGTGTCCTCTTTAATTTAGAAGCCGTCTTCGTCAATTTTGGCATAGTCTTAATAAGAGCATGGAGAATTTCATTTACGGAATCCGGAGTCTCAAAAACTTCAGCAACCTCGGGATCAAGAACCACGACCACTCGATGTTCCTCGCCTTCCCTGCAAAACGGTTAGGCCTTGACTTAGTGTAGTCGAAACGGTACTCATCCCGGAGCACGTCGCCTGCTTCTAAAACATTACTAGTGACGCTGGTTTTCTTCATTATCATCTAAATGGCGCCTTAAACATCATCATCTTTGATGCCTTCACAAAAAAACCAATGCACCCTTCAACAAGCTCTTTTTTACGACTTATGTATTGTATTAGCAAGGTGAGAATGCAAGCTCTTCTGGGAACATCCACCCCCCAACGGCCCTCTGTTGCTCTTCGTTGCTATGCTGCTCTTATTTCCTTCAGCAATTCCGGATGCCGGTCAAGGAGACGAAAAAGATTAACCACCGCCGGTAGCGGCCTCGCTTCTCCCCTTTCGTAGCGCGAAAACGCATTATGTCCGCCGCCGGTAATCACCGAGGCATCCTTCTGAGTCAACTTCAGCTTCTTGCGGATGCGCCCCAGTTCCGCCGCCTCTTCCCGGTCAACGGACACCATGAAAACATCAAGAACCTTTTCATTTGCTTCGGCCTCAGAGCCGCTCACCACACCTTCTCCGCAATGATCGCACCAAGCGCCCGTCTGCTCGTAAGTCAGAGTTCGGTTGCGATAGGCAAAATCAACCTGCTTCATGCCATGAATTAACGTCCCTCCAAAACATTCGGGACATGTTATCCCCTGCCATTGCTCACTCATCTTTCCGCTCCTTGAAAGAGATGACGAAGTACTTGTCTTGCTGTTGAAATTTGAGGTAAAGCATCCTCCCATTAAACTCCGCGTGGTACACGTCTTGCCAAACACGACTGTCAGCATGGGTGGTCATTGACTTGTAAAAGTTGCCTGCCGAGAGGCCCTGAATCACCCGCCATGCGTCGTCAAGACTCATACAGGCACGCTTGATTCCATGCCTCGCCGTCAGTGTCAGATACATGGTGTTGACACTACTCATAGCGGATTGAATTGCTTTCAAGTCGTAATGCTGACGACGCTTTTCCATTTCCAGAATAACCCTTTAAAGGTAATTTAGCAACCTTCTTTATTTTTCAACAAGAAGGTCACCGGTTTTCCTTATTTATTGTATGTAGGGGCGATCCCTTGCGGTCGCCCGTTTTGCGCCTGTCCTGTTTTGAGGTTATCTGATCGTCATTACCACCAACAGGCAGGCGCCCGCAAGGGGCGCCCCTACAAAATTGTGAATCACCTTACTGCCCCGCATAACGGTCATCCATATATTTCCACCCACATCCATCTCACTAAACAAACAAAAAGCCGCCGACAGCTACACGCTGACCAGGACGGCTCTTTTATACCATCAATTCCTACCCTGCTGCTCCCTCAAGCATTCCCCCATAAAACATTAAAATTAACAATATCCATAACACCCTTCCGCGACCAGTGTCAACGGTAAAGGATTAGAGGAGTAAAGAGTCAGGGACTATGCCAATTCCACATGAAGAGTCTTATGAAATACCCGAGCCAAACGATCCAAGGTCTTGACAGTGGGATTACTTTTACCGGGTTTTTCAAGCCGCTGATACGCCTGATAGGAAACGCCGATGACCTTGGCAACGTCATTTTGGGTGAGTTTGTTAGTATCACGGAGCTTTTTCAGCATGAGGGGAATGGCGACATCAGGTTCCGGTTCGATGAGATAACTGTTATTACTTGGCGCCATTGACGGCGGTGGAATAAGAAGATTATGTTCAAACATCGAAGATAGATATCCGGTCAAAGCTTCACGTCCATTACAGAGCGCCTCGTCCAGCGTCTCACCTTCAGTGATACATCCGGGCAAATCCGCAAATTCGACAAGGTAGCTGTTATCTTC
>CAIJXJ010000227.1 GCA_903824575.1 uncultured Methylobacillus sp.
ATTTTCGTAGAAGCCATCTTGCAGGCGAAATTGATTTGCGAGCAAGCTCGCCTCTTACAAAAAACGAAAATTGTGTTCGCTCGGTGTATATATTTTGCACCTCCCGTCTAGGTGCTTATTATCACAGCTAAAGCAGACCGGCTAAAGCTCGAGGTTTTAACCTTATGACGGAGAATTACTTGCAGCTTAACCAGAATAGAATCTCGGTTGCATGAGTTATCTATTTATTTGATTTAAAATCTACCTAATCTGCGGATTAAAGTCGCGGTTTTTTTAGGTTCATGGCTCTACAAGATCACCACGAAGCTGGAAGTTAATACTTGGACGTTTCTTGATTTCTCATCAAAATTACTTCTTCTTGATAGTTATTGGGCGCGTGAACTTGAGCTTTGTTGCCTCATCGACTACAGCAACGGATAACTTTTCCTCTGCTCCACCAGTCATTTGAAAAGCTGCCCAATATCTGGGGTTAGGGTAGCTCTTGCGCAGTGCAATCTGTGCTTCTCGAAGTGACCTTACTTTGGATTTCCCCGCTTTAACACCTTGGTAAAAATTCACCATCAACTTCTCGGTCGCCTTGTCATCGATTTCCCACAGGGTTGATATCACATTGTTTGCCCCGGCATACAGGAAACCTCGCACCAAGCCTACAACATCATCCCCATTAGAGACCTTGCCCAACCCGGTTTCGCAAGCACTCAGGGTAATCATGTCGGCATTCAGTTTCATCGAATAAAGTTCGCTCACCGTCAACTGGTCCTTTACTTCTGCCAACGAATTGCTCGCCAACATCAGCGCAGACCCGAGTGGGTTGTCAGAGTCGAACTTGCCGTGCATGGCGAAGTGCAGATACTTGAAGCCTGCACCATAATCATTCAGATTTTTTTTACTGGCTTTATCCCCGAGCAAGACCATCGACTTGGGAAAAATCGCCCCAATGGATTTCGATTCCTTTTCGGCGTAGGCAAGGTTGTACATCGGATCACCAAGACTGGGATTTCCGAGCACCAGGATGCTGCCGGACTTATCCTCTGCGTGCGTCTTGCCTATAAACTTGATGGTGGACGCGCTAGGCAAAAAAGTGAGCTGGTAGCGGTCAATCAGATAGCTCTTGCCGTCGTACAGGGCTGCGAAGGGAAGATAGTGCAACGCCCCATGCGGCGCTATGATCAGTTTTTGCGTTCGAATTTCAGCTTTAAGCGGAGCAATGAGCCTGCTTTCAAGCGACTGCGCTTTAACGTCGTATTTACCACTCGTACTTTGCAGCGACTGGCGAAATGCATCGATATCGCCCTCCAGTCCTTCGCGTTGCAGCTTAATGGCTTTGACTGACTGCTGATCGACCAGAAAGGCGTAGAGATTGTCCTTGTCATAATAAGAACTGACGATGGTTTTATCTACAGGCAGACTTTGGCGTATCTCAGGAAGATTGACCTGAATAACGGACACGAGCGAGGCAAGTTCAGCCGGGAGAGATGCGATGCTTCTGGTTGCTTCAACCTTTAACCCGCGAATATTGTTGACGGCTGTGGTTGCGTCAATTTTGACCGTATTGGTTGCTGGGGTGGTGGCTTTGGCACTTGACTCCAGGGGTATCACGTCCTTGAAAATTGAAAGCTGATCGGCATTTTGTTGCTGGGCCAGTATTTGCTTGTCACTATCTGCATTGGCTTCGGAAATATGAAAGTCCTGCTTGTTAGCCAGCATGTCTACCAGCGCTCTTGCCTTGGAACGTTCGGTAACAAGAAAAGCTTCATCGAATTTGCCTGTTTTAACCAGCAAGTGCACCAAGGCCTGATAGGCGGACTGTTTGTCGCCGAAAAAACCGATACGCGCGCCTTCCGTATTGATTGTGGAACGTTGCAGCTCGATTTCATCGATAGCGTTGGTATAGTAGCGGATCGCTTCATCGAGATCCCCTTCGTTTTCGGCAATCTGTCCGCGATCATAAAGAGCTGGCCAATATATGC